>JACQEN010000037.1 GCA_016200585.1 Deltaproteobacteria bacterium
AATGAGATCATCGCGGCGGTGAACAACGCCTTGAACGGCTGTGTTTCGCTGGCAACCCCGACCGCGACAGCGACGCAAGCGGCGGGGTCCTACGTCGGCGACTACCACGGGACATCCAGTGACGGTGCGATCGGGGTGCGATTCCGCGTTGTCGCCAGCGGCAGCGCGACGGGGTTTCTCGATTTCCTCGGTGCGGGGGCCGCGGCGCGATGGGGGCAAGGCGGTGGTGCCGATATCCTGTTTTCGACGGCGGCCAGCGGGCAGGCGAACCTGTCGACCGGGCAGTACGAGCTGAGCGGCAGCAATGCCGGCAGTCCTTTTAGTATCACCGGTCAGATGCCGGCTTCCGGTGTGGCCGGCACGTTCGATGTCGGCATCTTCGGCACGACGTACGCGGGGACGTTGATCGGCGGTTTGCCGCCGACACCCGGGCCGACGCGTACACCGACACCCGCACCGAGCTGCGGCTCGGCAAACCTACAGATGAGCTTTTCGAACCTCTCAGGAAACTTCAACGGCGACGGCTCGAGCTTCGTCGTCGGGCTCAGTTCGTTGGCGAGCGAAGGGCGCGCGCCGGACTACATTGCCGGATTTCACGAGACGTACAACAGCTCGTTCATCGGGACCGCTTGCGCGCAGGCCCGCAACATCCAGGTTGATATCTTCGGTGTCGTCGGCGGCCTGGTCGCCGGACAGGCGTTTTCGCTGATCCAGAGCCCGGACGGGGCGCAAGCCATCGTCTACTACGGTCAGGAAGCATCCGGAGGCGACAGCGTCTGGTCATCGAGCGCGGGAACGGTCTACATCGATTCGATTCAAGGTAGCGTGCTGACGATGCGTGTCGTCGGTGCAGCGATGACGGAAACCGCGGGTTCGGCGACGGGGAGCTTCACGCTCGACGTCAGCGGGCAGGTCAACAACTTTACCCATGAACCGTAGCGGTCACGCGGTGCCGTACTTGGTCTGAACCTCGACCCCGATGTCTCTGAGAAACTGCGTTGGCAGAACACCGCCGGCGCAGACGATCACCGCATCGTTCGCGAGGTGAGTCATCCCATGCCGATCGACAACGGCGACACGCTCCGGGCTGATATCCACGACGCGTGATTCGAGCATGACCGACAACCGTTGCTCGCTTTGCGCCGCCTGCAGGCGTTCGCGATTGGCGGGTCGTGCCCGCGAGAAAGACGAACCGCGGTACGACAGGGTGACGGTCGTGTCCGGTTGCTCCGTCAGTGTCGTGGCTGCTTCGATCGCGCTGTCACCGCCGCCGACCACCAGCACTCGCTGTCCGCGATACTGCGCCGGGTCGATGAGCCGGTAGACGACCTTCGGCAAGTCCTCACCAGGTACGGCCAGGCGCCGTGGAGTGCCACGCCTTCCGGTTGCCAGCAGAACCGCGCGTGCGTGGTAGGTCTCGCGCGCCGTCGTCACCACAAATCCGCTGCCGTTGCGCGCGATCGATTCGACGCGTTCGTTGTAGTGCACGCGTAGACCGGTGCGCTGCTCGATCTCTTGCCAGAATTGCAGCAACGCCTCTTTGGTCGTTTCCCGAATCCTCATTTTGCCGACGATGGGCAGTTGGATCGGACCGGTCACGACGATCTTGCCGCGCGGATAGTGAGCCACCGTGCCGCCGCGTTGCTCCTGTTCGACGGTGACGAAGCGTAGCTTGCGCTCGTGTGCCGCGAGCGATGCCGCGAACCCTGCCGGTCCGGCGCCGACGATCACGACGTCGAGGTGCGACCCGTCGCCGGCGCCGAGGTGACGCATTATCGCGGCGATGGCTTGGCGCCCTTGTTCGGCGGCGTTGCGGATCAGACCCATGCCACCGAGCTCGCCGGCGATGTAGATTCCGGGGACGTTGGTTTCGAAGTCGGCGCTCACCACCGGGATGTCGACGCCGCGCACGGCGCTTCCAAACACCAGGTCGATGGCGCGCATCGGACAAGCTGTCTTGCAGGCGCCATGGCCGATGCAATCGCTGGGATTGATGAGTTGCGCTTTGCCGTTGATGACGCCGAGGACACCGCCTTCCGGGCAGGCGGTTACGCACGAGCGGCAGCCGATGCACAGCGCCGTGTTGATGGTGGGATGAAGCGAGGGCGGATCCGTGAGCCCTGCTTCTTGAGCGACGCGCAATGCGTCGAGCGTGCGGCGCTGCACGCTACGGCGGCGAATCCAATAGAACGCCCAGATCAAGATCATTGCGGCTGGGTACGTGGCAAACCGCAGTGCTTCGCCATTCAACATCGTGTGCGACCCTACCGTCATGTTGTGATGTGTCAACGAGCAACTTGCGCGCACATGGCCGCGGTTGCGTAGTTCCCGTGATCGAGTCGCATTGGCGTTCTGCAAGTTCTTGCCGTGCGAAGTTTCAACGCTGAGCAACGGAGCCAGGCGTTGCTGTCCGCATTGCTCAAGGGCACGACGCTTGCAGTCATGTCGCCGGTCTGGACCGGGAAAAACCGAGAAGAGCGAACCTCTACAAGATGAATGCAACAATGTGGTGGTGGAGTCTGATGTTTGTGGCATGGCATCTGGAGCCTTGGCCCGATCGAGCCAACGCGCGATCCCGACCTCGAGTGGAAATCAAATGAAGGGCACAGCGGCAGTGGAGGTGGCGGTACGGTGGGGTCAAGTTGCCCAAGCCGACTCCGGCGCTGCGACCCGCAACGGCGGCCGGCGTGTGACCGAGAGCTCGCCTTTGGCGGTGGCATTGTTCACTGCATTTGTCATATTCCTGGTAACGGCCGGGTGGTTATTGCATGAGCGTTTGCCGATCACGCCGAAGGAAGGCGTCGGTTATGCGCTCGGCATTTGCGGTGCAACAACCTTGTTGTTGCAGGGAGTATACTCGGCCCAGAAGCGAATCGCTTTTCTGCGCCGCCTGGGCGGGGTGAGCCAATCGTTCCGCATCCACATGGTGCTCGGCGTTCTCGGGCCGATCTTCGTACTGTTTCATTCCAACTTTCATTTCGGCGCGCCGAACAGCAACGTCGCGCTGATTTCGATGCTGGTGGTTGCGGCTAGCGGCGTTGCCGGTCGCTACATCTACACGCACATCAGTCACGGGCTGTACGGTGCGCGTGCGACTCTCGGCGAGCTGCACACGGAGTTGGATCTCAACGCGCATAGTCTCGATGCGCACCTGCCGCCGGCATCGCGCGCCGGCCGCCGCCTCGCGCTGTTCAACGAACGGGCGCGGCAGCCGCGAGGTGCGGTGCGCGGAGTCGCCTTCCGATTGATTGGGCTGCCGATCTTGGCGCTTGGGGTGCGCCGTAAGGTGATGCGTGAGTTGCATGCCGACCTGGGCCTAGCAGGAGGCGCCGCGCTAGCGGACGCCGCCGGCGTGCGCGCCAACGAAACGTTGACGCAAGAAATCGTCGACGCGTTCATTGGGACGCTGGTCAAAGAATCTCAGTTCACCATTTACGAGCGGCTGTTCTCACTGTGGCACGCGCTGCATGTGCCGCTCTTCGTCATGTTGATCGTGGCGGGAGTCCTGCATGTCATTGCGGTTCACATGTATTGACGATGCGATGCGGATGGGTGGCCCGACGCGGGGCCGTGGTGATTCTCGCGTGGGCTCTTGCTGCGAACGGTTGGCTGGCGGGTGCGGCGAGTGCGGCCTGGGTGGAGTCGCTGGTCATGCCGGGTGAGGTCGTCGCCAAGCACGCACGCGTCGAACAGCAGTGCGGCAAGTGTCACGAGCGCTTCGATAAGAATGCGCAGGATGGTCTCTGTCTGAGCTGTCACACCGATGTGGCAGCCGATCTCGCCGCCAAGATCGGATTTCACGGACGCGAGCCGTCGGTGCTCGGCCGCGCTTGTCGAAACTGTCACACCGAACATAAAGGGCGTGACGCAGATATCGTTCACTTCGATCGTCAGACATTCGAGCATCGCTCGGCCGATATGATGCTGCGCGGTGCACACGCCAAAGTCGCGTGTGTCAAATGCCACAAGCCCGACAAACGATTCCGCGAGGCTCTACCGCTTTGCAACGATTGCCACGGTCACAACGATCCGCATCAAGCCTCGCTCGGGTCGTCGTGCGACCACTGTCACGACGAGAGCGAATGGAAGAGCGTGCGTTTCGATCATGCCACCGCCTTTGCGCTCGAGGGGCGGCATCGCACGGTGAAGTGCGAGGGTTGTCACGTGACCAAGCGCTACAAGCCAACCGCGACAACATGCGTTGCTTGTCACGAACGCCACGACAAGCATCACGGCCACGTCGGCAAGGAGTGCGCTTCGTGCCACACCCCTCGGGCTTGGGCGCAAACGAAATTCGACCATGCCCGCGACGCGCACTTCGCGCTCCTCGGCGCGCATGTCAAGGTGTCGTGCGAGAGTTGTCACAAGAACGGCGTTGCCAAGGGGCAGACACCGACGACGTGCATCGGCTGCCACAGCTCCAAGGATGCGCATCAGGGCCAGTTTGGTCATGCTTGTGAAACCTGCCACGCGGTAGCCGACTGGCGGCGCCCGACGTTCCAACACGATCGCGATACACGCTATCCTCTCCGCGGCCAGCACGCCGAGGTTCGTTGCACGGATTGTCATCGCGGCGATTTGCACGCCGAACGTCTGGCGACGAGTTGCAATTCCTGTCATCGCGACGACGACGTGCACCGCGGCCGGCAAGGGGCGCACTGCGAATCGTGTCATGACGAACGGGGCTGGGGACGCGATGTTCTGTTCGATCACGATACCACCAAGCTCAAGTTGAGCGGCGCGCACGCGCGCGTGGCGTGCAAGCAGTGCCACCTTGCGCCGTCGATGAAGGACGTCGGGCACGCTTGCTTGGACTGCCATCGAACCGCCGACGTGCATCGCGGAAAACTGGGTACGGGTTGCGGCGGTTGCCACAGCGACGTCGCCTGGCGCCCCGCAAAGGCGGCAACTCCGACGCTCCAATGAAGATCGCGAACGCCATCATCGCCCTTGGTTGGCTTACGCTTGCCGTCCCACATCCGACGCGCGCGGTCTGTGTAAGCGCTGCGACCTCGGGCGTCCCAGCACCGGCGGTGACACACCTGCGCAGCTACCGGGCTGCGTTGAGCGCTCCAAGCCGCCTGGCGACAAGCGCCGCAGGGACGATTTACGTCGCCGATCCCGGACGGCGGCAGGTGGTGGTCCGCGCTGCCAGCGGCCGTGTCCTCGCACGCATCGACGGAATCGGCAAACCGGTAAGCGTCGCCGTCGGCAACACCGGTACCGTCTACGTCGGTGACAGCGAGTCGGGCAGCGTCACCGCGTTCGATGCGCAGTGGCAGCCGCTCTTCCAGTTGGGTCAGGGCGTGAACGAATTCGCGCTGCCGAATGACATCTCCGTGGATGCCGGCAGCGGTAATCTTTTCGTCGCCGACAGCCGCGCTCAGCTGGTCAAAGTGTACAGCGCTAGCGGCAGCCCGCTCTTTAGTTTTGGCGGTCAGGGCACCGGCGACGGCCAATTCCTATTTCCCGCCGCCGTGCACGTCGACTCTGCGGCCCATCAAGTGTTGGTCGCCGACCAACTGACGTATCGTATCCAGATATTTGACCTCGGCGGTAGCTTCGTGTCGTGCTTCGGCGGTCAGGGCAGCGATTCGGGCAAGTTCAACGGACCGCAAGCCTTGGCCGTAGACTCAGCCGGCCGCGTCTACGTTGCCGATGCGGTGGAAGGCCGCATTCAGATCCTCGACCGCAGCGGTGGCTTCATCGGCTACATCGGCGAGTTCGGTGAAGCCAGCGGCCAGCTGCGGTTGCCGACCGGCCTGGTGATCGACCCGGGCAACCGTTTGCTGGTGGCGGTGGCCAACAACGCCTGCATCGAGATGTTCGGGCTGGACACGTACTCCGATGCCGAAAGCGTCGTGCCCGCCGATGTGCGAGTCGAACCCGACGCGATCGAGAAGGCGGTGCCGAAGAGCGCCGTGACGGCATACATCGAGGTGCCCGGATATCCGCTCGATCAGATCGACCTGGCTAGCGTTACGGCCAACGGCGTTCGATCCACGAGTCCGGCGGCGATCGGTGACTACGACGGCAACGGAATTCCGGAGCTGCGTCTCGAGCTTGATGGGCAAGCCCTCGTCGCCGCGTTGCCAACGCGTGGAGCCGCTACGCTGCGTGTTTCGGGGACGCTCGGCGCGCTGGCGCTCGAAGGCTCGACAACCGTTCAGGTCGTTACGTGTGGACCGGGTGCGGTGTGCGGGCTCGGTGACAGCGATCCGCAGTGCAACCAAGCTGTGTGCGTGCCCGATGTCGGCTGTACGATTCAGCCGAAGGACGACGGCGCGCGATGCGAAGATGGTAACGCCTGTACGGTCGACGAGTCGTGTGTTGCCGGCGTGTGCCGTGGAAGCACGCTCGCCTGCGACGACCGCAACGTGTGCACGGACGATTCCTGCGATCCACAACTCGGCTGCCAATACACGAATAATCGTGCTTCGTGTGACGATGCGAACGCTTGCACCGTCGGCGATACGTGCAGCTCCGGCGCGTGCAGCGGCGTTCCGCGGCCGTGCGACGACGGTAACGTCTGCACCGACGACCGCTGCGACCCAGCGGCCGGTTGCCAGTTCACCAATAACAGCCGAGCTTGCGACGATGGCAAGTCCTGCACCAGTCGCGACACCTGCGTGCGCGGTGTCTGTGTCGGATTGACGAACCAATGCGGCGACGGCAAGACAGATAGACGCGAAGCCCAAGGTCCGCGAGACGGCGGCAGAAGGGAAGGGCCGCGTACCATTGGCGCAGGCGGCGCTTGTGTCGCCGACGGCTGCGGCAGCTCCTGTCTCGGCGCCGCGCCGAGCGTACCAGGGGCGCCGGCCAAGTGTACGGGCGGCGGCATGCCACGAAAATATGCGCTGCTGCAGACGCGCGGCGTGTTGCCACCGAGTCCGTTGCGTCTCGCGGCCGGAGCGGCGACGCGCGGCGACGTCTGTGCCGCTTCGATTCGCCTCGGTCGCTCGGCACGCATCGATGGTGATGCCGTGGCTCTGGCGCGGGCCGGAGAGCGGGCGCTGACGTTGCACGGGCGCAGCCGGATTACCGGTGATGCGGTGACTGGCGGCGGAGCGCTGCTGGGGAGTGCCGACGCGACGATCGGCAGGCATCTCGATCAAGGAGGCACGGCACCCGGACTGGCCGAATGTAGTGCGACGCGCGATCAAGCCGCGCGTCAACACGCCGAGCTGTCCGCTCTGCCTGCAACCTCCGGGGCGGCGTCGCCCGCCGTTTCGTTGGAACGCAACGGCAGTCTGGAGCTTCCCGCTGCCGCCGCGTTCACCGGTTTTGCGGTCATCGACACCCCGAGCTTGCAACTCGGCGCCGGGAGCCGGCTGACGCTTGTGGGCTCTACGACGGCAGCGGCGGTGGTCGTCCACGTCCGCGGTTCGATGCGGGTTGGGTCAGGCGCGCGTATCGAAGTGCCATCGCTGCCTCCCGAGAACGTAGCCTTTGTCGTCGACGGTGCGGTCGTCATCGAGCCGAACGCCAGCATCGTCGGGTCGATATTCGCCGCACGGCGTGTGCGCCTTGGCCGGGGTGCCAAGGTTGCCGGCGCCATCATCGGCGAATCCGTCGAACTCGCGCCCCACGCCTTCGTTGACGCTCACCCGTTTGCAGGCCGAGGGAGCGAGCAATGAAGCGCGGCCTGAGAATGCTCGTTCTGCTGATCGCGACGCTACCGAGGGCGGTTTTGGCACTCGATCCTCCGCACGACACCAGCCGCTCGATCACCTGCGCCAACTGCCACATTGCGCACCACGCCGTCGGTGGCGCGATCACCAACGTCGCCGGCAATCCGAATCTCTGCATGAGTTGCCACACGGCGGCCGGGGTAGCCTCGACCAAGCCCTTTGCCAATTCCGACGAAGCAATTCCCGGAGTCGGTGGCACGTCACATCGCTGGGACTCCGGAGCATCCGGTTGGGTCAAACCCAACCCGGCGAATACCTCCTCGGGCAGCGTGCAATCCGGCGGTAGCTTTAGCGGTAGCTACTCGAAGAACTATACGATCACCGTCACGACGGCCGGTGATACGGGTACCGCGGTGTTCAGCTGGAATACCTCGAAGCCGGTACGCCAGACCTATCGTGACGAGCTTACGGCAATCGCGTTCAACGGCAGTAACGGAACGCTGAGTTGGACGGCGGCACCGTGGACGGAGATCGTCGAAGCCGACGGCGTCAGTGCCGGCGTGATCCGCGTCGTCGCAAGCGCTGTTTGTGCCAGCGGCAATTGTCTGCGGATCGGCGGCGGAACGATCAACACGATCGGCGTCCGGCGTTTAGCCAATGTCGTCGGCTCAACCGCAGCCATGCTGACCTTCAGTTATCAGCGCCAGCTCTCGGCGTGTCCCAAGACCAGCGCTGCCAACGTTGCGCTGCAAGTCAGCAGCGACGGTACGACCTGGGTCACATTGGCGACGTACAATTTGAGCGAATGTGACACCGGTCAGGTGGCGCAATCGTTCGATGTGACGCCGTACATCGCCGCGACCACGCAAATCCGTTTTCTCGGGAGCGGGACCGCGGCGGCTACGGATTTTATCTACGTCGATAACGTCCAGGTTGAAGCCCTGGCCAACGCGAGCGCCGTGACCAACGTTACGACGGCGGGCACCGTAGCCCTCGACGAGGGCATTACGGTGGCCTTTGCCAATGGTGCGTCCTCGCCGTCGTTCAAGCTCAGCGATCAATGGACCGTCTACGCCAACGCCGACGTCCAGCAGCCCGCATCCCTGGCGCTGGCGGCGCGCTTGGCGAACGGTAAGGTCACTTGCTCCTCCTGTCACAATGAGCACAGCCAGGTCGCCGAACCATTCGATTCGGCAGCCAAGGCCTACCCGACGCCCGGTTCTTCCGGCAGCGCCGGTCCGGGGGGAGAAGGGCGGCACAATCAGCGCCTCGACAACGACACCAACCAGATGTGCGGCGACTGCCACAGCACGCGAATCGTTACCGCGGCGTCGCAAGGGTCGCATCCGGTTGGAGTGAGCGTGCCCAGCGGCAACTACAAACCCCCGGCGACGCTGCCGTTGGACAAACGCAGTGGTCAGGTGCGGTGCATGTCATGCCACCGGATCCACAACAGTCCGACGAGCGACGGTTCACTGCTGCGGATGACGAGTACGACGTCGCTGTGTACGGACTGCCATACGCTTGCTGACACCACGTCTCCTGCCGCACATCTTGCCGCAACCACAGGGGCGCTGTGGCCGGGGCCGGGGTATGGCACTCTCTTCCCGCGCATCGCCGACACGACGAAACGTGGCTCGTGTGCGAACTGCCATCAGTCGCACGGCTGGCCGGACAACTCGATTCCAGGCCAGGACTACCCGGCACTCCTGGTAAACCGCGAAGAAAACCTCTGTTACGCCTGCCACGATGGCAGCCCGGTGGCGAAGAACCTGCTGCTGCTGTTCACCAAGAGCTACCGCCATCCAACCGGCGACTACAGCGGTCGCCACAGCGCCGGTGAAGGTGGTGACTCGACGAAGTACGGTACCAGCAACCGTCACGCCGAGTGTGAGGACTGCCACAACCCGCATCGCGCACGCGCCGACGCTGCGGCTCCGGTCGCACCGGCGGCATCCAATCGACTCCTGGGAGCGGCGCGAGTGGCGGTCACCAATGGTGCGGCGGGAACGGTGCCGACCTATACCTTTCGTGGGTCGACCGACAGCACGGCACCGATTGCCGAGTACCAGGTGTGCTTCAAGTGCCATTCCTCGTGGACCTCGCAGCCGGTCGGGCAAACCGATCTCGCGCTGCGCTTCAATCCCAACAATCGCTCGTATCATTCGGTCGAGGCGATCGGGAAGAATACCAACATCAACATCAATTCGTTCATCAACGGCTGGACCGGTACCAAAACCATGTACTGCACGGATTGCCACACGGGCGACGACGTCAGCGTCCGCGGACCGCATGGCTCGCAGTATCGCTATCTGCTCAGCCAACCATCGATCGCCAGTAGCAGCCGGCGATTGATGGCGTCGACCGAAGAGTGCTTCGCCTGTCACCGGTTCAATACCTACGCCAACGAAAACGCCACCATCACCGAGAAGAGCTACAGCCGATTCAATTTGCCGTCGACGGATGAGGGACACACGAAGCACCTCGGTGATCACCAGTATCCTTGTTACGCCTGTCACGATTCGCATGGTTCGAGCACGGCGCCGCACATGATCGTCACCGGACGCAATCCCGGAATCATCAGTTACACTGAGACGGCAACCGGTGGCACCTGCACGCCAACCTGCCACGACCCGGAAAGTTACACGATCAACTATGCACGATGAGAATCAACAATGACCAACCAAGATATAGATAAGAGCCATTATATTCCTACAAGTCATGGATTTATTTCACGCAATTGGTTGCGTGATGATGTACGGCAGCTGCCAGATTTTGCTGGCTCTGCGAGCGCCGCGGGCGGCGAAGGACCTTTTTCGAAAGGCAGAGGTTGGTGTGCGCGACTTTTGCTGGGGGCGACGACTGTGAAAAAGTACACATCGAGACCCCGATCGCAGCGGCGGTTCCTCGCTGGGGTTCGCATGCTGGTCTCTTCCTTCATGCTGGCGGCCATCGTCTCGGGGTGTGCCGCAAAGGCCAAGGCGCCGGATTTGGTGTGGCCGGATCCTCCCGACAAGCCGCGCATCAAGTACCTCGGCAGTTTGCAGTCCAAAGACGATGTGGGCGGCGCTTCCTTTAGCGAGATGTTGGTCGGCAAAGACAAGTCCGTTGCCCTTTATCAACCGATGGGGTTGGCGCTTTCCGAGGATCGGCAGCGATTGTACGTAGCCGATCGGGCATGGAATCTGGTTTTCGTCTTCGACTTCAAGTCGGGTGCTCTGCGTACCATCGGCGATCAGGAGCGGTACGCGCTGTCGATGCCGGTCGGTGTCGCGCTCGATGCTCAGGAAAACGTGTACGTCAGCGATACCGGAACGCGCACGGTTCGGGTTTACGACAAGAGCGGCCAATTCCTTCGCGGCATCGGCAAGGGCACGCTCGATCGGCCTACGGGTGTAACGATCGATGCGGCACGGCGCCTGCTTTACGCTGTCGATACAGGGGCAAACGACAGTACCGAGGCCCATCGCATCAAGGTCTTCGATCTCGAGGGGAAATTCCTTCGCACGATCGGCCGGCGCGGCGACCAGGATGGCGAGTTCAACTTCCCGACCTTCGCCAGTGTTGACGCCGAGGGCCGCTTGTACGTCGTCGACTCCGTCAACAATCGCATCGAAGTGTTCGACGCGGAAGGAAACTTCTTGTGGAAGTTCGGGCAATCCGGAGATCGGATCGGCGATTTTGCGCGGCCCAAAGGCGTTGCCGTTGACGGCTTTGGGAACATCTACGTCGTCGATTCACGCTGGAGCAATATTCAGATTTTCAACCCGCAGGGTCGTCTTCTCATGATCTTTGCGGGCGTCGGGACCTATCCCGGCCTGCTGATGAACCCGACGGCGATCGCCATTGATCGGGAAAACAAAATCTACGTCTCGGATACCCTCGGCCGGCGTGTGAGCGTGTATCAGCTCATCGACACGTCGGCAGACGACAACATCGAGACGCAGACGGGAACGAAGAATTTACCGGAGAAGACGGGCGGATAAGGAACAAGGGGCGCGAGAAAAGGAGACCGAGAGGAGCGATGGGAGGAGACTTGATTCCACTGTGCCTAGTCCAGAAAGTTCCGTGTAGAAAAACTGTGTCATGAAAGGAGTCCAGCTATGAGAAGAAATATTTTCATTGCAATTGCCCTTGGCATGTCCATTCCGGCCATCGCTTGGGGCGGAACGATCGCCAATACGAAACATGACCTGAGCTCAACCTCGACGGCTTCGATCAAGTCGACTACTCAGGGCGACACGTGCGTCTTTTGTCACGTCTCCCACAACGGCCAACCGGCTTCCTTCCGGCCACTGTGGAGCCACAGCTTGACGACGCAGAATCTAACCTGGGCGCCAACGACCACCGTGCGTGGCACGACGCTGCCCACTTCCATGGCCAGCGCTCAACTTGCGGGTTCGCGAGCCTGCATGAGCTGTCACGATGGAACCGTGGCACTCGGCGACCTGCTCAACAAGCCGCTGGACGCGACGGTCGCCGGGCCGAATGTTACCGCCGGCAAGCTGACCGGCGGAATCAACCTTCTGAATCCGGCCACGATGCAAACGAACCATCCGCTCGGCATAGCCAAGCCAGCAGCTGTGACCGGCTTCACGGCGTTCAAGACCGTACCTACCACCAGCGCCGTCAACTACGACTCACAGGGGCTCGTGCAGTGTGATTCTTGTCACAATCCTCACGACAACACCTTCGGCACCTTCCTGAAGATCAATCCTGCCGGCGGTGCCATTTGCTTCACCTGCCACGACGTCTGAGGATGAACGATTCGTTACAGGCAACTCATCCAGGGGGTAACGCATCATGAAGCGAAACATACTTCTCTTCTACGCATTGATTCTAATGCCACCTACCACGGTGTTGGCGGGGACGATCGCCAACACCAAACACGACCTGAGCTCGACGTCGACGGCTGCAATCAAGTCGACGACGCAGCGCGACACCTGCGCTTTCTGTCACGTCTCGCACAACGGCCAACCGGCATCCTTCCGCCCACTGTGGAGCCACAATCTGACCACGCAGAATCTGACGTGGGCGCCCACAACCACGGTTCGCGGAACAACGCTGCCGACTTCCATGGCCAGCACCCAGCTTGCAGGCTCGCGGGCCTGCATGAGCTGTCACGATGGTACGGTGGCGCTCGGTGACTTGCTCCAACGTAACCGCGGGCAAGTTGACCGCGGGCATCAACCTGCTGAATCCTGCAACCATGCAGACAAACCATCCGCTCGGCATCCCCAAGCCGGCGGCGGTCACCGGGTTCACCGCGTTCAAGACCGTCCCCGCTACCAGCGCGGTCAATTACGACTCGCAGGGGCTCGTGCAGTGTGATTCGTGCCACAACCCGCACGCCAACACCTTCGGCACCTTCTTGAAGATCAATCCTGCTGGTGGTGCCATTTGCTTCACCTGCCACGACGTTTGAGCGTCGGCGCAAGCGAGGGAGCCCGGCGCGAGCCCCGGGTTCCCTCGTCTCGGCGCGGGTTCTAGGATGAGCTGATGCGCTGGCGAGCTCGCTTCGGATTTGCATCGCTGTTGGTGCTGTTGGGGATGTGGACCTTCGTTTCGCATGGATGGGGGACCACATTAGGGGATGTCCTCTACTCGCATCCAAGCGCTGCCGACAAGATTGCCGCAGCCTACTTCCCGCATTGGGTGCATCGAATTCAGTACAAGTGCTACGCCTGTCACGATGACCTCTTTCCCATGAAGCACGGCGCCAATCCGACGATGGCTTCGATGTCGAGGGGCGAGTCATGTGGGGCATGCCACAACGGCAAGATCGCTTTCGGTGTGGACACGTGTCAGCGCTGCCACATCGGCCAATAGGCGCTGCCTATTGCAAATCCCGGCTGAGCCGTTGCGCTTCGGCGGGAAAGCTCTCTTCGATTCGCCTGCGACTTGCGGCGTTGGCCCTCGGGGGTCTGGCGTGCGTCGGGTGCCTCGCCGGATGCACCCCGGAAACACGCCAGCGCGTCTTGGCGTTGTTTTTCGAGGACGCTGCGACCTCCGACCGGGGCGACGGTAGTGCGGTTCCCGTCGTCCGTCGCCCGCGCCACCCGTTGCCGTCGACGCCGACTCCGACGGCGACGCCGGGAGAGGCGCAAGCCGAGGTCCAGCCTGCGCTGCAAACGCGCCAGGATGTCGAGCGGCTGTTGCCAAAGGATGCGGTGGGCAACCCCGATTGGGTTGCTGCTCTGGCCGAAAACGTCATCGCACCGCGTCCGGGCGTTCAGCCCCATGCCATGCCGCAAGAGATCTTGAATCTCGACGTCGAGCTGACCTCGAAGACCGACCGCGCCTTTGGAGTAGTTTTCTCGCATCAGAAACACACTCCGTGGCTGGCATGTACGAACTGCCACACGCAGATTTTCGAAATGCAAGCCGGAGCGACGCCGATGACGGCGCAAGATGTGCACTCATCGCGCTACTGCGGTCGCTGTCACGGAACGGTTGCCTTCGACATCGCCACCGGTTGCCCGCTGTGTCATCTCGGCAACCTGCCCAAAGACTCCAACGGCCGTGTCGATTGGAGCCGGGCTTTGGCCGAGCAGCTGATTGCGCCGCGCGCCGGGCCGCGTGTGAAGACCCGTGAGCCGGCGGCGTACGATCTCGATGTCGACATGAAGTCGGAGGCGCAGCCGACGTTCGCTTCGATCTTCTCGCACAAGTCGCATGGATTGTGGCTGAGCTGTGCCAACTGCCATCCACGCATCTTTCCCGAGGCGTCGAGCACGATCGGCATGGGCGACTTGCACGCACGACGCTACTGCGGCGCCTGTCACGGTTCGGTGGCCTTCGGGCTCACCGGCGCTTGTGCGCGTTGTCATCCGGCGTACGAGAAGACGAAGCAACATCAAGCGACCCTCGATCTCGACGTCGAGGTGGCCGCCGCGTCGCCGTCGGCGCCCAAGAAGATCTTCTCGCACCAGATTCACACGCAGTGGCTGGAGTGCCCGAGCTGCCATACCAGCGAGTTCGACAATCCCGGTGGAACGCGGCGCATCACGTTCACCGATGTGGCGGAAGGTCAGTACTGCGCTCGCTGTCACGGCAAGGTTTCTACCGACTTGATGGATCACTGTCGGCGTTGTCACGTCGCGGAGGAGGCGAAGTGAGGCTGTCGGCAGCGGTGCGGCATCGGATTGGATGCGATGGCACATGACGTTCGCACCGACCCTCGCGCGACCGTTGCTCGTCTGCGCCCTGCTGGTTGCGTTGCTCTCCGTCGCGCCGGAGGTCAGGGCTCAACCCAACTGGGGGATCGGACAATGGCAGGGCAAAGCGAGCCTGTTCGTCGACTGGGAGAACCAAGACGACAAGCGCTCGCAGACCAAGTACGAAACCATTCTTCTGCAAGAACGCGTCGGGTTGCGTAACGTGGGCACCTACATTCTCGATCCGCGTCTGTTGACCCTGGACCTCGGCGGTTCGTTTGGCTTGTCTCAGGAAGACGGTCTTTCGGCGAGCGGCACGCCGCTGCGGGTCGGCAACGGGCGTTTGTACGACTACGCCTTCGAGGGCTTGTTCTTGTCCGACAAGCCGTATCCGATGACGTGGTTTGCGACGCGTAGCCAGACGCTGTTGACGCAAGGATTCGGCGGTCGCTCCGACGTCACCTTCGAAAACCGCGGCGCCATGTTCGAGCTCAACGAGGGTAGTTTTCTGGAGAAGTATCGATTCTTCAATTTCAATTCCCGGCTCGACGTTCATCAGGAAATCTTGAAAGAAGACTCATCGGTGTTCGGCAGCCCCTTCCGCCGCGACGAGCACCGCAATGTCGTGCGCTACCAAGCGCACAAGGGCGGTGAAAACTCCGACATCGACCTGCGCTACGAGCTCAACGATGTGAACGATCCGTTCAACCTCTCCGACATTTTCGACAGCCACACCGTTCATCTCAATCACAGTCTCGATTTCGGGCCGACCCTCAACCGTCGTATCGACTCGCTCTTCTACTACTTCACGCGCAGCGGCCAGAGTCCCGGGAATTTCATTTCCTTGGATGAAGACCTGCATCTCGATCACCATCGAGACTTGTCGACCGACTATCGTTACAGTTTTTCTCGGAGCGATTCGCTGGTCGACCGCGTCACCAGCAACGCAGCCAGCCTCGGTCTTCAGCATCGTCTCTACAACGCCCTGACGACCAACCTTTTTGCCCGTGGCTCGCGCCAGGATTTTTCCAATGGCGACCGCACGATCTATTCGGGCCAGGCGGCGTTCGACTACCGGCGATCGTTGCCCTGGGACGGTCTGTTTTTTGCCGGAACGCACGGTGGTTATCAATTTGACGAGAACAATTTCACCTCGTCGCAAATCGCCGCCGTCGATGAAGCGCACACGGCACCGAGCGAATTCGGCGCCGGTGCCGGCTTCACATTGAACAATGCCTTCGTGATGGCCGAGACGATCGTCGTCCTCGACGTGCGCGGCGGCTCGCGCCTGCCGACGGCGCTCAATGTCGACTACGTCGTCAGCCAGGTCGGGAGCATCACGACGATCATTCCGCTCGTCGGCAGCCCGGTGATTCGGCCGAACGATCCGCTCGAGGTCAGCTATACGGCGTCCATCGATCCGAGCATCAAGTTTTCGACCGCGACGTTTGGGGCTCGCACCGGCGTCGAGTTTTCTTGGCTGGGTGCTGCCTACGAGCACGAGCTCAGCAACCAAACGCGCTTGTCGGGCAGCACGTCGAACCCGCAGTTCTTGATCAATCAGAACCTCGACCGATTCAAGGTAGACCTCAAGGGCCGTTGGAACGGTCTGGGGGCGCAATCCACGGCTGCCTACGAGCTACTGCACTCGAACATCGTCGATTCCAAGGCGTGGCGTTTCACCGAGGTGGTGTCGTACCAGCTGCGGATCGACACGATCGCGCAGATGACCGGTGATCAGTACTTGATCGACTATCCGGGGCAAAAACGCCACGCCGACTCCTACCTGGCGCGCGCCAACGTCGATTGGTTTTCCGAATTGGGTTTCTCTGTTTCGGCCTTTTCGGGGTTCCGCGCCTATCGCGACAGCGAGATCCCCAGCGATCAGATCATCGACGCCGGCGTGCGCTTGCGTTGGAGCTACCGTAACCTCGACATTGCACCGAGCTTCACCTGGACGGACTACCGCAATCGGCTGACGGACATCCGTGGCGAGCTGCGGGTATCGCGCAACCTCTTTTGACGGCCATGAGCAGACGTGAAACCTCTTCGACAATGGAACGGCGGCGCTACGCAAGCATCGTTTTGCTGATGACGTTCGTTGCTTTGTCGAGCGCCTGCCACCTTGGTCGCGGCCCGTCCACCGAAGCGCCACAAGCGGTTCCACGCATGGTCTGGCCGGATCCGCCCGATCGCCCGCGCATCGAGCTGTTGTCGGCGTTCTCGCGCGCGTCGCAGCTCGGCATCCGGCGCTCGCTGTGGGCGCGCATCGCCAGCCTGGTTGCGGGCGGTGGCGAGATGCAGCTGGTACGACCGGCCGGTGTTGCGGCAAGCGGCGGGCGGATCGCGGTTGCCGATCCGGGCACCGGTACGGTGCAAGTGTTCGACCCGGAACAGCATCAGGCCGTGGTGCTGGAGGCGTGTAACGAGACCGCCCTGATGGAGCCGGTGGCGGTGGCGCTGCTCGGCGAACGTATCTACGTGTCCGATGCGGCGCTGGCGCAAATTTTGACGTTCGATGGTGCTGGGCGATGCACCGCCTCTTGGAAGTTGGAAGACGGGGCTCGCCCGGCGGGACTGGTCGCCGACGGCAAGCGCGCGCGACTCTACGTCGCCGACAGCGGTCTGCACCGCGTCGTCGCCTTTGACCTGCAAGGGAATCGCTTGCTGCAATTTGGACGGCGTGGCAGGGGCGCCGGAGAGTTCAACTATCCAACATGGCTGGCGATCGATGCGCCGGGCGATCTCTATGTAGTCGACGCGCTCAATTTCCGTGTGCAGAGATTTGATGGCGACGGCAATCCGCTGGCGCAGTTTGGCGACCAGGGCGACGGCTCGGGCGACCTGGCGCGCCCGAAGGGAATCGCTGTGGATCGCAATGGCATCCTCTATTTGGTCGATGCGCTGTTCGACGCGGTGCAGATGTTCGATCGTGATGGACACTACTTGATGGTCTTCGGCGGCAGTGGGCACGACGCGGGGCACTTGTCGCTGCCGTCCGGCGTGGCGATTGACGGCGATCGTATCTACGTCGCCGATTCGTACAACCAACGCGTGCAGATCTTTCGTTTCCTCGGAGGCGAATCGTGATGAATCGGGCGTTTGCCGTCGGGGTTGCCCTGGCGATTCTTTTGTCGGCTCAGGTTGCGCCGGCCGGGCTGCGTGAAACCGCACACAATCTTAGCCCGAGTGGACGTGGGCAACGCAGCGCTGCGGGTGGCGGGGGCGGTGCGGCGCTGTCCGGCGCCGAAGCCGACCTGTGCATCTTCTGCCACACTCCGCACAGCGCTGCCGGGCGGCGCGGCTTGTGGAACCGCGAGCTCGAGCCGGTGCGCTACAAGTTGTACGAAAGCAGCACGACCGAGGCCCGCATTCAACAGCCCAACGGCAGCTCGAGGCTGTGTCTCTCGTGTCATGATGGGATGATTGCGCTCGGGGCGATGAAGCGTCGTGCCGACCCGACGCTGGGCCGGCTCACGGGTGCCAGCGTCTTGGGGACGGATCTCTCGGATGATCACCCGATATCGTTCGTTTTCGATCAAGCGCTGGCCACGCGTCATCGCGGTTTGGCGAATCCCGCCGCGTTAAGCGCTCCGCGCCTCGACGAGTCGGGACAGATGCAATGCACGTCGTGCCACGACGCGCATGCCGACCGCCATCCTAAATTCCTGGTGGTCGATCCGTCGTACTCGAGCCTCTGCGTCGTCTGTCACCGGCTGCCGCACTGGCAAGAGTCGTCCCATGCGACCTCCGGTGCGTTGGCGCGCGGTGCGACCCCGCTGCCCGGGTTGGGTTACGCGACCGTAGGCCAGAACGGCTGTTCGAGTTGTCATCGCTCGCATGCCGCCGCACATCCCCGCCGGTTGCTCACGGCGAAGACGGAAGAGGGCGTTTGTCTGGTTTGTCACGACGGCAGCGTTGCGGCCAAGGATCTGCGTCGCGAGTCGATGAAATACAGCGCGCATCGGGTCGAGACCTACACCGACGTCCATGATCCGACGGAGGACCCGCGAACGATGCCGCGGCACGTCGAGTGCATCGACTGCCACAACTCGCACGAGACACGGGCCGCTTCCCTGAATGGCCAGTTGCCGGGTGCCCTGACGGGCGTTTCGGGGATCAGCATCGGCGGGACGTTCCAACGTGAGGCGAGCTTCGAGTACGAGGTCTGTCTCAAGTGCCACGGAGTGAGCGAGAATCGCGACGCGATCGTGTTCCGAGCCGACAATGTGACCAACGTCCGTTTGCAGATCGATCCGCAGAATCGCTCTTTTCATCCGGTTGCGGACGTCGGCCGCAATCCCAACGTCTTCGGTCTCGTCAGCCCGCTGACAGCTGCCAGTCGCATTTCGTGTACCAGCTGCCACAACAACGACGCGCTGTCGCAGACCTCAGGCAGCGCGTCGCGCGGCCCGCATGGCTCCAACTATAGGCCGATTCTTGCGGCCGAGTATCGTTTTGATGCAACCAGTCGGCCCGAAACCTATCAACTCTACGCCCTGTGCTACGGCTGCCACGATCGCAACTCTCTGCTGCGTGGCGGCGACGCTTTCGCGCACTCGTCCCATGTCGTCGACCTGGGGGTGAGCTGCGCCGTGTGCCACGACGCCCACGGGTCGCGCCGCAATGCCCATTTGATCAACTTCATGACGCGCGATCTGACCGGGAAGCCGGCCGTGACGGCGTCGAGCTCGGGAAGGCTCGATTACGAGTCCACCGGTATGGGCTCCGGGCGCTGCTACCTCACCTGTCATGGCAGCGACCACAACCCAAAGGAGTATCCGTCGCGTTCCGGCGTCAATGGCTCGCTGCGAGTTGGTCCCCGTCCTTTGAAGGGGCAATAGGGGCTGTGCCCGGGCACTGCGATCGACGTCACCCGATGGGGTGATTTTTGGCAGGACCTACACAATTCGCTTGACTACAAACCGGCGTATTAGGTATTAGCGACGAAACTGGCGCTAACGCTTTTCTTACGGAGGGGGTAGACGATATGAGGCGTTTTCTACTGGCGGGGCTTCTTCTCTTGGGCGTGGTTTCAACTGCAGCAGTGCCGTCACAGGCCTCCGCATCGTCGGCGTACACGCTAACGGCGCAGGGCACATGGGTGTCGAACGACGGTCTGCTCAACGGTACATGGCAGGCGCATTTCGACATCGCCGGATTCGATCTCAGCGGTACATTGAACATTCTTGGGCTTCCCGGTGTAGCCGACGGCAACATTGCCGGCTCGTGGGATCTCAGCAACATCGGCTTCGGCGTGATGTTCCTGAATCAAGAAATGGCGACGTTCAATGGTGGTCTGCAGGGCAACCACCTCGTCGGTACGTTCGATACCAGCCAGACGTCCGGTAGCTGGACGGGGGCGCTCGACTCCTTGAAGCTAAGCAACATTCCCATCGTACCGATCATCGACGCTACCATCCCGACCTTGCTGCTGAGCCACTCAAGCGGCAACCTCGGCGATATCGTCAACCTGGCAGCGTCGCTGTACACGCTCGGCGCACCGATCGCCGGGATCGACAACACGATCACCTTCGACAACATTGCAACGCCGATCCTGGCGCTGGCCAACGGTACACCCAATTGCACGGTCAATCCACTGATCGACAAGGCCGACTCTTTCTTCCAGTTCCTACCGCAGGGCTGCAGCGGCAGCACTTGCACGCAGATTCGGGCGGTCATTCAGTCGCTGAGCAACCTGGCGCCAATCGCCGACGGTTCGGCCCTCTACACCTGCAAGGTGAAGATCGCGGCCCAGGCGGCAAGCGGCATTTATCAATTCATTGCCAACGCTCTTCAGGCCGTCGACATCAGCCAGCTACCGCTGCCAATCACGGCGCTGAACGGTGAAATCGGCGCGAAGATCCCCTGGTTCAAGAATATCCTGAAGAACGGCTGCCACTGCAGCACGATTGAAACCGCGGGCCCGCTGCCGCTCACCAGCTTGCTCGCTCCGTTGTTGCTGGTCGGCTTGCGCCGTCGCGAACGCAATCGTTCGTCCATGCGCAAGTAAATCCACGCGAACAATTCAGTAGTGCCGGCGGCGACCTCGATACGAGGTCGCCGCTTTTTTTTGAGCTCCGAAGGAAGAGCACAGGGTCGGCGCAATTCTTCTTTTGGAGATAAGTCTCCAGCCGTTCGGGCTGACCTGCTGAGCTTGTCGAAGCACGAGGAGGGGCGAATCAGCGTTCGAATCTCCGCAGGCGCAGCGCCGGCCACAATGCCAACAGTGCCAAGGCGGCCTCAAACAAGAAAGCGCCGCGTGTGCCGGCTTGCTCGACCAGCGTTCCCGCCAGCCACAGGCCGGCGCTGCCGCCGACACCGAAGCTCACCGCACCGTAGAGGGCTTGGCCGCTCGTACGGTGGGCTCGCGGCACGTAACGCTCGAGCAGACGCAGGGCGGAGAGATGGAAGGCGGAGAACGAGAAGACATGGCCGAGCTGCAGGAGGATGACCAGGATCTCATTGCTCGCGGCTGCAGTGAGCAACCAGCGGACCGCAGTGAGCACGAGAGACAGCAGCAGCACGTTGACCGCCTGGTATCGGTCGAGCAGTTGGCGGCCGAAGTACATGAGTGCGATCTCGAAGGTTACGGCGAGGCCGTACGTGAACCCGGGGATGGCGTCTGAGAAGCCGAGCGCAGCCGTGTGTACGCCGAAGAACCCGCTCCACGTGCCGCAACTGATTTGCAGTAGTACGGCGCTGAGCAGGAAGGTCGAAAGTTGAGGCGTCATCAATTTCCAGGGGCCGCGCACGTGGGCGTGCTGCTCGAGTTGGGTCGGAGGAACGCGCATGAGTGACAGCACCATGAGCAAGCCAGGCGAGACGAGCAGATAGGGAACGATGCTCGGACTCCAGAGGTGAACGAGCGGAGCACTGCCGGCGGAACCGAGGATGAATCCGAGCGAGCCCCACAGCCGTAGCCGGCCGTAATCCCCGCCGAGTGCTGCCAGGTTGTCCATCACGGTTGCATCGAGCATTGGGATCAACGTCCCGTGAAACAGACTGATGGCGCTGAGCACCATCAGCACGGCGCGGACGTCGCGCACGAAAAGTAGCGGGACGAAGCAAACGGCGCCCGCTGCGGCGGTGACGACAAGGATGCGGTGGCGGTTTCGCCAGCGGTCGGCGACGTGCGCCCAGCCGAGGGCGCCGCACCAGCGCAGCGCCGGCTGGATGCCGATGACCAGGCCGATCTCGCTACCCGTGTATCCGAGGTCGGCCAGGTAGAGCGGGAAATAGGGCACCCAAACGCCGATGCCGATGAAGATGCAGAAGTACGCGGCGACGACCGCGAGCCGCTCAGAGGCCGCGGTGTGCATGGGTCCGTTGCGTCATCTGCGCCGGACTCAAGCACCGCTCTCGGTGTTGAATCAATGGCCTTCGAAGGGTCGTTTAGAAGCGTGCGTTTCGCGCGCTCAAGAAATTTGCCCGCGGATCTCCCCTCCGGGGTGCGCTTGGGTGTGAATGTTCACGTAGGTGTTGCCGCTGGCGATGACCGCCAGGGCGTCAGCAAAGGTGCTGATTCCTTTTTCGGGTGCCGGCTGAAAGTCGGCTGCCGTCAAAACGCGTGTGAACGGGGAGGTGAACGCCGGGTCGGTCGAGGCGTCGAACAGCGGAAAGATCACAGGACCATCCGTGCCCGCAGGCCCGGCGTGGATGTGTGCCAGGAGTACGTTGGTGAGATTCGAAGTTGTGACCGTGATCGTGACGTCATGGTCCGACACGCTGATCGTCGCGCTGCCGCCGGCATCGGTCATCACGTCGGCGGTTTCCTGGGCCCCCGTCAAGGTTGCCGCCAACGCGAAGGGCGTTGTTGTCGGTACAGGTTTTGGGGTTTCGGTTTCGGTGGCCGTTGCCGTCGCGGTCGGCGATGACTCCGTCCCGGGAGTTTCGGTGTCCGTCGCGGACGGTGCTGGCGTCATTTCTTCGGTCGGCGTTTCCGTGGCCACCGCGGTCGGCTCTTCGCTCGGCGTGGGTGAGGCCTCCTCGACGGCCGTTTCCGTTGCGACGGTCGTCGGGATCTCGGTAGGAGTCTCGGTCGGTGCGATGGTTGCTGCTTCGGTCGGCGTCTCGGTGGCAGTCTCTTCTTCGGTAGGAGTTTCGGTTGCTGTGTGAGTGGCGGATGCGGTCGGAGTCTCGGTTGCGGTTTCGGCAACCGTGGCCGTAGGCGATGGCTTGGTGGGCTCCGTGGCAGTGGCGGAGGGTTCCGTCGTTGCTGTGAACGAGACCGTCGGGGCTGGAGTATCCGTTGACGTCGGAGCGGGTTGCGTAGCGGTTGCCGTGAAGGGGGTGGTTTCGGTTGGGCTTGGCTGCGTGGTCGGAGCCAGGGTCGGTGTCGAGCTTGCCGGTGCTGGGCTGGTTGCGCTTGCTGTAGGCTGCGGGCTTGGTGTTCTGGTCGGCGGAACGGTGGCAGTAAAGGTGTTGCTGGGTGCGGCGGTTGCGCTCACCGTCGGCAATGGATTGGGGCTCAGTGTTCGCGTAGCGGTCGGCTGCGAAGTTGGCGTTGCCGTCGAAGCTGGAATGAAAACCTCGCTTTGTCCGGAACAGCCGCTCAACATGGAAGCCGCGGCGATTGCCACGCTTGCGTGAAAAATCCCCTTCAGCCGCATTGCCCCTCCTCTGATTCTGTCGATGGCTCCTGTCGCGTTCGAACACGAGCGCAAATTCTCTCCGGCGGCCACGTGCCGCCATGAGCCAGCGCCGCAATCCTCGTTGGCGTGTCCCCACTTGTCAATACGGCAAACCGCCAAGCCCGATACGATAGCGTGATCGACGATCCTGTTCGCCGTGGCTTCAGATATCCGCCGCGACGACGTCGCATTTTGCGGCAAAGACGAAATCACTTTCGGTGAGGCCGCCGATCTTGTGCGTCCAGATCGTCACGCCAACCTTACCCCAAGCTAGAAAGATGTCGGGGTGATGATTTTGTGCCTCGGCGACTTCGGCGATGCGATTGACCAGGCGCAGCGCTGCGGAGAAATTCTTCAAACGGTATTGCTTGTGGAGGTGATGCCCTTCGACGACCTCCCACCCATGGATCTGCTGCAGAAGCGGAGCGACTTGATCCGCGTTCAACGGCGGCACTCCGCCTTTGCAGGGAACGCATTGACGGTCTGCGAGGTTCGACATCTTGGAGCCCCTCCCGGTTGATGACCTTGGTCCGATCCGGCCACCTCGTCAACGCGCTGCGGCAGATCTGCCAGACCACCACTGCGGGCCGCAGCCGAATTTTTGAAATACCTTTGCGCCGCCCCGTTGTTCTGCGGATTCGCGTATGGTACCGAAACGTCGCGGTCGGAAATTCAGACGTACCAACTGGCCAGCCAAGCCTATCGTTATCGACAAATCCCACAATCCGATGACTGATGTCTTACGTCGGCTGTTCCGTGTCGTTGTCGGGCAGCCGAAAGATCCACTCGATCCTCACGTCTTTCACCAAGTTTCGCTGGTCGCGTTCTTGGCCTGGGTGGGCCTTGGGGCAGACGGGCTGAGCTCGGCTTGTTACGGGCCCGAGGAGGCGTTTCTGGCCCTCGGTCCCGACCGCTTTCTGGCGCCGTTTCTAGTGTTCGCCACGGCGATTACGGTGTTCATCATTTCGGCGAGCTACTCGCAGATCATCGAGCTCTTCCCAACCGGTGGTGGCGGTTACCTGGTGGCGAGCCGCTTACTGGGGCGGCGCGCCGGGCTGGTGTCGGGCTGTGCCCTGGTGGTCGACTATGTGCTGACGATTGCCATTTCCATCGCCAGCGGCGCCGATTCGATCTTCAGCTTTCTGCCGTTGCATTTCCAACATTTCAAGTTGTTGGCAGGAGCGCTGGGGATCGGCGTTCTCATCTTGCTCAACCTGCGCGGCGTCAAAGAGTCGGTGACCTTTCTCGTCCCGATCTTCCTCGCCTTCCTGGTGACGCATGTCGTGGTGATCCTCTACTGCATCGTCACACATCTTGGAGCGTTCCCTGAAATCGCCGCGAACACGGCAGCGGGAACGTCCTCGGGCCTGCGCGAGCAGGGGCTCTTCGTCATGCTGGGGTTCTTTCTGCACGCCTACAGCATGGGTGCGGGCACGTACACGGGGATCGAAGCTGTGAGCAACGGACTGCCGATGCTGCGCGAGCCGCGCGTCCATACGGGCAAGCGGACCATGCTCTATATGTCCGCCTCGTTGGCGTTCACCGCCGGCGGGATTCTCGTCGGCTACATGCTCATCAATGTGCATCCGGAGCCCGGGCGTACCCTGAATGCCGTGTTGATCGATCAGGTGGTCGGCGCTTGGACGATCGGAAGCGTTCCGGTCGGGCGTATGTATCTTCTCTTTTCCCTGCTGTCGGCCGGCGCTCTGCTGTTCGTGGCGGCGCAAGCGGGCTTTCTCGACGGGCCACGGGTCTTAGCCAGCATGGCAGTCGACTCGTGGGTGCCGCACCGGTTCTACCAGCTCAGCGACCGCCTGGTGACGAAGAACGGCACCTTGATGATGGGTGCGGCGGCGTTGGCGATTCTGTTTTACACGCACGGCGAGGTACGTTTGCTGGTCGTCTTGTACAGCATCAATGTGTTCCTCACCTTCAGTTTGTCGCAGCTCGGCATGTGCGTTCATTGGTTGCAGGTGCGCCACGAGGAGCCCAAATGGCGTCAGCGTATCCTCGTCAACGGCATCGGGCTGGCGCTGACGCTGGCGATTCTGACGGTCACGGTGACCATCAAATTTGCCGAGGGCGGATGGGTCACCGTGATGCTGACCTCCGGATTGATTGGCCTCTGCATGTGGATCCGGCGCCACTATTCTACTGCGACCCAATCGCTGCAGCGGCTCGACAGCATTCTGACGGCGGTCCCCTCACCACCGGAGGTGGACGTTGAGCTACCGTTCGACAACAAAGCTCCCACCGCTGTACTCCTGGTGACCGGATACAACGGTCTCGGCATCCATTCCTTTTTGTCGATTCCGCGCCTCTTCGGTGCTCACTTCAAGCAGTTTGTTTTCGTTTCCGTCGGGGTGGTCGACTCGAATCGATTCAAAGGCGTCGACGAAATGCAGAATCTCAGAGAATCGACGGAACAATTCTTGGCGCAGTACGTCGGCTTCGTGCGCAGTCAGGGGCTGTGGGCCGACTCGCGCTACGCGCTGGGCACCGACACGATCGACCTTCTGGTGGACCTGTGCATGAAAGTCGGCAAGGAGTTTCCACGCGCGGTGATCTTCACCGGCAAGCTGGTGTTCGCCGAAGAGACCTTCCTGACGCGGGTCTTGCACAACCAGGCCGCATTGACGCTGCAACGCCGCCTGCAATTCGCCGGCTTGCAGACCATCGTCTTGCCTATACGAGCGTTGTGATCTCCCGGCTCTGCGGCTGCCCTCTCGCAGCCTGCCGGCGGTGGAATTGGCTCAACCGTGTCATTGACTTGGCGGCTATTCCAGCAGTAGATTTGCCGCCACATTCTCCAGGACCCGTGGGTGGAGTCCGGGGCGGGGTACAGTTGATGGGCACCAGGAGCGATGAGAAGGAGCGATCGCATGGCGACCAGACTGTACGTGGGCAATCTCCCCTTCAAGACGCGAGAAGAGGAGCTCCAGGCGATGTTTCAGCAGGCCGGGGCAGTCCAGGCGGTCAACATCATCCGCGACAAATTTTCTGGTCATTCGCGCGGATTCGGTTTTGTCGAAATGGTTTCAGGCGAGGATGCGCAGAAAGCCATCGAGATGTTCAACGGCCAAAGCATTCAAAACCGGCAGATTATTGTAAACGAGGCTCGGCCGCAGACACCGCGCCCGCCGCGCGCCGGCGGCGGAGCGCCGCGAACGCCGCATTCGGGTCCTGCCGACTGATTTGTGTTGAGCGGCCCGCGCCGCGCCACGTCGTAGTTTGAGATCCCGGCGGTTGGAAATGCCTACGACGCATTCTGCTCTCCGCCTACGCCGCCTGATCGAAGCCGCCATGGAGCTCGAACGGCGTACGATGCAGCTCTACTGTTTGTTCGAGAGCCAGTTCCCGGAGCCCTCCGAGCTGCGGACGTTTTGGTTCGACATGGCGCAGCACGAGTCGAGACACTTCGGGGCGCTGGCATTTGTTTCCGGCTTGCTCGAGAGCTCATCGGTGCGCCGCTTGCCGCTCGCGCCGTCGCTCACCGCGCCGCGCATCCGTCATCTGCGCGGGGTTCTCAATGCTTGCCTGAAGGAGGCCGGTCGAGGGGTGACGATCGAGCGCGCCTTCGAAATCGCGCTCGACATCGAGGGGTCGGAAATCGAAGATGTCGTGCTCGATCTGCTGGAAGCGCTCAAAGGCGAGGCGGAGCGCGAACGCGCCGCGAAGCTGTTGATTCACGATCTCGGCGACCTCAGTTACATGATCGAGAAGTACACACGCGACCATGCGCTGCTCGAACGTGCCGACGAGCTTCTCGAGCACCGCGTCGATCGACTGCGAATTGCCAAGTCGGCCAAGCCGCGATCGCTGCATGCGGTGCGCAAGTAGGCATTCCACGTTCCGGAGATTGCTGACTACGGAGCCGCAAACGTAAACCTCGTGCCATCACATACAGGTTCCTGACAAGCAATCCAGGATGTGTTATGCGACACGGCATGCGGTGGTGGGGTGTTGTGACGTTGGGTTGTGTTGGACTGATGATTTTCGCCGCGCGTGATGTCGCTGCGCTCACGGTAAAGTCGACCAAGATTGCCAAGTCCCCATCGACGATCTTGATCGACGCCGCCTCGGGTCAGGTGATGCGTGAAAATGACGCCGACCGTTCCGTCCCCATTGGCTCGTTGTATGAGCTCATGGTGCTGCTGCTGACCTCCGAACAAGACGGCCTGGGCACGTTGCACCTCGACGTTCCGGTGACCATCAGCTCTGCGGTTGCCGATCTGCATCGCTCACCGTCCGCGGTCAAGCACGGTGCGCAGAATTTCGATCTGACCTTGCGCAGTGATCGTGCCTACATGCTGAACGACTTGCTCAAGGCGGTGGCTGTCAGCGGATCCGACCAGGCAGCATTGGCCGTCGCCGAGGCAATTTCGGGCTCGGCGGTTGAATCAATCGAGTCGATGAATGCTCGGGCCGCACGGTTGGGCATGAGCGCCACGCACTTTGCGGCACTGTGCTCGGTCAAG
>JACQEN010000211.1 GCA_016200585.1 Deltaproteobacteria bacterium
CGAATAGCTGTTGCCGGGGCATGTCGGGAGTTGACGCTACCAGCGCCGGGCGACGCAGGCAAATCTCGCCGCCGTTCTGAGCCAAGATCGCACTCCCTCGCGACGATTCCCTTTCAACGCTAAGTGAGCGGTGTGGGCCGCCGCGGCAGCAATATCGTGCTCATAGGCATGCCCGGAGTGGGGAAGAGCACGCTCGGGATCTTGTTGGCCAAAGCGTCGCAGCGCGCCTTTGTCGACACCGACGTAGCCGTACAGACCCGCAGCGGCCGTTGCCTGCAGGATATCGTCGACCAGGACGGGCCGGAGTACCTGCGCCGTTTGGAAGAGCAAGCAATCGTGGCGCTGAACTGCGTGAATACGGTCATTGCGACCGGCGGCAGCACCGTTTACAGCGAGCCGGCGATGCACCACCTCGGCGCAGACGGGTGGATCGTTCATCTGTATCTACCTCTCGACTTGCTGCGGCCCCGCCTTGCTGATTTCCAGGCCCGTGGGGTGGTCCGTCAACGCGATCAGTCGATCGACAGCCTATTTGCGGAACGGTTGCCCTTGTATCGTCGATTTGCGGAGACAACGGTCGATTGCAGTTTCAAGACCCACGAGCAGGTGGTGGTCGAAATAGGCGATCAATTGCGCCGGTACGGAGACCTTCCTTGACCGAAGTGCGCCGAATTGGTACCTCCATGGACCTTTCACGCCCACCTGCAGCGTTGCACCACATGTAGATAGGTGTCGATGCCAAAGGGGTGGGGTGGGTTCGCAGGCACGTAGCTCAGTGGGAGAGCGCTTCCTTGACACGGAAGAGGTCGGCGGTTCAATCCCGCCCGTGCCTACCACCTTTCCCAAGTCGGGCGGCTAGCGAAAACGGTTTGTAGGGAGAAATGGCGATTACGGTCAAAACAGCGGATGGTGCAACCCATCAGATCGAACCTGGAACTTCAGCGGTTCAGTGCTTGAAGGCAGCCGGGCAGATGAACAAGCGCATCATCGCCGCAAAGATCAACGATCGTGCGGTCGACCTGTCGGCGCCATTGACCGAAGACTGTTCGGTTGCGCCGATTGCAATGGAATCACCCGAGGGCTTGGAGGTGATTCGCCATTCATCGGCCCATCTCATGGCCCAGGCCGTCAAGCGGCTGTTCCCGGAAACGCAGGTCACCATCGGGCCGGTCATCGACAACGGCTTCTACTACGACTTCAGCCGCAAGGAACCGTTTACGCCTGAAGACCTTGAGCGCATCGAATCAACGATGCGTGAAATCATCAAGGCCGACTATCCGGTGACGCGCGAAGAGTGGCCGCGCGACCAGGCCGTCGATTTCTTTCGCGAACAGGGCGAACACTACAAGGTCGAGATCATCAATGGGATTCCAGAACCCAACGTCTCGCTGTACCGGCAGGGAGAATTTGTCGACCTGTGCCGCGGCCCCCATGTTCCCTCGACAGGCCGCATCCCGGCGGTCAAGTTGACCAGCCTTGCCGGCGCCTATTGGCGCGGTGATTCTCGCAACGAGATGCTGCAGCGCGTCTACGGAACGGCGTGGGCGAGCAAGTCGGACCTCGAAGCGTACCTCAAGCGCATTGAGGAAGCGAAGCAGCGTGACCATCGTCGCCTCGGCCAACAGCTCGATCTGTTTTCGCTGCATCCGATTGCACCAGGCTCACCTTTTTTCCATCCGAAGGGAGCGGTGGTGTACAATCTCCTCGTCCAGTACATGCGTAGTCTCTACGCGCGCTACGGCTACACGGAAGTGGTCACACCGCTCATTTACAAGACCGAGTTGTGGAAAACGTCGGGCCACTATGACGCGTTTCGTGATGACATGTTTCTCATGAAGCTCGACGACGATGAATACGGCGTCAAACCGATGAACTGTCCTGGACACTGCTATCTCTTTGCAACGCGGAAGTACTCGTACCGCGACCTACCGGTGCGCTTTGCCGACTTCAGCCGGCTGCACCGATTTGAACCTTCGGGTACACTGGCAGGGTTGACGCGCGTCCGTTCGATGGCCCAGGACGACGCCCACATCTATTGCACCCCCGATCAGATGGACGCGGAGCTCGAGCATTTTGTCGCATTGACCCGTGAGGTGTACGAGACCTTTGGTTTCCAGCGTGTCGACGTCAGCGTCCAGACACGACCCGAGAAGTTTCTCGGACGCGTGGAGCTTTGGGACGCGGCGGAGGCGGCGCTGCAACGAGTCGCCGAGCGTACGGGCTATCCGGTCACGGTCCTCCCCGGGGAGGGGGCGTTCTACGGCCCGAAGATCGGCTTCGATTTTCGCGACGTGCTGGAACGCTCGTGGACGCTTGCCACGGTGCAGATCGATTGTGCGATGCCCGAACGGTTCCAGCTCGAATACGTGACATCGGAAGGTTCTGTGGCAACACCGGTGATGCTGCACCGCGCCGTTCTGGGTTCGTTGGAGCGCTTCATCGCCATTCTCCTCGAACACACGGCAGGGCATTTGCCATTGTGGCTCGCGCCCGTCCATGCACGAGTGCTGACCCTTACCGAACGTACCGAATCCTACGGCCGTGAGGTCGTCGAGCTGCTCCGCCAAGCCGAATTGCGAGCGGAATTGGATGATCGCAACGAGAAATTGGGCTACAAGATCCGCGAAGCTCAGCTTCAGAAGGTACCGTATATGGTCGTCGTGGGTGACCGCGAAGCTGCGGATCGTATGGTGGCCCCGCGGCAGAGCAGCGGTGGAACGATGGACCCAATGTCGCTAGATACCTTCGTCAAGCATCTCAAAGCCGAGGCGGTGCCCGGCAGGAGCATTTGATCGAAGTACGGGCCGTGGGCCTGTAGGAACGGAGACTAAGATGCCGAAGATGAAAACCCGGCGTGGTGCGGCAAAGCGATTCAGCAAGACCGGAACCGGCAAGATCAAGCGACACAAGGCCTATTTGCGGCATATCTTGACCAGCAAGACACGCAAGCAAAAGCGCCAACTCGGCGCGTCAGCCGTCGTTGACAAGACGAACGAGAAGGCCCTGCGACGCCTTCTCCCGTATCTGTGACCTTGTTCTGACGGCCGGGGAATGTTACACGTGCCCGACTCAGGAGAACGACGATGCCGCGAGTAAAGAGGGGCACAAAAGCCCGCCACCGCCGTAAGAAAATCATGAAGCTTGCGAAAGGCAACGTCGGTGGCCGTCGCAAGCAGTACCGCCAAGCGCGTGAGACCGTCGAGCGCGGACTGGTCTATGCCTATCGCGACCGCAAGGTCCGCAAGCGCAATTTTCGTGGCCTGTGGATTATTCGCATCAATGCGGCGGCACGGATCCATGGCCTGAGCTACAGCCAGTTCATTCATGGATTGACCGAAAGCGGCATCGCCGTCGATCGCAAGATTCTGGCGGACCTGGCAGTAGGAGATCCGGCCGGGTTTGAGCAGTTTGCGCAAGTCGCTAAAGCCCACCTCGCGGCCTGACCGCCGTCTGTCCCGTCTTGCGGTGTGGACGTAGCCTCTTGCATGAGCGGCAGGTTCTAGCGGCTCGCGCGTCGCGGACCGCCGGTGCACGACGCCGTCGCCCCAGCGACGGTCACAAAGGCCCGACCCATGAAATCTGAGCTAGAGCGCATCCATCGCGAGGCCGTGGCCGGCTTGGAGGCGGCCAGCCAAGAGGCCGAGGTGGAAGCCTTGCGCGTGCGCCTTCTCGGCCGCAAGGGGGAGCTCACTACCATCGTTCGAAGTCTTCGCGATGTCGACCCGTCGGATCGCCCAGCCATGGGTGCGTACCTGAACGAGGTCAAGACCGACGTAGAGCAACGAATCGAAGCGGCATTCCTTGCGTTACGTGTATCGGCCCGTGAGCGTCAGATTGCCTCGGAACGAGTCGACGTCACCATCCCCGGACGCAGGCAAGTTCTCGGGCATCTCCATCCGATCACGCAGACAATCGAAGAGATGATCGACATCTTTGTTGCGCTCGGCTTCGAGGTTGCAACCGGGCCCGACGTCGAAGACGACTATCACAATTTCACCGCGCTCAATTTCCCGCCCGATCACCCGGCGCGTGACATGCAGGACACATTCTTCGTCGATCAGGATCATCTTCTGCGCACACATACTTCCCCTGTTCAAATCCGCGTGATGGAGAATCGTCAACCACCGCTGCGGGTGATCGTTCCGGGAGCAACCTACCGGATCGACAACGATCTGACGCACGCGCCGATGTTTCACCAAATTGAAGGTTTCATGGTGGATAAACGCGTCACCTTCGGTGATCTCAAGGGAACACTGACACTGGCATTGCAACGCCTGTTCGGCGATGACACGCGGGTTCGCTTCCGCGCCAGTTTCTTTCCGTTCACGGAACCCAGCGCCGAGGTCGACATCGGTTGTGTCATCTGCGCGGGACAAAGCAGCACGTGCCGCATCTGCAGAGGCACCGGTTGGCTCGAAATCCTGGGAGCCGGACTGATCGACCCAAATGTCTTTGAAGCCGTTGGTTATGATTCCGAAGCGCTATCGGGTTTCGCCTTCGGGGTCGGTATCGAACGCGTCGCCATGTTGAAGTATCAGATCAACGATATTCGTCTGTTTGCCGGCAACGACATCCGGTTTCTGCGACAGTTCTGACCGTGAGGATTTCATGAAGGTCACCTGGAACTGGCTGGGCGAGTTCGTCGATCTAACCCTGCCGCTCGAGCAACTCACCGAACGTCTCGATATGGCCGGCCTCGAAGTGGAATCTGTCGAGGAACGGGGACGGCAAGTTGACGGGGTTCGGGTTGCGCAGGTAACGAGCGTCGCGCCACATCCCCAAGCCGATCGCCTTAGAATCTGCGAGATTCGCACGGCAGATCTCAGTGCCTCGGTCGTCTGCGGTGCGGCAAACGTCGCTTCAGGGCAGCGCGTAGCCTATGCTCCGCCGGGGACCCGGCTTCCGGGCGGGGTCGTGTCTACCCAAGAAATTCGCGGCGTCGTCTCCGCAGGAATGCTGTGTTCCGAAGCTGAGCTGGGCTTGGGCCCCGACGACGCGGGATTGCTGATCCTACCCTCCAACGCACCCCTGGGAGATCGCCTTGGGGCGTACCTCAAAGTCGAAGACATGGCCATCGATGTGTCGGTCACGCCGAACCGCGGTGATTGCCTGAGCGTCATCGGGTTGGCGCGCGAGATCGCCGCTTTGACCGGCTTGCATTTTCACCGGCCACGCGTCCAAGTCACCGAAACGATCGAGGGTACGACCGAGCTCGTCGAAATCCGTATCGACGATGACCAAATTTGCGGTCGCTACGTCGGGCGTCTCTTGACCGGTGTGCAAATTGGCGCGGCCCCCCTTTGGATGCAATACAGACTTCGCGCCGTCGGAATGCGCCCCATCAACAACGTCGTTGATGTCACCAACTACGTGATGATCGAGCGCGGTCAGCCGCTCCACGCGTTCGACTACGACCTATTGCCGGAAAAACAGATCGTAGTACGTCGCGCTGGGGCGCCGATGCACTTTCGAACATTGGACGATCAGCAACGCGACATCGTGGCGGACGACCTTCTGATCACGACCGGGCGGGAGGTCATTGCGGTCGCCGGGATCATGGGTGGCGGCAACAGCGAGGTGAACCCGAGCACCAAGCGAATCCTGTTGGAAAGCGCCTGGTTCCTGCCCTCAAGTGTGCGTCGAACTGCGAAACGGCTTGGCTTGAAAACAGAGGCGTCGTATCGCTTCGAACGCAGCGTCGACATCGAAGGTGTGCCGGCCGCGGCAGACCGCGCCGCAGCGCTGATCGCACAGATGGGGGCCGGAACAATCGCCTCGGCGCGAATCGACGTTTATCCTTCGGCGCGCTCGCCAGCGCCGATCGCCTTGCGTCTCAAGCGCATGGAAGAGCTCTTGGGCATGAGCATCCCACGTGCGGACGTCGTGGCGAAGCTGAAGACGCTCGGCATGAACGTGGCACCGGCGACTCGTGGTACCCTCACGGTTGTCCCACCGTCGTTTCGAACCGACTTGGTCCGCGAGATCGACATCATCGAGGAAGTTGTGCGGTTGGTGGGCTACGAAAATGTTCCCGTGACCCTCCCCCAATGCACGATCAGCGGCCAAGGCTTAGAGGTAAATCAGCGCAAGAAGCGCGAGATCAAACGCTTTCTGTCGGCTCAGGGCCTGAACGAAGTTGTTCCGCTGAGCTTTTGCTCGGAGGAGCTCAACCGTCGTTTTCCCGGTATCCGCGGTGATTCACAGGCAGTGAGTATTGTGAACCCTTTGTCACCCGACGAGCGAGCCCTGCGCCTAAGCTTGTGCTCGAGCTTGTCTCGTGTCGCCAGACAAAATCTCGATCAAGGCAATCACGAAGTCGCTATCTTCACGATCGGCAAGGTATTCTGGCGCGGCGATCAGACCTACTGCGAAGCAAGACATCTGGGCGGGCTTGTTTGTCCGTCGATCGCGGCGCGCGGATTGTTGAAGATCGAACCAGCCGACTTCGGTGATGTCAAAGGAATCGTTGAAGGTCTCTTCGAAAGGCTGTTCGTTGGAAAGGTGCGATGGGAGAGAGGCGCGATCGGAGCGGCGTTCCATCCCGGACTGTCGGCACAGATTCGCATCGAGCAATCCGAGGTTGGGGTGTTGGGCGCGTTGCATCCGAGCGCGAATGACGAACTTGGCCTGCGCAGCCCCTGTTGGCTCTTCGAGCTTGACTTGGATAAAGTGCTCCAGTATTGTCCGCCGCGCATTGTCTTTCAGGAACTTCCACGATTTCCGGCAGTTATCAGAGATCTTGCGATACTCACCGATGATCAATTTGCTGCGGATGAAGTTGCGCGGTTTGTACGTGCCTGGAGCGATGGCAACGGGCTGATCGAAGAGGTTCATTTGTTCGATGAATACAGCGGCGAACCCATTCCGGCTGGGCAGAAAAGTTTGGCATACTCGATCGCGTATCGCGCATCCGATCGAACACTCACGGATGCTGAGGTGAACGAATTGCACGAGCGTTTGAAAGCGGCATTGACAAGGGATCTGAAGGTACAACCGCGGTAGTCGACGCGCCTAGCCAGCGGGAGGGGTCCGGCGTGACCATGACGAAGGGCGACATCGTTGAACGCATCTACGAAAAGGTGGGGTTCTCAAAAAAGGAAGCAAGCGATGTCGTCGAGTCCATCTTCGAGGTCATCAAGCATCGTTTGGCACAGGGCGAAAAGGTAAAGATCTCCGGATTCGGTAATTTCGTGGTCAATAGCAAGCGCCCGAGGAAGGGCCGTAACCCGCAAACCGGCGAAGAAATCATCATTTCGGGGCGCAGGGTTCTGACCTTCAAAGCCAGCCACGTTCTCAAGAAGTCGATGAATATTCAGGACTAGGAAGGGCTGCCCAATGGCGCGGCCGCGCCCACACTTACCCGATAAGCTGTACTACAAGATCGGCGAGGTGGCAGAGATTGTCGGCGTCAAACCGTACGTTTTGCGCTATTGGGAGAGCGAATTCAGTGTCCTGAAGCTGGCGAAGAGCGGCTCAAAACAACGGCTCTATAAGCGCCGCGACGTCGAAATCCTGCTGCGCATCAAACGGCTCCTGCACGAAGAACGCTTCACGGTGGAAGGCGCCCGCAAGCGGCTCAAGGTGCTGCAGAAGGAGGACCGCCAACAGCCCGAGCTCCCTTTGGGAGATCGAACCTACCGCAGCGTCCTAGCCCACGTGAAGCGAGAGATCGAGCTGCTGCACCGTATGCTCGGCTAGGGAACAGAGCGTGCGCCCGTTCCTGTCACGAATGTGCCGGAAACCTCACATTTGTGTTCGCCCCACGGGCGGAATTCCTGGGGCCGAGCCGCAAGTTTTCTGGCACATGCGTTGCACAACTCAGACTCGGAAAGTAGGCGCAGCATGATTTCAGACGCGAACCGCAGCCGCCCGGGCGACGAGTTGAGTTTTCAGGTCTTGCGCACCTTGATGACCGGATATCTCTTCTGGGGGTCGCGAGCAGGAATCAAGGTTTCGGAGCTGTGTACCATCGTTGCAACCAGTGAGGAGCGTTTGCGACCGGTTCTCTACCATTTGTTTCGCGACGGCTGGATGGCCCGCGACGAGGATGCCGATACGGTCTGGCTCACTTCGCAGGGAGCGCGCAATTTTCTTGCTTCTCCTGAGTCAGCGGCAGTTGAGTTTCCCGTGTCGAAGTGGCAGTAACACGGTCTGTCGCGCGGCTCGAGAATCGCGCGACTTGGCAACCTCTACCGGGGTGTAGCGCAGACTGGTAGCGCACTCGCTTGGGGTGCGAGTGGTCGTGGGTTCAAATCCCGCCACCCCGACTCGATTCCGTGAAGCGTGAAACGTGAAGTATCTTATTTCGCGTTTCACGCCTCACGCGGCCGGTCGAAGGGTCGCCCACTCCCTTTCGCCTCAGGGCGGTGGATGGTAACTTCATCACGTGGCAATTCTGCTTAGCAACGACGACGGAATCACGGCGTTTGGACTACAGGCATTGAGCGATGCCGTTGCGACCCTCGACGAGATTTGGATCGTCGCTCCGGATCGCAATCAAAGTGCGGTGAGTCACGCGTTGACTCTCCAGCGACCGCTGCGAATCGAACAAGTTGGCGAACGTAGATACGCCGTCGATGGAACGCCGACCGACTGCGTGAACCTAGCAATCAACGGTATTTTACCACAGCGACCGCGCTTGCTGATCTCAGGAATCAATCACGGAGCCAATTTGGGTGATGACGTAACCTACTCCGGAACGGTCTCGGCAGCCATGGAGGCAACATTACTCGGCGTTCCGGCTATCGCGATCTCGCAGCTCGGTTCCGAACCCTTCGACTTCGGAACCGCGGTACAGTTTGTCCATCAATTGGCAGCCACCGTTCTTCGTGATGGGATTCCCGCCGATACTTTGCTCAACGTGAACGTTCCGGACGGTGCCGCCTCGCGGATCAAGGGCTTTCAGCTGACGCGTCAGGGCAAGCGGCGCTACAGCGACGCAGTTGTGGAAAACGTCGACCCGCGCGGCAAGAAGTACTACTGGATCGGCGGTGGTGAAGCCGACTTTGTGGCCGCCGAGGGCACCGACTTCTCAGCCATTCACAGCGGCAGGATCTCCGTGACGCCGCTGCACCTCGACCTTACGAACTACGTTTCATTGCAATCTTTGCAAAGCATCCAAATTCGCTTTCCATGACGCACGACGCACAACGCGAGCAGATGATCGAAACCCAACTCATCGCTCGAGGCATCCACGACGAACGCGTACTCGCGGCGATGCGTCGTGTGCCGCGCCACGAGTTTGTCGATCCGAACTTGATCGATCACGCCTACGACGATTCACCGCTCCCGATCGGGGCACAGCAGACCATCTCGCAACCGTACATCGTTGCCCGCATGAGCGAGCTGCTGACGCTGGGCGGCGACGAGCGAGTTCTCGAAATCGGCACCGGCTCCGGTTACCAGACGGCCATTCTGGCTGAGCTGGCAGCCACAGTCTTCAGCATAGAACGCATCCCCGAGCTTGCCGAACAAGCACAGCGCCGCATCGTCGCGTTGGGCTATTCCGGCCGCGCCCACATTCGTGTCGGCGACGGCAACCTGGGGTGGCAAGAGGAAGCTCCGTTCGACGCCATTCTGGTGGCAGCTGCGGTTCAGAAAATTCCGCGACCACTCGTACAACAGCTGCGCCCGTCGGGAGTTCTCGTCCTGCCATTGGGTGACGCCGAGGCCCAAGGGTTGGCCCGGGTTCGCAGGATTAGCACCGGACTCGATGTTGAGTACTTCGGCGAGTGTCGATTCGTGAAGCTCATTGGAGAATACGGCTGGGAGGAGTGACCGGGGACTGGCGTTCCGGCGTGGAGGAGGGTGGTGGCGGACAGCAGGCGGTGGATACGTCGCGAAGTCGGCAGCTTGGTCGTAGCCTTGCTCCTGCCGGCCATCAGCTGCAGCCGCGGCGTGTATCATCGAGTCAAGCCCGGTGAGACGCTCTTCCGTATCGGCAAGGCGTACGGTGTCTCGGTGGCGCAGATCGCCCACATCAACAAGCTCAGAGATCCATCGCGTATCGAAGTCGGGCAAGAGCTGCGAATTCCCGGTGCAGCGGAACACGTCCCGGTCGACTTGGTGACCCCAAAGAGCGCGAGTAATCGGCGCCCCAGCGGCGATGAAGGAATGGCGGGTGCGCCGCGGTTGAACTGGCCGTTGGACAGCGGCAGTGTAACGTCGAGCTTTGGCCAGCGCGGCAGCAGTGTGCACGACGGTATCGACGTCAGC
>JACQEN010000212.1 GCA_016200585.1 Deltaproteobacteria bacterium
GCGGCACAGGGCAACGGGAACATGATCGCGTGGTGGCCGGTAAGCTGGTAGCCATGACCGCTGCCGCGCGTCGGCCGCTGCACGACATTCATCTGCGGCCGATAGTGACGGATGAAATCCATGTCGACCGTAATCAGCTCGTCGACCCGATGGCCGGTGTTACGCGCCAGATTGAGGGCTTTGACGAAGACCTCCGGAATGAGTACCGCCGAGCCGAGGTTGATGAAGACGCCACCACGCAGGCCGGAAACCAGCGCCGCCAGGCAGTGGAAATCCCGCAAACTGGTGCGGCCGATGGCAGCGCCGTCGGCGCGCGGATGCATGTGAATGATGTCGGTGCCGATGGCGACGTGAACGGTCACCGGTACACCGAGCTGAATACCGCTAGCCAAAATGCTGAGCTTGCGGTTCGGAAGCTTGGATTCGACGATCGCCCGTCCCACCGCCGCTCCCAGCCCTTCCTGCGGCTGCGCTGCGATGATGGCATCGTTCAGGAAGCGGCCGGTATCCTCGGCCATGCCGAAGCTGCCGTCGGCCAGGTTGGCAGCAACGTCTTCGGAGGTCTCACCGGCATACGCCAACTCGAAGTCGTGGACGATGGAAGCGCCGTTCATGGCGATGCCCGACAGTACACCGCGTCGCATCAGATCGATGATCAACGGGCTCAAACCGACCTTGATCGGGTGCGCACCCATCCCGAGCACGATGCGCTTGCCGCGCCGATGCCGGCTGGCGATCTCGTCGGCAACCGTGAGGAAATCGCGCGCCGCGAGGATCTGCGGCAGCCCGCGCAGAAAGTCGCGCATGCGGGCCCCACGACGTTGCGGCTTGGCCACCAGGGCGGTGGCAACCATGCTGCGCCGGTTGCTCAGCGGATAGGTACGGACCTTGGTGAGGTCGAGCATCGGCGCCGCAGCCCGCGGTTTCCGACGGCTCTTCGGTTTCATCGTTTCCGGCCCCCGCCACCAAACAACTTTTCGTCGACCAGCTCACAGATCGTGTGCGCGATGACGATATGCGTCTCCTGAATTCGCGCCGTCTCCTTCGTGGCGCTGACGCACAGAACCAGCTCACCGGACTCAGCGAGCTTTCCACCCGAACCGCCGGTGAGTGCGATGACCCGAACGCCGCGTCGTTTGCAGGCCGTGACCGCGCGCAAAACGTTCCTGGCATTGCCGCTTGTGGAGATGGCGATGGCGACGTCGCCGCGGCGCCCTAGCGCCTCAACTTGTTTGGCAAAGACATCGTTGTAGCTGTAGTCGTTGGCGATGCTGGTGAGCGCCGAGCTGTCGGTCGTCAGAGCCAGGGCCGGCAGCGGTGGACGTTCCATTTTGAAGCGATTGACGAACTCGGCAGCGATGTGCTGAGCGTCGGCCGCACTCCCACCATTTCCGAACAACAGGAGTTTGTTGCCCGCGGCGAGCGCTCCGGCAACGATCTCGACCGCCTGGGCAAGACGGTTGGCATGATCGCGGAGAAAGGCCCGTTTGACGCGGATGCTCTCTCGGAAAATGCGGCCTATCTCGCGGCGCAAGCGGCTCTCCCTATCGTGGCGCGGTGGGACCTGCGAACGTCAAGCGGGCAAACACGGAGACGGCAACCGTGCCTGGAGTTGCACGCGACTCCAAAAAGCAAGTCAATCTACCGTGTGATCGCCGCGGCGGCTGCGGTTGGCCACGACGGTTGCGCCCCGGCCCTTGGCGACTCGCTTGTCGCCATCCTTCATCACCACGAGTGATCGCTTGTGCGCCCTGTGCTTGGTCTTGAACCCCTTCTTGTCGGCCTTGGCTCGGCCCTTGGCCTTGGACACCTTGCAAATCGTACGCCCGTGCCGTCGCTGACAAACCTTTGCAGCCCGCTTCGGCTGCATCGACCGCGCGATGGCAGCCCAGTCATTGGGTGTAAGTCTGGCGTAGGCAATCTCGAAGGTCTGTTTGGATCCCTTCGGCAAACGCACCGAGTAGCCGCTTGGCGGCACCAGGCTGCGGTGCAGAGCCGGGTTGAGCTCCTTGATCTCCTCGGTCGACGCGCCACAGAGCTCAGCGACCTTGCTCAACGGGCACGAACGCCTGATGCGAACCAGATCGTAGCGCGGCGGGGCCGAAGTCGGCGCCTCGAACCCATACGCTTCCGGTTGTGCCGCAATCTGCAAAGCCGCCAGGAACCCTGGAACGTAGTCTTCCGTCTCGCGGTAGAGGTACCCTTGCTCGCTCATGGTCCAGAAATCTTCCGCCGTCCCGCGTTCGAGGATGCCACTGATCCGGTGCTCACCCGTGTTGTAGGCTGCCAACGACAGGTGCCAGTCGCCAAACATGTTGAATAGGTCCTTCAGATAGCGTGCGGCAGCGTGTGTCGATTTCACCGGATCGCGACGCTCGTCGACATACTGATCAATCCGCAGCCCGTAGCGGCGGCCGGTATCGGGAATGAATTGCCACAAACCGACGGCATGCGAGTGCGACACCGCGCGCGGCTGAAACCCACTCTCGACAAGCGGCAGGTATGCGAGCTCTTCGGGAATCCCTTCCTTCTTCAGGATCGGTGAAATACGCGGGACATAACGGCCGCTGCGTTCGAGGGCCCGACCATAGAAGCCGCGCAGGTCGGTTTGGTACTTGTAGACAAAGTCGCCGACGCGAGGATGTGCAAAATCGAACCGCCCGGCGGTCTGCGGGTGCTTCGGGCCGATGCTGTACGGTTGCTCCTTGCCACCTAAGTCAGACGCCTGCTGCCATTCGAATGATTCGGCGGCGTCACGTCGCACCGCGCTGCAACCAGCCACTGTCGAGAGAGCCACGGCGACCCCGAGGATCGCGATTGTCTTTCGTTTCACCGGGTACCTCCCCTAGCCTGCCAATCCATGGGCGCCAGCACGGCGGCGAAAAGCTTCATGGGTGCCGCAGGCAAACAAGTCATTCGAGCGATAGCCCTTCTCCCTTTTTTCAGTTGCTAGA
>JACQEN010000213.1 GCA_016200585.1 Deltaproteobacteria bacterium
CCCTTCCGATACACGCACGAAATTGAACATGCTTTCCTGTGTCGTGCATTCATGTTCCTCATCGCGCGCCAGCGCCGGCAGGATCAGACAGGTGCGGCCACGACCGTGAATGTGCCCCTCGTTCAGCTTTGTCGATATGTATACGGTCGTGCCGATGCGCTGCAGGGCACGCGCCGCCCACACACGATCGGGCGAAGCACCGAACAGGTTCCCTCCGAGCAGAACAGCAGCGTCGATCTCACCACGCTCCGCTGCTTCCACAGATGCCAGAGTGTGCAATCCCGGTTGCGGCGGCAGCTCAACGCCGTAGAGCTCTTGCAAGCGTCTGGCGAACTCGGACTTGAGCGCCGGGCTGACACCGACGGAGCCCACGCCCTGCACGTTGCTATGCCCGCGGATCGGTAACAAGCCGGCACCCTCTTTGCCAACCATGCCACGACTCAGCGCCAGGTTGACGATGGCCTGCACGTTGTCGACGCCGTGGGCATGATGCGTGATGCCCATGGCCCAGGCGAAGATCGTTCGTCTCGACGCGGTGACGAATCGGATCGCTGCCTCTATCTGCTCCGCCGGCACGCCGCAGGCCGCCAGCAACTGGTCGGACGACGTCCGGCGTACGTCGTCTTCTATCGCCTTCCAACCGTCGACGCAGGTTTCGAGAAACGCGCGATCACTGGCGTCGCGTTCGACAACCGCCTTGAGCAGCAGCTTCAGGACGGCAACGTCGGAACCGATGTGCGGCTGCAGGTAGAGATCGCTGACCTCCGAGCCGAAGAGCATGCTGCGCCAATCGGAGGGCACACGAAAGCGAACCAAGCCGATCTCCTTCAACGGATTGATGACGATCACCTTGCCACCGCGGCGCCGCAGGTTGATTAGCTGGGTGATCAAGCGCGGGTGATTCGACGCAGGATTGGCGCCAACGATCAGCGCCAGATCGGCACGCTCGCAATCGTCGAGAACCACCGTCGCCGTACCCGTACCGATCGACTCCTGCAACGCCACCCCCGACGCCTGGTGACAATAGTACGAGCAGTTGTTGACGTTGTTCGTACCGTAGGCACGCGCCAGGCATTGCAACAGAAACGCCGCTTCGTTGCTGCTGCGTCCGGAGGAATAGAAAAAGGCGCGCGACGGCTGCGTCTCGCGCAAGGCATCGGCGGCGATGCCATAGGCTTCCAGCCAGCTGACGCGCGTGTAGTGCGACTCGCCGGCGCGCCACAGCATCGGAAAACCGATACGCCCAAGAGCTTCGAGCTCGCGCCCATTGAGCCTTTCGAGATCGGCGACCGAGTAGCGGTGCAGTACGTCCTCGCCTATCGGCGCCTGCATATCGGCGGCCTGAGCTTGGACGGACTTCTTGCAAACCTCCGGAAAGCTACCCGCCTCATTGCGCATGCCGCCGTGCTGGCCGCCCATTCCAACCGCGCAGGTCTTGCAGGCGTTGCGCATACCCATGCGACGCGTAAACGCAATCACTCCACCCGCTTCACGCGCCCGCTGGAGCGTGTAACGGACTGCGGCGAGCCCACCGCCCGTTCGTGCCTGCTTCATCGCCGTCCTGGATATCAGGATTCGTCCAGTACTGGAAAAGGAGCATCAGCTGAAGCTCGCCGTCCCCCCTCCCAATTGACATTGCTCACGTACCGTCCGCACCTTGCGTGCATGCGGCGCTTCTACGGCGGTTCGATCCTGACGATGAATTCGGCACAGCCGCGGGTCGAATCGATCAACGTCGAAGGCGAGCAAATCGTCCTGTGCGGCGATCTGGCCGCGACGCGCGCCGCCGCGCCGCTGGCGGAGGAGGTCGACTTAGCCGGCGCCTGCCTGCTGCCGGGCTTCATCGACGCCCACCATCACTTCAGCGAAGGTGCGCTGCTGACGTCGGGCGTCAATCTGCACTGGCCGGCCGTCGAAACCGTCGGCGACATCCTCGATCGCGTCGGCGAGCAGACACGCCGCACTCCCGCCGGCGAGTGGATCCTGGCGGAAGGCTACGACGAACGCCGTCTGCGGGAGCGGCGCGCGCCGACTCTCGACGAGCTCGACGCTGTAGCGCCGCAGCATCCCGTCCTGCTCGTCCAGTTTTCCTACCATGAAGTCGTCGTCAACACGCGGGCCCATGCCGTTTTGCAGCTGCCGCTCGAGCGCGCCGATCCGCCCGGCGGCGAAATTGACCTCAACCGCAGCGGACGCCCCACCGGCCGGATGATCGAGAACGCCAGCGCGCCCTTCTACATGGGCGCCATTCGCTCGCACCTCGAGCGCGACGAATCGGCGTATCACGACTGCCTTGCGCGCTATCAACAACGTCTGTTCAGGACCGGCATCACGCGTGTCTACGATCCAGCCGTTTCGCCGCTGATGGAACGTATGCTGCGGCACGCCGCCGAACGCGGCTCGTTGCATCTGCCGGTTCTCATGATGCCGTCGAGCGCCGAGGGCATGTTCATGCCGCCACGCGACCGTCTCGGCGGCGCGCGCACCGGCGACAGCAACGGGTTGCTCCGCACCGGACCGCTGAAGATATTCATGGATGGCGGCATTCGCCTGGCGCTGAGCATGCCGTTCGGCACGGCCCTGCGTGTCGGTCTTGCGGGGTTACGCCGGTCACTGGCTCGCCGCAACTTCGATTCCCTGCGTCTAGCCGGTATGACACCAGTCCACTTCGACCTTGCCAGCCGCTGCATTCGCAGCGGCATTCTTTTCTACAGCGAAGACGAAGCGCGCAGCCTGGTAAATGCTGCCGTGCAGTCCGGAATGTCGCTGGCAGTGCATGCCGAGGGCAACGTCGCCATCGACCGGAGCTTGCGCGTCTTGCCACCGACGCGCGCTGATCGCCCGGCCGGCGTCGCACCGAATCGCATCGAACACTTCTTTTTGCCCGATCCCGACGCCATACCACGCGCCGCCGGAATGGGAATCGCCGCGGCGGTGCAGCCGACGATCGCCGAATGGACCGGTGGGCAACTACTCGACAGCGGCGTCATCGGGCGACACTTGTTCGTTCCGTTGCGTTCCATGCTCGACGCCGGGATGCTGCTCGCCGGCAGCAGCGACGCCCCGGTGGTCGACTTCGATCCGCTGCGCGGCATTCGCGCTGCGGTCCAGCGCAAAACCGAAGATGGCGAGCGACTCGGCGACGGCCAGGAGATCACCATCCGGGAAGCGCTCGAAATGTACACCGTCCACGCCGCCCGTTCCGGCGGACTCGAGCACGAAACCGGCACGATCGAAACCGGCAAGCGCGCCGACCTGGTGGTGCTGAATGCCGATCCAACCACGCTTCCGACAAACCAGCTCGAGCGGCTTTCGGTGCAGCGCACCGTCTGCGGTGGCGTCGACGTCTACGTCGCTCGATGAACGAAGCGAGACGAGCACATTGAATCTTTGGTTACGGGGTTGACCAAGACGCGGCACGGGTTGTACGCGCTGCCATGCTCTTTCGTTTACGAACCCGCATTGCCGCCGCCTTGGTGGCGGTTTCCGTATCGTTCCACGCGCCGCTTGTTCGGGCCCTGTGCCAGGGAGATTGCAACGGCGACGGCCTGGTAACCGTCGATGAGCTCATTCGTGCTGTCGGCATCTCGCTGGAGAGTGCGGCCACGCCGTATCGGTTGTGTCCGCCCGTCGACTTGAACGGCGACGCCAGCGTCACGGTCGACGAAATCATCGCCGCCGCCAACATCGCCGCCAGCAGCTGCCCGCTCACGACGACGGTCTATCGCGCTCCGGAGGAAGTCTTGCCCGCCGGTCCACTGGGCAACGGCCGCGGCATCATGCCCAACGGCCGCCGCATCGAGCCTGCCGGGCGACAGATTGCGACGGAAACCCTACCGTTGAATCTCGCTTTGACCGCCGACGGCAAGTACCTACTGATCACCAACGACGGTTACGGCGACGAACGCAATCACCAGTATCTGCAGGTTCTCGACACGCAAACTTTGCAGCTTACGAAGACCGCCGCAGAACAATTCTACGGCGTCGCGGTCGCACCGACGGGGGACAGCGTTTTCGTCGCCGGTGACGCCGATGCTGGCCGCGATCCGATCCAGGCTTTTCATCTGCGGGACGGCGTGCTCACGCCCGACGCTACAGTTGCGACCTTCAACGACGGCACCCTGCCAAGCGGCATGGCGCTTGGTCCGGACGGCAGCCACCTGTTCGTCGCCGGCCTCGCCGCCAACGCGTTCTACTCTGTTGACCTCGCCACCGGGACCGTACACGCGGCGGACAAGAAGATCGGCAATCTGCCCTTCTCCGTGGTCGTCGCGCCGAACGGGCAACGCGCCTACGTCAGCTCTTGGGGTATCAACAACGGCAATCCGAGCACCGGCCTCGTCCCCGCGCCACTGCCACCGCTCGATCCGAATCAAGCCGAGAGCTCATCGGTCGCCGAGATCGACGTCAGCGACCCCGACGCTCCGAAGCTCGTGCGCTACGGACGGATAGGCCGCCAGACAGTGCGGCTCGACAACAAGGCGATCTACGGCGGTACGCACCCCAGCGCCATGCTGCTCAGCCCCGACGGCAAGCTGCTCTATGTTACGGCGACCAACGTCGACGTGCTTTCGGTGCTCGACACAGCGACGATGCAGACGGTGGTTGACGTGCCGCTCAACGTCTTCGAATCGACCACGGCTGGTGGCGACGCCATCGCCCTCAAGAATCAACTGCAAGGATTCTATCCCAACGCCCTGGCACAGAGCGCCGACGGGCGGCGGCTGTACATTGCCGATGCCGGAATCAACGCGGTGCAGGTGCTGGATGTCGACCCAAGCGCGCGCAGCTTCACCCACCGCGGCTTCATTCCAACCGGGTGGTATCCAACGGCGTTGGCGTTGACGGCAGACGGTCACCGCCTCTACGTCGCCAACGGCAAAGGCGCGGCTGTCGGCCCGAACGGCGGCCCCGAGTTTGAGGAATCCGGCGCCGAAAGCGATTACATCGGCCAGCTCAGCAAAGGCTCGCTGTCGGTGATCGACAACGTTGATCAATTTGACTGGAGCGGCGGTGAAGCAGCGATCGTTGCCAACGACGGGTTCGCACCGCAAACCGTCCGCTGGGTCGACGGCGAACCGGCCGAAGGCGAAGTCGAGCGCGGCCAACCTGTACCGGTCGAATACGGCAGCGGGCCATCGGACCTGATTCAGCACGTCGTCTTCATCTTCAAGGAGAATCGCACCTACGATCAGATCTTCGGGACCTTGCCGGGTGGCAACGGCGATCCGCAGCTTGCCGATTGGGCCGGCGAGCCGACACCGAATCACCGCGCTCTGGCGGAGCAGTTCGCGCTGTCCGACAACTTCTACAACGACGGCGAGGTGTCGACGTTGGGACACGAATGGCAGGACCAGGCCAACTGCAGCGACTTCACCGAGAAGATGTGGCCGGCCAACTACGATCGCCGCTTGTCGAGCGCCACCCTCGAACAGAGCGAAGAGGGTTTCACCAAAGGCGGCTTCATCTTCCAGGCTTTGGAGAAGCAGGCGATCCCATTTCGGGTCTACGGCGAAACGCTCGGCCTGTTGTCGCGGTTCGGCGCCGGCATCAATGGCGGCGGTGTCGGCAGCCTGGCGCTGGTCATCAGCCAGGCGTTCCCCGGCCGTCTGCCGACGGTCGACGAGATCTTCACCATCGTCAACGGCGACGTTCAAAGTCTCGCAGCGAAAGGCATCAAGATCGACATCCTCAAGAATCAAGTATGGCCGAACCAGATGCTCGAGTATCCGTCCAACATCCTCGCCAGCCGCACCGACAAGGAGCGCGCCGAGCTGTTCAAGCAAGAGCTCGACGCCTACAGCGCTTCCGGGAAGTGGCCGAGCTTCATTCACATCTGGCTGCCGAACAACCACACCTTCGGCAGCGGCGCCGGCGATCCGACGCCGCGCAGCGCCATCGCCGACAATGATGAAGGGCTCGGGATGATCGTCGACGCCATCACACACAGCCCGTTCTGGCCGCACACCGCCATCTTCGTGACCGAAGACGACCCGCAAGGGGGCACCGATCACGTATCCGCGCACCGCACCTACGGCATGGTCATCAGCCCCTATGCCAAGCATGGCTACATCGGTCACCGCCATA
>JACQEN010000228.1 GCA_016200585.1 Deltaproteobacteria bacterium
GTTCGTGCCTTCCTCGTGGGAACAACCGATGCTCACGGCCGAGTTCAATGCCGTCGGTGTCGCCCGAATCTTGGAAGCCATTCGTTTGGTCGACAAGACCATCCGCTTCTACCAAGCATCATCGAGTGAAATGTTCGGCAAAGTGCGCGAGGTGCCGCAAACCGAAGAGACGCCCTTCTACCCGCGTAGCCCATACGGCGTGGCCAAGGTCTATGGGCACTACATCACCGTGAACTACCGCGAAAGCTACGGTCTCTTCGCGTGCTCCGGGATTTTATTCAATCATGAATCACCACGGCGCGGGCGCGAGTTCGTGACGCGCAAGATTACCGACGCCGTGGCGCGCATCAAGTTGGGTCGCAGTCGAGAGTTGCGCCTGGGCAATCTCGATGCGCAACGCGATTGGGGATACGCCAAGGACTACGTGCGCGCGATGTGGCTCATGCTGCAGCAGGCGCAACCGTCCGACTATGTGATCGCTACGGGGCAAGCGCACAGTGTGCGCGACCTCGCCGCCATTGCGTTCTCGCACGTTGGCCTCGATTGGCAAGAATACGTGCGGTCCGATGCATCACTCCTGCGACCGGCGGAAGTCGATCATCTCATCGGCAATCCGAGCAAAGCGCAGCGCGAGCTCGGCTGGCAACCGCTGGTGACGTTCGAAGAACTGATCAAGATGATGGTCGACGCCGACCTTGCACGCGTCGCCGCCGAAGCGTAGCCGCGCCCCGAGGCTCTCGGAGCGCGGCATGCCATCTAGTTCAGCTGGTATGTGACTCTTGCGTTCAGCTGGCTGCGATCGCGAAAGAAACCAAGCTGCTGGTACTCGCCGCCAATGTGCACCATGCTCACATCAAAGAGCAGGTAATCGAACATTCGGTAGGTGATCTGAGGCGTCACGGCGTAGGTGCCGCGGATATTTTGAATGAACGTCAGTTGTGGCGTTAGCCTGCCGTGCAGATAGTCGGTCTGCAGGTGGATCTGGCCGAACACCTCCACGGGCTTGGTCTGCACATAGTCGTCGGCTGACGTGCCCTGTCTTCCCGGTTTCTGCTGTCCGACGCGGAAGTCCTTGCCTGTATGATGAATGAATTTCCCCGCGTTGGTGCAGCGGCTGTCGGCCGGCAGATTCGGATCTACTTGACCTGCGGCGGACACACATTCCAGGTGACCAGTTTCATCAAGGTTCCAAGCGCCGACGATCGCGAGAACGCCGAGGAAGCTGTTAGTCGGGTTGAGTGTTCGCACGAAGAAGAATCGATCCAGGCCGGTTTCCCAACGTAAGATGTCCGCCTTGACGTCGCGGCACTTGTTGTTGCTGCAGTTGGTCAATAAGGAGAGCGGACTCTTGGCGGTATCGGGTTTGATTCCCAAATTGATCTCCGGAACGAAGCTTGCCTCGTTTTGGAAGAATTCGGCCTCGCCGCGGAAGATCGAGTCGATACCTTCGATAAAGAAGCTGCCCGAGACGCCGTAGACTTGCTCGAGCTTGTGCACCGTTTCCGTGACGAAGAGCTTCGAAGGAGTGTTGGTTGCGACGATGCCGCGCGACACCGGCGCCGGTTGACCGTTGAACGTCGTGTACGTCCACGCGCTCAGCGTGTACTTGCCATTCAATACGGTTTGTGTGCGCACCCCCCAACGGCTTTTCGACATACGTCGCTTGGCGACATGATCGAAAAGAACGAACTGCGCGTTCAACAACGGTCCCGCAACTGAGCTGACGATACTTTGTGGGTCCAAGCCGCGCGGCGAGTACGGACTAGCGGTGAGTACCGGCAGGATGCCGGGGTTGGTGTCGATGTCGCCCGGGACAAAATAACCTTCGACGAAGCCGCTGGAGAGCGGGCCCAGCGTATCGAAAAGGTTGACGCTCGAGCGGATCGTCCACAACGGGATGCGCGCCTCGTCGATATCTTGGTACAAGCCCGGAGCCGAGAGAGTCAGATCGAACGGATTGTTTGCATCGAGCAACGCGATCGTATCCGACTCACCCCAGGAAATTGCCTGCCTTCCGATGCGTACGAAGACCGGCCCTTTGCTGTAATTGAGGTAGAGCTCGTTGACGCGCTGGCGATGCCCATAGATGTCGCGCGGATTCTGTGCTTCGACGCCCGGGAAGATTTCCTCGACCGTCTTCTTTTGGGTCCCCGAGGTTGGTGGCGCGAAGTTCTCGCCTTCGAGGAAGAATGCTCCCGCGTGGATGGTTGGGTTGGGATAGTTGGCGTTGATCTTTGCCGCGGAATCTCTGAACTCGCGTGCACCCCAATCATAGACTCCATCGTAGAAGCCCCAGGCCGCGAAGCGGAAGCTCAGGTCGTCCGCCACCGGCTTGAGAACGCTCGCGTAAGGCAAGATCTTCGCCTCGATCTCGGGGTTGTAGAAGTTGCGCTGCGCGACCAGTTGTCCGGCGTGTTGCGTCGGAACCGTGTCGGTCTGCGATTGGTTGTCACCGGTGAAGACGCTGTTGGGCAGGCGGACGCTGGCCTGGCTGTATACCCGGGCGCGGATTGAAATGTTCTGCTCATCGTCCAGATAGATGGCCCTGGCCGATCTGGTTAGACCGCACACAAGGACGAAACTTAAAATGACGCGCGCTGCGGCCACGGTCTTCATCCACCTCATTAGGACCCCCTTTTTGCCTCCGGCGCCGCCGGAGCTCCGCGCAAAAAAAACTTGCCCAATCTGGATTTTCCGCGCTTTTAGTTCTCGTCGACCGTAAGTGTCAAGCACGAAGTGCCGCGCCTGTTGTCGTGTGTACGATCGCAGGCTTGCAGGGTGCTGACGCGGCGACCCGCAAACGGCGATTTCACTCGACGGCAACGTCGTCGGAGCACGGCGGCCTGTGGGCGACCTGTCTACGTACCTTGACTTCGCGCCTTTGATTCTGCATTCAAGCAGCCGCTTCAAACGATCGATTGAATCTCGATGATGCTCGAACGGTGCTGCGAAGACACGGTGCACCAGACGTGAACGAATGATGGGTAGTCTGAGCGGTCGGTACGCTATCGTCGGCGTCGGTACCTCGCGCTTCGGCAAGCTGCAGGGCGTAAGCACGATGGGCTTCACCCTCGAAGCCGCCAAGCAGGCCATTGAGGATGCCGGCCTGTCACGTGATCAGGTCGACGGCGTGCTGGTGATGATGCCGGCGATCATGGGTGAGCAACATGGTTGGGCCGCACGGGTTGCGGCGTACCTCGGGGTGGAACCGACGTTCTCGGCAACCATGGACCTTGGCGGTGCCACGGCCTGCGGCTCGGTACAAACCGCGATGGCGGCCATCGACGCCGGCTACTGCCACACCGTGCTGTGTTGCTTTGCCACGCAAAACTGGCCGCAAGGTGTGGCGATGCAGCTCTTCGGCTCCGAGTTCCAGGTGCCGTACGGCGACGTCGGCGCCATTTGCCTCATGGCGCACATCAAGCGACGCCAGCAATACGACTACGGCTACCCCGACGAGCTGTATGGGCAGATCGCGGTGACCTGGCGCCAACATGCCCAGCTCAATCCGGAAGCCCAGATGCGCAAGCCGATGTCGCTCGACGACTACATGCGTTCGCGCTGGGTGGCCGAGCCGTTGCGCCTCTTCGACTGCTGTCCCAACACCGACGGCGGTGGCGCCTGCATCGTGACCTCCGCTGAACGAGCGCGGGATCTGGCGAAGCCCGTGGTGCGAATCCTCGGCGCCGGACAGTCGCATTCCTCCGAAATCATTCATCCGCGCGGTGCGGAACAGCGTTCGCTCGGCGGCACGAAGGCTGCCACAATGGCGTTCGGCATGGCCGGACTCACGCCCAGCGATCTGGATGTCGCTCAAATCTACGACGCTTTCACTCCACGCGTCGTGCACGACCTGGTCGCCTACGGCATTTGCGCCTCGGAAGAAGTGCCGGAGTTCGTGACGCGAGGTAATCTGACCTTTGCCGGCCGCTTGCCTTCGAATACCGCTGGCGGCCTGCTTTCGGAGGGTCACCTGTCGGGCTTCGGGCATATTCGCGAGGGCGTTCGTCAGATCCGTGGGGAATGCGGCGATCGCCAGGTCGCCGATGCGCAAGTCTGTCTGGTCACCGGATACGGCGGCGCACCTCACGAAGCGCCACCGACGGTGAGCTACAGTGCTCTCATTTTGGCGAGGTAATCATGTTCGCGATCGAAAAGCCGTTGCCGCGTGCGAATGAAGATACTGCTCCCTATTGGGCGGCAGCCCACAAGGGGGAGCTGCGCCTGCAGCGCTGCGACGATTGCGGCCATGTGCGCTTTCCACCGTCCGCGCTCTGCCCGCGCTGTCTTTCGCAGCACCATGAATGGGTGAAGCTCAGCGGCCGCGCCACCGTCTTCAGCTGGATCGTCGTGCATCAGTCGCAGCATCCGGCATTCAACGGCGACACGCCGTACAATGTCACGATCGTCGAGCTCGAGGAGGGGCCGCGAATGCATACCCACATCGTCGACTGCCCAAATGATCAGATCCGTATCGGCATGCCGGTGGAAGTCGTGTTCGACCGTGTCAACGACGAAGTGACGTTGCCGAAGTTCAGGCCGGCGAAGAGCAAGTGACTCTCCTGTCGCGAACCACGGACTGCCCATGCGCCACAAACTGAAGGCCAAACGTCCTCTCCGCCGCCGGCCGCGCCCTGTCCGACGCTTGCGACGCATCGATCCGATCAGCGTCGAAATCATTCGCGGCGCCATGGAAACCATTGCCTATGAAATGGCCACGCACGTCAGCCTCACCGCAACGACGCCGATTCTCAACCAGTCCAACGAACGCAACGCGACCATTCTCGACGCGCGCGGATCGCTCGCGGCGCTCAGCGTCGGCGTCCCGCAATTCATGCTCAGCTCGACGTTGCCGGTGCGCTTCGCGTTGCAGTTTTTCGGACCCGACGGCTTGTTCGACGGCGATGTGTTGGTTGCCAACGATCCGTACCACGGCGGCGGACACCTTCCCGACTACAACATCTTTGCACCGGTGTTCCACGACGACGAGATGGTCCTGATCGCTTCCATCCAGTGCCACCACGCCGACACCGGTGGTGCGATGCCCGGAGGTTACAACGTCGACGCACACGACATCTGGGCCGAAGGCGTGCGCTTCCCGGCGTTGAAGATCTACGAAAAGGGCATCGAACGTCGCGACGTCACGTACTTCATGAAAATCAATAACCGGACGCCGACCTTCCTGGGCGATCTGCGTGCGCAAATCGGCGCGGCGCAGCTCGGTGCGCGGCGCTTGAAGGAGGTCATCGAGCGCCACGGCGTCGAAGCGGTACGCCGCGCCACCGACTACATGATCGATTACGCCGCGCGGCGCTTCAAAGAGGAGGTCGCCGCTTGGCCCGACGGCGAGTATGAGTCCGACGTCTACGTCGACCACGATCCCAAGGGCAATAAAGACATTCATATTCATTGTAAGGTGACCGTGCGTGGCAGCGACCTGACGGTCGACTTCAGCGGCTCCGACACGCGCGAAAACCTGCAAGCCTACTCGACCTTCGGCAACACGCGCGGTTACGTTGTGGCGCAGCTCGCCAGTATGATGGATCCGTCGATTCCCAAGAATGAAGGATTTTTCAACTCGATTGATTTGATCGTCCCGCAAGGTTGCTGCCTCAATCCGCCGCCCGAGCGTTCGGTCGCCGCCGGCACACATCATCCGGGAACCGAGGTCGGCGAAGCCATCGCCAAAGCGCTGGAGCAGGTCATCCCGCGGCGCTGCTGCCCGCAGATCTACAAGATGGGAATGCCGACCGTGATCTTCGGCAAGAACCCCAAGACACAGCAGCTGTTCATCGACCATTCGGTGGATACGTTCGCCGCTTACTGCGGCGCGGTGTATGGGCAAGACGGTTGGGGCGCAATGAACGTCAGCTTCGGGAACCTGATCCGCGCCACGGGTGAGATCAACGAGAGCATCTTTCCGGTACGCCATATCTCACGCGACTACGCCATCGACAGCGGCGGAGCCGGCAAGTGGCGCGGTTGCCCCGGCAGTCTCTATATCAAGGAGCTATGCGCTCCATCGCAGGTCTACACCTACGTGGTGGGCATGAAATATCCGATGCCCGGTATCGCCGGCGGCAAGCCCGGCGCGCCCAATCAACTCAAGCTGCGCTGCGGCGGGCCGCATGAGCAGACCGTGAAAACCACAGCGTTCTACGTCGACCACCTGCCGGGGGAGCGTTACGAGTACCGTTATGGCGGCGGAGGCGGATGGGGCGACCCGCTCGAGCGCGACCCGCAGAAGGTTCTCGACGACGTCCTGGACGAATATGTTTCCGTCGAAGGCGCCCGACGCGACTACGGCGTTGTGCTCAGCGGATCCTTGGAGGAGCTGACGTTGGCCATCGACGAATCCGCCACGGCAGCTCTGCGTCACGCGATGCGCCACCCTGTCGAATCGTGTCAAGAACCGTCTGAGCCCCAAGCCCCGAGTCACGAGCCCCGAGCGGCGAGCCCCGAGCCACGAGCCACGAATCCCGAGCCACGCCGCAACTGAGAATGAGCTATCGCATCGGTATCGACGTAGGCGGCACCTTCACCGATTTCGTGCTCGTCCGGCCCGACGGGTCGTTGCGCCTCTTCAAGAGCCCGACGACCCCGGGCGACCAATCGCAAGGTATCCTCAACGGCTTGCAACAACTGGCCGCCGACGAACAACTTTCCCTCGATCGACTGCTGTCGAATACGTCGGTGATCGTGCACGGCACGACAACGGCGGACAACACCATGATCGAGATGAACGGTGCCGTCACGGCGCTGCTCACCACGCAGGGGCATCGCGACGAAATTGAATTGCGCCGCGGCTACAAGGAAGACATCTGGGATCCGGCGTTGCCACCGCCGCCGGCGATTGCACCGCGACGGCGCCGGATCGGTATCCCCGAGCGCCTCGACTACGAGGGCAATGTCCTCGTGCCGCTCGACGAAGAGGCGGTACGAAAGGCATTGCGCCGGCTGCAAAAGCTGGGGACGGAGTCTTTGGCCGTCACCTTCATGTTCTCGTTCCTCAATCCGCGACACGAACGGCGCGTGCGCGAGATCGCGGCGCAGGAATGTCCTGGCCTGCCCGTGTCGCTTTCCCACGAAGTCATGCCCTCGGCTCCCGAGTTCGAGCGCACGAGCACGACGCTGGTGAATGCCTACGTCGGTCCGAAAATCGAGCGCTATCTCGGTCGCCTCGTCGAACGCCTGAGCGCTGCCGGCTTTCAGCACGAGCTCTTGGTGATGCAGTCAAACGGCGGCATCATGACGCCGGAGTACATTCGGCGCCGGCCAGTCACGGTGCTCAGCTCCGGACCGACCGGCGGCGTCATCGCCGCTTGCACCGTTGCGCGTGCAGCGAAGACGCTGGAGTTCGTTTGCGCCGACATGGGCGGTACGAGCTACGACGTTTGTCTGATCCGCGGCGGTCAGCCGGAGATCAAGTCGGGTTGGAACTGGCATCATCGCTACCTCATCGGCTTGCCGATGGTCGACGTGCAATCGATCGGAGCGGGCGGCGGCTCGATCGCTTCGGTCGTCGCCGGGTCGCTGCAGGTTGGCCCGCGCAGCGCCGGCGCCGAACCCGGCCCGATTTGTTACGGCCGCGGTGGAACCGTGCCCACGGTTACCGACGCGAACCTGTTGCTCGGCTATCTCAACGCCGGCGACTTCTGTGCCGGTACCATGAAGTTGCAGACGGCCGGTGTGCGTGAGGCCATTCAGCGCACGGTGGGCGAGCCGCTGGGAATATCGACGACCGAGGCGGCTTGGGGGATCTATCGTCTGGTGAATGCCAACATGGCCAACGCCATTCGCAAGATTTCGGCGCAGCGTGGTGTCGACCCGCGCCAGCTCACCATGGTTGTCTACGGCGGCAACGGTCCGGTGCACGCTACAGCACAAGCCGCCGAGCTCGGCATCCGTCGGGTTCTGGTGCCGAAGACCTCGCCGGCGTTTTCGGCGTTCGGCCTGCTGCTTTCGGATCACGTCGTCGACGAGGTGCGCGCCTACATCACGCCGCTCGTGCAAGCCGATCTGCACCGCGTCAACGCGCTGCTGGTGCAGATGGAGGAGGCGGCGCGTGCCGTGCTCATGGCGCGTCACGGCCGCCGTTCGCGTACCGAGATCCGGCGCTTCGCCAATCTTTGCTACCCCGGGCAAACCTTCGACATTGCCGTGCCGATCGAGTCGCGCGGCACTCTTCTGAGCTCGAACGACCTGACCGCAACGGCAGAGAGATTCCACGCCTTGCATGAAGCGTTGCACACCTACGCAGCCCGCGACGAGCAGCCAATCCTGCGTAGCCTGCGCCTGACCGCGGTTGGCGTTACCGACAAGCCGGAGCTCCCGAGGATCGCTGGTGGCAAGCCGCGCTCGGCCCGCAAGGGTACGCGCAAAGCCTATTTCGACGGGCGCTTCGTCGCCACGCCGATCGTCGACGGCCCGCGCCTGCGTGCCGGCCAGCGCATCAAGGGCCCGGCGATCATCGAAGAGCCCTTCACGACGATCGTGCTACATCCAGGCCATATCGCGACGCTGGATCGACTGGGAAACTACCGCATCGATCTGTCGTGATCGTCCAGATCGAGTCGGCTCGGGCTCGACAGCGGACTTGGCGACGCGATTCGTCCTGTCGATACGGCGTCAGGCCACAATCGTCGCTTGTGCTACCGCCCTGGTCGCGACAACAACCGCCGGCCGCGGGCGGCAACGGCGATCACCGTTCCGATGGTGAAGCAGCCGACCACCGTGTACATCACGGTGTATCCTTGCCATTCGGCGAACGCTCCGAGGATCGGATTGCTCAGCATGGCGCCGAGATCGAACATCGCCGTGAACCAGCTGACGGCGCGACCGCGTGTGGCTCCGGCGTGATCGACCACCAGAGCGCTGAGAATTGGAAAGGCGTAGCCGTGTCCGGCACCGCCGAGCACGCCGATGATCGGCCAGGCCCACGGCCCGTCGAGGCGCGGGATGAGCAACACCGCTGTGGCGTAGAGGCTGAAGGAGAACACCAGCATGCGCGTGTGGCCGACGCGGTCGACCAAGTGACCGGTGAGGATGCGAACCGTCACGGCCGTCCCGGCATAGATCATGAAGAACTGCCCGACGGTGCTGTGGCGCACCGCGGCGGCAAACGGCGCGATGAACGTGAAGACGCTGCACTCGGCGGCACCGAACAGAAACGTTGTCAGCATCAAGAACCAGAAGGCGGCCGGCACCGCCGCGTCTGCTGTTGCCGGCGTGTGGACGACCGCCTGCGGTTTGTGATGCTCGGGCAAGAACTGGATGATCAACGCCGTGCTGCCGGCGCAGGCGGCGGCCGTGAAGAAATAGACGTGGAAGCCGTAGCGCTGTTGCAACCACTCACCGGCCAGCGGTCCGAGCCCGTTGGTAATCATCCCCCAAACACCAAACCACGCGAAGCCCTGAGCGCGACGCGCTACCGGGATGATGTCACTGGCGTAGGTGACGAAGCTGGTGAACATCATGCCACCCGCGGTAGCACCGGTGATGTAGAGCAGAGCCGAGGCGATTCCGNNNNGGTCGATCAGCGTGTAGCCGATGGACGTCGAAGCGTGCAGCAAGCTCGCCGCCGCCATGATGCGCTTGCGTCCCAGCCGATCGAGCAAACGCCCCACCGGCCAACGCACGGCAACCGCCGCCGTGGCCCCCATCCCGGCATACAAGCCGATGAGAAACTCGCTGCCGCCGAGCGAGCGCACGAAAAGCGGAAACAAAATGAACAATCCGCCGGCAAAGGAACCGGAGAACTGCATGGCGCAAGCGAGTGCGAAGTTGCGTGTAAGAAGTCGGTCGTCGGCGGACATGGGGAGGATCCCTTGTGGCGTATCGCGCCGGTCGACTCAATGACGGCGCAGAGAAATTTACCGCTGCATCTGCTTGGTTCTCACTGGACGGTCACACGAATCGTCCGCGAGCGGATGTCCTCGAGCGGCAACCTGGCTTGGAATGTGTGGGCGCCAGCCGCCAGCGGCCAGCGCGCCGTGTACGGATAGTCGGCGAGCCGGAAGGGTTTGTCGTCGACGTACCACACGACCTGCTCGACCGGTGGATCGACGACGACGCGCAAGGCCAGTGTCGAACGAGCTTGCGGCGCTTCCGGATCGCGCACGATGGTTTGCCCACCGTCCGGTGCAACCAAACGCAGCTGCGGCACCTTGGCTCCGGCGGGAGGCCAAACGAGTGGTGTGTCGCCGTCAGGCACGGCGGCGGCGACAACCGTCCGCCCGCCGAGCGCGCTGATATCGCGCGGTGGTCGTTGCAGTCCGGCGGCGGCTGCCCACGCGGCGTAACGCGGCGGCAGGTCGACAAACGAGCGCACCTGGGCGAACGACGGTGGCGTTTGCACGCTTGCCAAGCGACCATCACGCGAGTCGACCGCCAGCTGCACGTGTACGCTGCACGGCTCCACCGGCTCCTGGCCGGGACGAAACCATTCGAGGACGACGTGATCGCAGGCCGGCGTGGCGCGCCGGCCCGACAAGGCGCAAATTCGCTCGGCGCGAAATCCCTCGGGTGGCGGAAACTGCAGGTCTTCGAGACCGTCCCCCTGATCGCGGTGCAGATACGACAGAACGTCGTGCGCTAGCGTGGCGGCGGAGTGATACGCCGTCAGCCGGCTCATGGGTCGGTGATCGGGATGCCCGAGCCAGACGCCGACCACGTAACGCGTCGAGTACGCAATCGTCAGCGCGTCGCGATAACGCGACGATGTGCCGGTCTTGAGCGCCACCGGGAAGGGAAACTCACTCGGCCCCATGCGCGGAAAGGACGGCAAGCGAGCCATGGGATCGGCGAGGAAGAGCGACACTTGCCGCGCTGTTTCCTCCGACAGCAGGCGCTGCGGTGCGGCGAACGGCTGTCCGCGGTACCAGACCAGATCGCCGAAGACGCCTTCACGCGCCAACGTCGTGTACGCTCGTACCAGTCGCTCGAGCGTCACCGGCATCGCCCCGATCGACAAACCCAATCCGAAGTGTTGCGGCCGCAAATTGCCGTCGTGCAATCCGAGCCGGCGCAAGAAAGCGTAGCCGTTGTCGAGTCCAATGAGCGCCAGCATGTTGGCCGCCGGTACATTGCGCGAGTTGGCGAGCGCGACACGCGGCAGCATCGGCCCGAGGAACGCTTCGTCGGCGTTGATGATGTCGCTCGGGGCGCGTTGGATGTCGTCGAGGATCGTCGCCGGCGTGATCACCCCGCGCTCCAGCGCATAGGCGAAAAGAAACGGCTTCAAGGTGCTGCCGGGCGAACGCATGACCCGCGTGTAGTCGAACGCCCCGGCGTGGCGCTTGTCGAAGTAGTTTGCCGATCCGATGGCCGCCCGCACTTCGTTGGTGGCGCGATCGACGACCAACACCGCGGCGTTACCGACACCGCGCCGCTCCAAACCATCGACCGTGTCGCGAGCCATTTGCTCGACCGTCGCCTGCAGATCGAGATCAATGGTCGTATCGATCTGCCCCTGCAGCGTCCGCCGAACGTCAGGAGAAAGCGCCCATTCGCGAAAGCGCTCGACCAGATGCAACGCCTCGGGGCGCCGGTGCGGCAAAGGTGGTATCGCGAGCATTTCGAGTTGGCGTTGCGCCAGGTCATATTCCTCGGCGTCCAGACTGCCTTGGCCGTGCAATGCCGCAAGAATGCGCCGCGCCCTCTGGCGGGCACGAGCGCGACCCGACTCGCGGTACGGATCCATGTGCGCCGGCGCCTGCGGGATGGCCGCAAGAAACGCCGTCTCGGCCCAGCTCAGATCTTCGACGGGTTTGGCAAGGTAGCGCCGCGCCGCGTAGACGATCCCATGAATGCGATGCCCATACGGCGCCAAGCGGAGGTATTGCTCAATCACCACCGTACGCCCATTGCGCGCCGTCAACGTCAATGCCGCAAACATCTCGACCATCTTGCGCCAGTACGTGCGACTGCCCGGATGCTGCATGCGCGCTACCTGCATGGCAATCGTCGATGCGCCCGACGCGCGCTTGCCACGGCTCAGATTCTGGCCGAGCGCTCGCGCGATGGCCAAGGGGTCGACGCCGGGGTGCTGCCAGAAACGCCGATCCTCCGCCACCAGAGTCGCGGCAACGACCCGCGGCGGCAACTCTCGCAATGGCCAGTATCCGAGCTCATCGTCCGGTGCAGCGGTGACCTCCGCCAGGAATTGTCCATGACGATCGCGCAGCAGAAGCGTCGCCTCGGGCGCGCCCAGAGTGCTCAACCACCATCCGGCGAGCGCCAACATCAAGAAGAGGCTCGCGCCGAGCCTCAGAGGCGCAGAGAGAAGAACTCTACCCGGAAAGGCCATGAACGACTCGCGTCATGCGGTCCTTGATCGTAACTCCGGCGGCCTATCGATCGATGCTCATACGCGCTCCTGCCGATCGCCCGTGTACGGTCTCGTCGTACATCATCTCCGCCGTTGCCGCCGGTTGGATGAACGTGCCGGCGGTCGTGGCGCGGGTGCGGAAATAAAAGTCGTAGGTGCCTTTGGGCAGCACGTCGTAGTAGTAGGCAATGTGGTCGTCCAACGATTGCATGTACGTCGGCTCGACTGTGAGCTGGTTGATCGTCTTCGCCTCCGAGGAGGCGGTTGCCAGGTTGGCGTTGAGCGGTTCGACACCCGCCGCCAGCGGCGCCACGATGGCTACGTAGTGGCGCTCGTCGGGCGTGACGATCTGCACGTGCTCTTCGATGATGTCGCCGACGCCGAAGCGGCCGCTGCTTCCGGCTGCGGTCAGCGCGACCCGTTCGGGCGGTTCATCAGCGCCTTTGCGAAGGCGCAGCCACTCACGCGTTACGACAAAGCCTTGCGCCTCGGGCGCAACCTGGCTGCCGTCGGCCAAGGGCAGATACGAGGTTTCGGCTCGCACGATGACCGGGCTGGTTTGTTCGTTGCCTTCCACGGCGACGCTTCCGGCGTCGCTGCTGGTGCTCGACACTTGTACGATCGGTGCGTCGGGGCCGATGTCGACAGCTTTGGCGTCGCTGCCGAAGCGGGTCTGGACACGATGCGGCGTGCTGCCGGCAAACGGCGCCTTGAGCACGCCCGACAACGCCATGAGCGCTGCGGCGTTGGTGTTGGTCGAGCCCCAGCCGTTGTCGCGTCCGAGGGTGACCAGCGCATTGATCAACACCGGCAAACGCGGCGCGTCGCCGTGCATGCGGCCGATGGTGTTGGTGACCTCGGCTACCGTGCGTGTCTCACTAGGCAAGATCAGGCCGCTGCGCCAGAGCGATTGCTTCTGCAACCCGCCGTACGTTTCCTTGCCCTGATACAGGCGGAAGATGATGCCGTTCCACAGCTTCTGTTCGAGGTCGTTGAGCGTCGACGACCCGCTGTCGCCGCTGCTTGACAGCGCCAAGGCGACCAGCGCCGTCGATTCGAGATCGAGGAATTGCGAGCGTCGGGCGAGCTCGGCGGCGTACGCGGCGTTCGATTTGCCGGCGCTCGACAGCGCCCGCAGCGCCCAGGCGCGCTCGGCAAACGCCTCGCCGTCGATGAAACGGCTGTAGTCCGAGCGTAACGCCTGATCGAGCGAAGCGAGCAACTTGTCGAGCAACGGCTGCTCGACCGGGTACCCCGCCGCCTTGGCTTCGACGAGAAACTGCACGACCCACGCCGTCAGCGACACGTAGCCGTGCGACCCGGGCCAGTACGAACACAACCCCTGGTCGTCGACCACCCGCGGCAGCCATTGCAGAAAATCCTTCACCGCTTTGTCGGTCTTTGCTTGCGCATCCTCTTCGTGCAGCAGCGCACGGAACTCCTTCATCGCCACGTAGGTGCGCGCCAGGCTGAGCCGCTGCTCGGTGCAGCCGTAGGGGTAGCGCAAAAGGAAATCGAGTCCGGCGGCCATGCGCACCAGCCCCGGCTGATCGGAGACCAACACCGTGCGCCGCACCGTTCCGGGCCGTGCCGCTTCGCTGACTGCAGGGATGGCAGCGTTCGTTCCCGCCTTCAGATCCATCAGTGTGCGCGAACGCTGCGGCTGGCGGTCGTCGCGAATCGGGATCTTCACCTCGACCGCGTCGCTTACGGCGTCGGATAGACGCTCGGCGGCAACTTTGAATGTCACCGCGTCGAGGGAGAGTTTGCCGTCCGCCGTGTAGGGCGGCGTTGTGACCTCCACCGGAAACTCGAAGCGGTCGGGTTGATCGGGGACCCAAACGACGTCGTGCTGCGCCGGGCCACCGATCTTTGCGCCGTCGACGAACACACCCGTGCGCCCCGGCCCGCCTTCTCCTTCGACGATGCGTCCGATGGCCGCCGCGGTAAACGTGTCGTTGGGGCGCACGAAACGCGGCACCGCCGCTTGCACGACGAGCGGCAGGCGCACCGACAGATCGCCCATGGCGTAGCCGAACCGGTCAAGACCGCTGATCGCTTTGGCGCGCAGCTTGAAGTTGGTGAGATTGTCGGGGAGGTCGATGGTGACGGTCGCGATGCCGTCGGGCCCGACCATGATCGCGGGGTTGTAGTAAGGGACGGATTTGAACGTCCGGCGCACCGTCGCTTTGTCGAACGGCTTGGCCTCTTCGCCTTCACCACCCGAGCCACCGGGCTGCTCGGCAAACGGCAGCAAGCCGAACGGCATGCTGCGCGTATCGCGGACGGCCAGCCGGGTTGTCGTATCGGTGATGAAGTCGGGTACCGGATCGAGACGTTGCTCCTTGCCTAGCGCCAATACGGCTTGATCGACGAGCCACAGCGTCACCTCGGCCGGCAGCGGCTTTCCGTGCGGATCGCTGACGTGCAAGGTGACCGGGACTTTGTCGCCGGGCCGTGCTTTCTCCGCATGTTCGAGCTTTACCTCGACGCGATTGTCGAGCGCATTGACCTTCACCCACGCCGTCGCAGCCAGGGTCGCCGGCTTCCCGAGGTCGAGCTTGGCTTGCGCACTTCCGGCTTCGGCGGCAACCCGCCCACGCATCAGGATGAAGTGGACCGGCAGGCGCGGGACGTAGGTGTTGCGTACGTCGACCTTGTAGGAGGCGCTGCCGCCGGTGACGTCGATCCATTCGTAGTGGTTGCCTTCCGGCGCTTCGATCACTGCCAAAGCCCGCGCTTCTTGATACGGGCTCTTCAAGACGAGGGTCGCGATTTCTCCGGGGTCGTAGGCGTCCTTGTCGCTTACGACCTCGAACACACGTGTCGCCGGCTTGGCCCAGGTGACCGGTTGCTCGCCGCCGGCGTAGAGGTCGACACCAACGACCTGCGTGCGCTTGAGTTTGTCGCGCGCTTCCAGTTGCACAACGTAGACGCCCGCTTCGCTGATTGGCAGTGTGACGCTCGTCGGCTCCTTGCGGCTGGTGATCGTTGTTTCCGAGACTTTCTCGTCGACGATATCGGTGACGTAGCGCGCCGATCCGTCGGAGAAGTCGCTGGCCCGCAGGTGCGAATGCCATTGGCGGTTGAGCAGCCGCAGCGTGACCTCGACATCGGGCAAGGTTTCGCCGTCGGGTCCGACGACGATGACCTCGGGTTGAATCGACTTCACCTTCTCGAGATAGCGCGGCACCTTCAGGCCGAGCACGAACGGCGGCAGCGCCAGAACCTGTTTGGTGTTGGTCACGGTTTGATCGTCAGCGCCGGTGATCGTCGCCTCGACGATGTAGCGCCGCGGCTGTGCGGTCGATTCGATGGCCGGATTGATGCTCAACGATCCGTCACCGTCGGGGCTCGTGGAGTCTTCCTTCTCCAACGCCGGTGTCGACTCGAACTTGCCGTTGCCGGAGTAGCGCGCGTCGGAGGAGAAGAAAAAGCCGGCGCGGGCTTTGGGAGTCCAGACGTAGGGAAATTGCGTCACCCGCCAGCGCAGCGGGCGTCCCGCGACTTTGCCGCCGGCGTAGTAACTCGCCGTCAGCTTGACGTCGAACTCGCGGTCGAGCGGTACGCGATCGGGGCTGTGCAACTGAATCTCGAAGTCGGGGATGCGGTAGGCTTCCATGCGGAACTTGACCGGGCCGCAGCGCTCGCCATGCTGCGGTTGCAGGAACGCCTGGAATTCCCCTGTCGGTAGATTTGCTTCGGCGAACTTGGCGTAGAAGCTGCCGCGTTCGGTAATCGCGATCGGCAGGGTCCAGACTTGATCCTCGCCGCCCGGACCCTGCACGATGACGTCGGCCGGAAAGGTCGATGGCCGCAGCGTGCCTTTGTAACGCTGGCGCGTGTAGCCCTTGATGTGCACCTCGTCTTCGGGGCGGTAGACCGGTCGCTCGGTGAAGATGTGGCAAAGGTCCTGTACATGCTCACCGCGGGTAGCGAGCGGCTCGAACGCCCACTGCAACCAGCGGTCTTGGCTTCCGGCCCAGTGATTGTCAGCGTACTCATCGGGGGGATGCGTGGGATCGAGGACGAGCACGTCGTCGTCCTTCTTCACGACGATGCGTCGTACTGTTTCGTTGTGGCGCAGATTTTTTCCGGGAGCCGACCATAGGAAGGTGCCGTCGGTGCCGGTCGTCCCTTCAGCCAGAGTAACCCATTGCTTGTCGAAGCTGCCCTGAATCTCGATCTTGGCACCGGCGACCGCCTTGCCGGTCGACAGCGACGTGACCGCGAAACGCACTGCCAGCGGCTCTTCGGCTGTGCTCAGGCTCAGGTCGGTGATCTGCAGGCGCATCCACGCTCTTTCGTTCGAACGATCGAGCTTGCGCACGCCGACGAGATAGTGCCCCGGAGCTTCGCGGCCGGCGATACGCGCGAGCTGTGGAGTCAAGTCGAGCCCGAAGCTTGCGGCGTTACCGTCGCGCTGCAGCGGCAAATTGACGATGGCCGAAACCGGCGGCGATCCGAGAGCGGCGATCTGACGTTGCAAGGCGTTGACCGGCACGGGTTCGAGGTCGGTCCACGGTTGCGGCTCCTCGCCCGGTCCCGGCGGACGTTGCGATTCGTCGAATGCCACAGGTTGCGAGGGGAAGGGCCACAGCGAACGATCGAGCGGATCGATGCGCTGGACGCGCAGGTCGACTCGTTCATGGCCGCGGCCGTTGACCGGAATCAGTTGCGGTCCGTGGCGTTCGAGTACGCCGTTGGCGGCGGCGAGAGTGAGATACGCTGCCTTCTTCGGAAAGTAGACGTGCACTTCGCTTTGGTTGCGGATGTCGAGCGGCCGACCCTGCTGGTCGGCAATGACCGTCGGCGTCAGCGCCACGCGATAAACGGTGTCGGGCTGAAACTCACCGGTGATTTGCAGAGTGTTGCCGGCGGTGTTGAAGGCGAGTTTGTCGACCGCCGGCGTGATGCGTACGAGGTTGCGCGCCGCCATGACGTCGAGGTCCTTGGGTTGTGATGAGAAGTCGACCAAGATGACGCGCGACTCGCTGCCGCAAGTGATCGCCTGTTGGGCGCTGTAGTGGGAACCCTCGACGCTGACCGGATAGGCGCGGCGCGGCGGCTGCGGGCTCCAGCCCGTCGATGGCACACGGCATCCGACTTCGGTGATACGAAACGGTTCGGCGGTGGCAAGACTGACATCGACGAACGACTCGTGCGCGTCGTCGTCGAGTGACAAACGCAGATGCGTGATGGCGCGCGTGCCGAGTGGAATGGGCGTGTGCAGCTGCAGCACGTACGCTGCCGGCTCGGCGCGGCCCTGGCGCTCCATTATTTTGATCTTGAAGTCGTCGCGCGTCAGCCAACGCGCATTGGTGGCGTCGATACCAGGCAATGGTCGCAGCTCGATCGTCACCATGCGGCTGAGATCCCTGGCGTCGAGCGGCTCGGGCAGGGTGAGGGTGATTGCGTCGACGGTGTCGAGCCCGATGGCTCCGTCGGACGGTACCGTAGAGAGGGGTGCGGCCATCAGCGTCGCCAGTGTTGTCGTCATTTTGTCGACATTCCAACGGAAACGCTGCAATGGCGGCCACGGCTCTGCCGGCTTGAATTGCAGAGTGCGCGCATCAAGCCAGTTGAAAGCTCCGGGGTGGAAAGGGGTGAGACGAACGAATCGTTCCGGCTTGTCTTCCGGGCCGGCACCCGCCGGTGCCGTGTCTTTGGCAAAGAAGATCGTTACCGGATCCCAGCGCCGTAGGAAGTGGTCGGGCACAATCGTCGTACCCTTGGCGTCCGCCGGTCGTGCTAGGACGGCGGCTTGTGCGCGGGCCGGCGCCGGCGTCTTGGCGAAGGCAACGACGGGGAAGAGGGTCGAGAGCAACAGGGCAAGCGTCAGCGGTCGACGCGGTTTGCGTGTCTTCATTTCTCTTCTTCTTCACTTTCAACGGGCGGCGGTTCGTCTTCCGCAGCCATTGCCATGTAGCGACGGATGACATCCTGCGGCGCTGTCGTGCTGGGTTGTGCGATTCCGACGAGGGCCGGGCGCACGCGTACCGGTCCGCTATCGGCCGGTGTGCTGATCTCCAGCAGGTACGCGCCAGGTTTGAGGTTCGGCATTTGAATCACGCCACGTCCGATGTCGGTGCCGCGTGCGTCGCGCAACGTTGCCGTGACGACATCCGGCTCGGCGCGCACACCGATACCGATCGGTCCGGCGCTCGCCACGCGAAACGAATAGAGTCGCGAGCTGCCGGCAGCCAGCAGCGCGTCGGAGCCAACGCCCTCGTGCAGCGGCGTAACCGGCGTTGCCGTCAACTCGGCGGCGCCGCTTAGTGATTGGCCCTCGACCGCGCGCAGCGCCAGCACCACCGACTCCTGTGCCGCATAGGCCGAGACAACGGTAGCCCCCGAATGCAACTGGGTGTCGGTGCTGCCGTCGTCGTGACGCACCAGACTGATCGTCGGCTGCACCATACGCAATTGCACCAGCGCCGGGTCGCCGATCTTGAGCCAGAATGCCTGGCTCGTTCCGGACAACGCCAGCGTGGCCGGAGCTTCTATGCGTTGCGGTTCTGGGACCATGCCGCCGCCCCAGACTTCTTGCCCGCTGCCGCCGCTGTAGTCTTCCCATGCTAGCAGCAGGCCGGGGGCGTGCGGCACCAGCAGCGTGCCGTCGCAACGCAGGGGCAGGTCGGTGCCGCGCAGAACCTGCCCGTCGCTGCCGATGAACGTCGTGCTGCCGTCACGCCCGCCGCGGACATGTAACATTCCCGCTTTGCCGCCGGGCTGTGCGCCGACCTCGAGTCGCTGCGTCCCCGCGCGTTGACGTGCCATCTCGAGCGGCGTGCCTGCGGTGACGACCGCCAATTTCCCATCCGTGCCGCTCGGTAGCAGCTCGACATGCGCCCGACCTGGTCCCGCCGCCTTGTGCAGGAGCGTCAAGCGCTGCGCGCTCGTTTGTACCTCTTCTTCGAATGCCTGGTCGCCATCCCAGTGTACGCTGGCAACTCCCTGATCGTTCCAGAGGGCGGCTACCGTCGCAGCGTCGAGCGACAGACGAAGCTCCTTCGAGCCCGGTGGCAGAGTGAAGGTGCGGGCCTGGACGTCGTTGAGCTCGAAGTCACTTATTCCCCAAGCTGCCGGTTCGACGCTCGGCGGCGCGAAGCTGATTTGTTGCAGCTTCACCAGCGACGACTCTTGCGTCCCGTCAGCCGCCCACACCAACGCGGTTGTCTCGACGCTGTTGGGGGCGAACGTGACTGCATGACGTTGGGCGACGGCCATGCCGAGCCCCGACGGCTTCAGCACATCTTGCCGCTTCACGATCCGTATCCCTGGTTGGCCGGCCAGAGTTGTAGCGACTGCGAGGATGGGGCCCGCGCTCGTCGCCAGATCGGTGACGGCCGGACGTGTGCCGCTGATTTGCAGTTGCAGGTCATTGCCGGCTCCTGTCCCGACGCAGATGCGCGTGCCATGCAAGACGTAGTCGGTCTTCGCACTCGGCGGGTTTGCAACCACCCACAGGCGACTGCCGATGGAGCTGACGATGCCGTCCGCCGACGTCGTGCAAAGCTCATCGGGGTGGCTTGCCGTCCGTAGATCGTCGGCGTCGTCGAAGTGGAACGTGCCCGGGCGTGACAGCTCGACCGACGCTGCCGCTATGGGTGGATCGGAGCCCGGTGTGGTGCCGAGCGTAGCGCCGTTCTGCAAGTCGGATTCCGGAAGCCGGGTTGATCGAACGGCGACGGCCCGCAGCAGGGCGCTTTGATCGCGGCCGTCGAGCGACCACATGCGAATGCGGTAGCGATGGTTGGTCTCGATCGGCGTAGCGAGACGTACTGTCCTGCCGACGTCGCTGCCGACCGTGTTCCAACTGTTTCCATCTGCCGAGGCGTCGATGGCTGCCCCCAAGATCTCTGCCGACTCGGCCTGCAACGCGAGCAAATCGACGTTGTCGGCGTGGTCGATCGGATAGACAAGCACGGAGTCGGAGATCGCCGCTTCGGTGCGGACAGGAAGCTTCAGGGGCGCTTTGAGCAAGTCGTCGGGCTCGCGCATCGACACGACGCAGGTTGCACTCCCAGTCGACTGCGACGCACTGTCGTCGGCTGGCTCGTCGTTGCGATCGCCGTCCTCGTCGTCCGACCCGCGCGCCGGCGTTGGTTGCGGTCCGAGGAAGCGTGCCTTTTGCGGCGCCACCGGGTCGACGTGCAGCTGGTAGGATCCTGCTCCGAGTTGCTTTTGCAATTGGAAGTTCCAGTCGTCCGGGCCGTCGTCACTGCTGGCAACCAAATGGCCGTTGGCGTCGAACAACTCAGCGCGTACATCCGCGGAGCCGAACGAGCTGAGTTGCAGAATTCCGCTGCGCGCTACCGAAAGCGGTATCACCGCTGGGGCCGTGACTGTGCGGCTGAGGCCGGCAACCAGCTGCTCGGAGCGCACCGCTACCGTGTATGCCAGGTCGTTGTTGACCCGTGCGCTGAGCACTTGCAGTCGGTAGTGCGCCGGATCGAGCTTCTGCGCCCAACCGCGCCAGCCGCGACCGGCTGGGATGGTCGCCACGGACTGTAGCGAGCCATCGTCACCGACCTTCAACAACTCGCCTTGCATCTCGCCGCTGAGCTCGATGGTTGCGTCGATGGAGGCTGGCGTGCTGAAGTCCCAGCTATCGGGCGTGCGCCCGCCGTTGGCTGGCGGTTCGAACCACGTATGCTCGACGTGCACGTCGAGCGGCAATGGATGCGGCCCGTGGCCCTTGTAGGTCGGTGCTTCGCGCACGCGCTCGAGCAAGGTCTGGCGCCGGCCGGCAACCGGTTCCGGCAGTGAGACGACGTGATAGGTCCCGGGATCGAGCTCGCGCGTCACATCGAGCGCCAGATTGGGCTTGTCGATCGGCCAACCGGCGTCGTCCTCGATGCGACCGCGAAACGTCTTGCCGACGCCGAGGGAGCGCAGGCGGTAGGTGCCGGCTTCACGAATGACAAAGGTGTATTGCGCCGCGTTGCCGGCCGGCAGGGTGATACGCGCCGGTGCTCCTTCGTGAATCGTTCCACCGTCGATCATCGGTGTCTTGTCGAGGGTGAGGCCGAGATGCCCACGCGAATCGCCGAGCGTCGCGACGGTGACCTGATAGTCGCCTTCGCGCAGGTACTGCTGAAGGAAGAAGTTGCGCCCGACGCCGTTCTGGCTCTGGCGATCGAAACTGACGACCGTCCTGGTACGCAAATTGCCTTCGGTTGCCAGCAGCCCGGTGGACTGAATACGGTACAGGGCAGGGCTGTCGGCGCGCACCAGGAAGCTCTTGCCCGAGCTGCGGTCGAGCTCGAAGAACTGCGGTTGGTCGCTGCTCAGCACCGGCAGCTTCGGCGGCGTGGCGCGGCTCGGATCAGGCAAGGGTGGGAGCGGGGTGTCGCTTTGTAAACGCCGTGGTTCGACGACCAGGCTGTAGTGGACGCGCTTTGGGCCTTCCCAGCGAATGGTGGCGCTGTGCTGTCCTTCCTTTACGTTCTGCGTCGGCTTGGCCGGGCCGCTGTCGAGTGAGACGTCGAGCAGCGTTCCGTCCTCGGCTTCGGCTCGCAGCGTGCCGGGTTCATTTTCCGAGAATGGTACCGCGATGGTCTCGCCGGCGTACTGAACGACGGGAAGCGCGTCGGTGAGGTCCGTCGGTAGCGACCGCAAGACCATCCCGACCTGCACCTCGGGTTGGAAGTTGAGAAAAAACTTGTACAGCCAGTTGGTTTCGAAATCGATCGATAGTTGCGGAAACTGTGCGGCTGCGTGCACGACGTCTTGGGTATTGAGAAGCTGTGTGAATCGTTGATCGCTGACCGGGGTTTCTCCGCCAACGATCGCCATGTCGATGACGCCGCGCTGCTCGGGGACGGCGGTGAGCACGTAGTAACCGGCGTCGAGATCCCAGACGAAACCCGCCGGCTGCAGATCCGGCTCCTGATAACCGTGTGGACGTTGGAGCAGGAAGGGCTCGAAGCGGAAGCGGGCCTTGGGGCCGCGCGCCAGCACCTGGTACTTGCCGGTCTGCTTGATCTGCACGAACAGAGTCAATGTGTCGAGCAGATTGGCGCGGCGCACCCAGGGCGACTTCTGGTCGATGACGACCATCTGCGTCACCAGAGGTTCGGAGTGCTGAGTTTCGCTCCAGAGGCGTGGGATGCGCATCACGATGGCCGTCGCGTCAACCGAATCGTCGGGATCGCCGGAGTGCACCGTGGATATCCAGTACCGTCCGCTCTGCGGCAACGACCATTGTCGGCCGATGCCGGCGTAGCGCTCGCCGGCGTTGAAGTGTTGCAGGACGTACGGTTGGCCGGCCGCGCCGCTGACGGTGACCACGTGCCAGGCATGCCGGCTGATCTCCGTCCAGGTTGCAGGTACGAGCGAGGTCTTGCTGATGTTGCCGTGCGTGCCGTTGTCGTCGAAGGGATGCTGCTCGTTGAAAAGTCCGGCGCTCAACGTCGCCGGCCGCGCTTCCGGCAGCTCGAGGCGGAAATAGGTTGCGTCACCGGGCACCAGCCAGCGGTCGATGCCGAACGGGCTGACGGCGTGATGGCTGCGCGCCACCTCGGGTCGTTTGGGGATTCCGGAGCGCAGGTAGAACGGATGCTCCCTACTGTCGTTCGCCCAGGGTTGGGAGAAGCCACCGTACGCGGTGAGCAGATAGAGGCCGGGGTCGAGCGCGGCGGTCATACGGCAGGTCAGCAACGGCTGTCCCTTGGTCGGTTCGATGACTTCTCTGGCCGGGGCGAGGTCGACCAGCCAGTTGCCGTTGCTCCACAGGCGCAGGTCGGTGAGGTTGCGTCCCGCCGCTTCGAGGATGACCTGCTGGCGCTCGCGGATGTCGAGCCAGTAGGAACGTTGTTCGAAGTCGCCGAGCGATTCGTGCAGCAGTTTGTGCTCGATGAGCAGCGGCGGTGTGGGGTTGAGCTCGCGAAAGGCGTGCGCTTCGACGTGCGCGTCGCCGACGGCTTTGGGGTGACCGTGGGTGACGACCTTGTAGGTCCCACGGTCGAGAAACTGGTCGATTCTGCCGTCGACTTTGCCGATCGCTCCCTGCACCTCACTGGGCCCTGCCAGTCGATCCATCAGCTGGAGTCCGGTGCCTTGGCTGCTGTGGACGAGGACAGCGTAGCGTCCAAAAGCAGGCACCGTGAGAATGGCTTCGCCACGACCGGCGGCGGGCAGCTTCGAGGCACTCAAGGCGAGCGCCGTGTCGGCAACTGCGAGACTCGCGGGTCGTGCGCCGGCAATCACCAGCGCGAGGTGAAGGAGAGCGAGGGGCCTTCTGTACCGGCGCAAGCGCCGGCGACCCGAGGACATAATGCCGGCGGTCTATACTCCGGTTACGTGTCGAGTGAAAGAGGAAAGTCGCTGACGATACGATTTTGCACTCGCTTTTCAACGGCCGTCGAATTGGTACCGTCGCCGAGGAGCGCCTGAGGCCATACGCGAATCATATGAGCTGGCCAAATGCACGTCGATTTGCATATGGGCTCGAGAGGGACCCGCAACCGTCGCTACCGGCAAGGCTCAAAACGGTGCATCGATGCTCGACTCCTCCCCAAGCTTGATCACTCGTACCGTGCTGCCGCGCGACAGGATACGCATCTCCGGCGGCGAGACGATCAGCCCCTGGCCGAGCGACATCGAGCGCAAAGCGCCCGAGCTCTGCGTTCCGGTGACCCGGGCGCGGTAGCCGTCGGCGTTGGGTTCGAGAACGCCGCGCACGAAGTCGGTCAGACCTTCTGACGTCTTCACGTCGTCGGCGAGCTGCGCATCGACCACCGGCAAATGCAGTTGCGGTATCCCGAGCATGGCGCGCAGGGTGGGGCGGACGTAGAGGTAGAAGCACACCAGCGCCGACACCGGGTTTCCCGGCAGGCCGAAGACCGGTGTCGAGCCGCGCACGTTGAAGCTCAGCGGCTTGCCCGGCTTTTGCGCTACCTTCCAGAAGCGCTCGACGCAGCCGAGGTCGCGCAACGTGCCACGCACCAGGTCGAAGGTGCCCATCGACACTCCGCCCGTCGACAGCACGACATCGGAGCGGAACGCGTCGCTGAAAGCACTGTGCATCGTTTCCGGCGTGTCGCGAACGATGCCGAGAATGCGTGGAACGGCCCCGGCTTCTTCGACCGCCGCCGCCAGCGTGTAGGCGTTGCTGTTGGCAATCTGTCCCGCAGCGAGTGGCTCACCGAGCTCGACGAGCTCGTCGCCGGTCGCCAGGATCGCCGCTTCTGGGCGGCGTCGCACCAGTACGGTGGCGTTGCCGAGCGAAGCCAGCAGCCCAATATCGGCCGGCTCCAAGATCCTTCCGGCGCTCAATACCTCGTCGCCGAGACGCATGTCTTCGCCCGGATGGCGGACGTTCGTCCCCGGTTTTACCCCGCGCTGAACAGTGACGACGCCGTCGCGTTCAGCTGTGTCTTCGACGCGCACGACGGCGTCGGCGCCTTCGGGCATCAGCGCGCCGGTCATGATCTTCGTCGCCGTACCGGCTTCGACCGCACGCGTCGGCACATCCCCGGCGGCGACGACTTCGAGGACTCGCAGCCGGATGGAATGATCGCCGTCGGCGGTGGCGATGTCGTCGGCGCGCACCGCGTAACCGTCCATCGCCGAGTTGCGGAACGGCGGCACGTTGCGCGTTGCGTGTACCGATTCAGCCAGCGATCGGCTGCGGGCTTGCAGCAATGCGACACGCTCGCGGCCAAGTGGTTGAACATCGGCGAGGATCGTGTCGAGTGCTTCGCGTACGCTGATCATTTGCAAAAGTACGTATCGTTCGCTCCGCAACCTTGTCAACGCATCCACCTATGTTACGATCTCGCGGTGCTTCTGCAGCGGAACAAACGAGCTCAGCGCAGCGAAGCCCGTCCGGTAGTTACCGGTCTGCTCGACAACGTGCTCGCCAGCCTTGGGGACGCCTTGATCCTCACCGACGCCGATGACCGCATTGTCTTGTTCAATCAGGCTGCGCAGGAGCTCACGGGCTTCTCGGAGTCGTCGGTGCGTTCGCGCTCCTGCGGCGAGGTGTTTCCCAACAATCCGGCGCTTGGTTCGATGATTCAGCGCATGCGCGTCTCCGGTCAGAGCCAGTCGTGCGGCGAAGAGCGTTTGATCGTCGGCCGCCGGCAGATACCGGTTCGTATCAGCTGCTCCCCGGTATACGACAACGGTAGTCACCTCGAAGGGTGTGCCCTGGTGATTCAGGATTTGAGCTATCAGAAGAAGCTCGAGAGCGAGGCGCGGCGCAACGAGACGCTGGCGCGCCTCGGCGGTCTCGTCGCCGGCCTGGCGCACGAGGTCAAGAATCCGCTCGGCGGTATTCGCGGCGCGGCGCAACTGCTGGCGCAGCGTTTCGGCGAGCAGGCCGAGATCACCGAGTTCACCGGCGTGATGATCCGCGAAATCGATCGCCTCAGTCGCCTGGTCGAGCAGTTGTTGACCCTCGGTTCGCCGCCGACTCCGGACCCGTTGCCGGTCAACGTGCACAAGATCATTCATGAGGTGGTGGCCATTCTGGGCTCCGAGCTGACCTTGAAGAAGGCCACCGTGCGATTGCAGATCGATCCGAGCTTGCCGGACACGCGCGGCGACGAAGCCCAGCTCACCCATGTTTTTCTCAACCTGGTGAAGAACGCGCTCGAGGCCATGCCCGAAGGCGGATCTCTCATCATCACGACCCGTATGGAAACCGACTTCCACATCATGCGCCAAGCCGGGTCGGGGAAGTTTCTGCGCGTCGAGGTCGCCGATAGCGGACCGGGATTTCCGGAAGACGTTCTGGATCGCGTCTTCGAACCGTTTTTCACCACCAAGGCTCGCGGCAGCGGACTTGGCCTGGCGATTTGCGAGCGCATCGTTGCCGCCCATGGCGGCGTCATTCACGCCGAGAACCGCCCGAGTGGCGGCGCTCTTGTCTCGGTCAACCTTCCCTTGATCGCATGAATACGACGACACGCACAGGACGAATTCTGATTGCCGACGACGAAGAGTCGATTCGGTGGGTACTGCGCACCGCACTCAGCGGCGAAGGGCACGCGGTCGAGGACCTCGATCGCGGCGAGGCGGCGCTGCAACGCTTGATCGACGAACGCTACGACCTGGCTTTGGTCGACATCAAGATGCCCGATCTCGACGGTCTGTCGCTGCTGACGCGGGCCCGCGAAGCCAACGTTCAAACCCCGATCGTCATCATCACCGCACAAAACACCATGGCCAACGCCATCGAGGCGATGAAGCGCGGTGCCTACGACTACCTCACCAAGCCGTTCGATCTCGAGGAGGTAAGGCTCCTCGTCCAACGGGCTCTCGAAATGAAGCAGCAGGCCGCCGAGCTGACGCGTCTCGAGCGCGACAACCGCCGGCGCTTCGAGCTCGGGGTCGAGCTCATCGGCAAGACGCCGGCGATGCAGGAAATCTTCAAGACCATCGGCCGGGTGGCGCAAACCGATGCGACGGTCCTGGTTCAGGGCGAGAGCGGTACCGGCAAGGAGCTGATTGCCCGGGCCATCCACGCCCATTCGCAACGCTGGAGCGGACCTTTCGTCGCCCTCAACTGCTCGGCCGTGCCGCGCGATTTGTTGGAAAGCGAGCTTTTCGGTCACGAACGTGGAGCTTTCACCGGAGCCCACGAGCAGCGCGCCGGTGTCTTCGAAGTGGCTCAGGGCGGAACTCTGTTTCTCGACGAGATCGGCGACATGCCGCTCGAGCTGCAGGCAAAGCTGCTGCGCGTCGTGCAGGAGCGCGAGCTGACACGCATCGGCGGGCGCGAGGTCATCAAGGTCGACGGCCGGTTGATCGCCGCGACCAATCAAGACCTCGAACGTGCGGTCAAGCAAGGGCGCTTCCGCGAAGACCTGTTCTTCCGCTTGAACGTCGTGCCGATCAACGTGCCGCCGCTGCGTCTGCGGCGCGGCGACATTCCCGATCTGGTCGCCTACTTCATCGAGAAGATCAACCGCGAGATGGGTACGAACATCAGCGGCATCTCGCCCGAAGCCAGTGCCGTGCTCAACGGCCATAGCTGGCCGGGCAACGTCCGCGAGCTCGAAAATACCCTGGTGCGTGCGGCCGTCCTCGCTCCCGGTCCGACCCTCATGCCGCGCGACCTGGCTCTGGCGACGCGCGAATCGTCGACCACCAACTACGACGACCTTTCGCTCGAAGACGTCGTGCGGCTCAAGCTCAAGGAATACTTTCGCCAGACGCGCGACGTCGAGCCCACTAATCTCTACGATTTGATCCTCGAGCGCGTCGAGCGCCCGCTCATCGAGCTGACCCTCGAGCGCACCGCCGGCAATCAACTCAAGGCCGCCGCCATTCTCGGCATCAATCGCAACACCTTGCACAAGAAGATCACCCAATTGAAAATCACGGCGAAGCGACGGCCAGAAGAAACACCGTAGCAAGGTCGCTGCGGCGCGGGTTGTTCGGTGAGCAAGACCACCAGACCTCGAGACGTCAAGCCCTTTCACTTTCCGGCTCGGCTCTACCCGATCATCGACACGCGCGGCGACCCGCAGCGCTCGTACTCGTCGCTGGCCGAGGCAGTTCTTGCTGCGGGAGCCCCGATGATCCAGCTGCGTGTCAAAGGCCCGCCCACCGGCCGCTTCGTCGAGCTCGCCCGGGAGATCCGCAGACTCACCACCCGCCACCGGGCGATTCTGATCATCAATGATCGGGTCGATATCGCCAGGTTGGTCGATGCCGACGGCGTTCACCTCGGGCAGGATGATCTGCCGCCGTCAGCGGCGCGGCAGATATTGGGTGAAGGCAAGATCGTCGGCTTCTCGACGCACAACCTAGAGCAGGCGCATGAAGCGCAGCGCCAGGGCTTCGCCGACTATCTTGGCTTCGGCCCCGTCTTTTCTACCGCGAGCAAGGAACGCCCGGACCCGCTGGTGGGTATCGCTGGCCTGCGCGCCGTTCGTCGTCGAGTTGGCCTGCCGATCGTCGCCATCGGCGGCATCGATGCGGGAAACCTGACCCAGGTTCTGAACGCCGGCGCCGATGCGGCTGCGTTGATCGGCGCGATCGTCGCATCGGCCGACCCGGGCGCCGCAACCGCGCAGCTTCTGCAACTCGCCGTCTCGGCGTGAGCCCGAGCCGCGCTCGTTCTGAGTACGCGAGCGGGCGGATTGAATCTATTGATTAGAAACTATACGCCGTAAGTTTGTACAGACCCAGTTTGGCATTGTGCGTGCATTTGAGGGTGCATGCTCCGCGCCGCGTTCCGAGGACGATCGCGGAAGCACATCAAACGCAGGAGGCATCATGCACGCTCGATGCAGCAAGCTGGGCCCGCCGCTTCGACGGCGACGATGGGGAACCATGACGATCCTGGTTGCCCTGATCGGTGTTTCGGGGACGGCTCTGACCCAAGCCGCAATTCAGGGACGCAAGAACACCGTCCTCGCCCCGTCCGCAGTGTTGCCGATCGTACCGACCCAGCGCCTTCTCTCGGCGACCGAGGTGGATGCCGGTTTGAGCACGCGGTTGCAACGGATGCAGGAGCGCCAAGTCCTGGCGGCGGAACGTTTGATTCGCGCCGCGGCCTCCGCGCCGGCGGTTCCCACACCGCAACCGCTGCCGCGTAACCTTTCACTTCCCGCTCCGGCAGCGCGTCCGCATTAGCCGGGTTCTTTCGGAGGTCTACGATGTCTAGCGACTACAATCGTTCGTGTCGTCTGAGCGTTTTCTTGGTTGCGCTTGTCGCCAGCGTTTCCCTGGCGGATGTTCCGCGCGCCCCCGGTTCGAACACCGGCGACGGTTCCGGACCGTTCTCCGGACTGGCGCTGGCGCCCGAGGCGAACTTGTTTGCCGGCGCTGCCACCACCTCGATCCCCATCGAGGTTCCACCCGGTCGCAAAGGTTCGACCCCCCGTCTGGCGCTGACGTACAGCAGTCATGGCGGACCGAGCGCTTACGGTTATGGCTGGGACCTTCCACTTGGTCGCATACAACGCACCACCAAGCATGGGGTTCTTCCTTGCAGCAATTCACCTCTACTCAACGAGTTCGTCGTCGTGCTGCCGGAAGCGACCGTGGAGTGCACGCTCGACCCGGCGACCAATCTCTGTCGGCCGGCCGTGGAAGAATCTTTTCTGCGGATCGAATTCGTGCCGGGCGACAACCATTGGGAGGTCCACGACCGCAGCGGCGTACGCTACGCGTTCGGCGAGAACCAGGCGTCACGCACGCCTGTCTACCCCGACTGCACGACGTTTGCGTGGTCGCTCACGACGATCGAAGACCCCAACAGCAACCGCATCAACATGTGGTACGAGAACGATTCGCACGTCATCTATCCGCAAACGATCCAATACGGTGGTACCTCGTCGCTGGCGCATCGTTTTGAGATCAGCTTCGAATGGGAAGATCGCGCCCCGGAGGATCGGATCCTCAACAGCCTCAACGGATTCCCTGCCCAGGTGAAACGGCGCTTGCGACGGATCGAGGTGCGCTACCCGATCGGCGGGCGGCGCGTGCGTTGGTACGGCTTTCACTATGCCGGCGATCGGCAGGCGCGGCAGACGCTGCTCAGCGCCGTCACCTTGTATGACGACAATGACCAGGCTCTTTCCCGTGCCGACGGCCTTCCGGCGAGTACGACGTTCACCTACCACCAGGGCAGTCCGGCGAACGGGCGTTTTGGTTTTGCGGTCGTGCCGCAGTCCTTGTCACGACCCAAATTGCGAGCGCCGCGTAACGGCGGCGCTGCCTCGGAGATTCTACGCTGGCACGATCGCGACGACGGCCAGCGGCGCGACGTTCTCGACATGAACGGTGACGGCTTTCCGGATCTCGTCGATGCGTGGCCGGTTCATCAACTCGCCGATGGCTGTACGAACTCCACCGCGCCCGCGTCGTGGGACGTCTACCTCGGCTCACCCGGTGGTTTCGCCAGTCGGCCGATTCCGTGGTCCGTTCCCTATCAAGGCTTGATGTGCGACGTGCGGCGCAACCTAGACACGTACACCGACTTGTTGACCGTCGATGTGACGGGCGATGGCATTCCGGATTTCGTCGACGCCCGTTCGACACCTTGGCAAGTCTATCCGGGTACGCCACATGCGTCGGGAGGCGGATGGGGATTTGGTCCGGTACAGACGTGGTCTGCCGCAGTGATCCACGCGCAAGAGTCGCAAGTCGCGGTGACGATCGGCAATGGGGGCAGCAACAACGATTGGCACGGGGCGGCGGTCATTCAGGACTTGATCGACTGGAACGGCGACGGCTTGCCCGACTTGGTACGCGCGCCGGGTGCCGATTCGTCCGGACCGTGGCGCGTGTGGCTCAATACCGGCAACGGCTTCGGCGCCGAAGAAGGCCACGTCGTCGGGAGCAACGTCCTGGCGTTCAATACCGATGACGACGGCCAGGTGGCCGGCACGTTCGACATCAATGGCGATAGCCTGCCTGATTTCGTCTTGAGCCAGCACGCCAGCAGTGGTCCGTATAGCGGCGCGTGGACCGTGGTGCTCAATACCGGGCGCGACATCAATCGCGACGAGGAGTGGCCGTTGCCGGCCGCCGGTTCTTGGCGCTACATCCGCAAGAATCAGGGCGACCCTGTCGACACGGTACGCGACTTGTTCGATGTGAATGGTGACGGTCTGCCGGACCTGGTCGACACCAGCGGCTGGACGGCCGGCCACAAGAAGTGGCAGGTGTTTCTGAACCGCGGCGCCGGATTCACTCAGACGGCGATCGAATGGGACGCGCCGGCGGACCGCATCCGCAACAGCAGCGCGGGCGGCGGGCGTATCACCGCCGACACCTTCGACGTCGATGGGGACGGTCTGGTCGACTATGTCGACTACCGCGATCCCTACCTCGTCTATCACAGCGCCGACGGCGCTTGGAAAGCCACCTGCGACGGCTTGGGCTGTTTGACCGGCGTTGCGCCCGGGGTCGGAGCCAATGCAACCGGCGGACGCGTCGATCTGCTCGAACAGCTCGAGAACGGTGTCGGCGGCAGCATCGCGCTGTCGTACCGGCCCTCTTCACAGTGGGACAATACCGACGAGAACGGCGTACCGCATTTGCCCATGGTTCTCTGGACCGTGTCACGCATCGAGCGCGACGACGGATTGTGCGCGTCGGGTACCTGTCTCACCGGCGGAGAGCACACGAGCGGCGCGGATTTCTCGTATGCGTATGGACGCTACGACCCCGTCGCCCGCGAGCTACGCGGCTTCCGCACGGTTCGCCAGACGGACGCGACCGGCGTTGGACGGACAACGACATTCTTCCAGGATGCCGCGCGCGCCGGCAAGATCGAAGACAGCACGGGACCGTTTGACGCCGAGCACCACGAATGGGAATGCGTCGATCCGGCGACCGAGGAGCCGCTCGGCTGTCCGCAAACGCTCGATGCGGGGGTACGCCGTTGGGTGCGGTTACAACAGACCGACCACTATGACTACGGCACTTCCGGAAACTACAAGCATGCCTGGACCCAGAACCTCGCCTGGGACACGGCCGGCAACATCACCCACGTGCGCCGGAGCGTCGACGGGATCGCGACAGCGATCGACACGCTGACGAGATTCGCTGCCCTCGGTGTCATTGCCGACCGACCGCAACGTCTGCGCGTCGAAAGCGGCGGCACGACGTTGCAGGAAGAGTGGTTCGAGTACGACGGTAGCGGCAACCTTTCTGCCACTCGAAAGTGGCTCGATCAGACGGTGAACGGAATGCCCGCCGGTAACGCCTGTCCGGAGACGCCGCACGCCGGCGCTGGCACCTGCGTGACTTCGGCCATGACGTACGATTCGTACGGCAACCTCGTCACCGCGATCGACGCGAACGGCGCAGCGACGGTCACAACCTACGATCCCGAGACGCACATCTATCCGCGCCTGGTCGCCAACGCTGCGGGACACGCGGTGCAGACGATCTACGATCCCGGTTGTGGAACACTGTTGCGCAAGACCAACAGCTTCCTGAACGGACAGGCTGCTGCTGCGCAGCCGTATAGCGAGAATACCTACGATGGGTTCTGCCGCCTGCAAACGGTAGCGGCTCCACGCTTGGACGCCGGGCCGCCCCTTGTGTCGCGCATTCTCGTGCATCTCCCCGGTGCCCCCGCATCGCCGACCGCAATCCTGCAGTTCAACCTGAACGGTGGCGATCCTTCGCAGCCCGCTACCTGGGTGTGGTCACAGGAGCGGCAGTTCTTCGATGCTTTCGGGCGCATGCTGCAAGTCCAACGTACCGCCGTCGTCGACGGCAGAACGACCCTGGTCACCTCGGGCGCGGTCGAGGTCGACGCGCGCGGCAATCCCGCCGTACGCTACGGCGCTTTCGAATCGGGCGGCGGATTCGAGGCTGCGCCGCCGGCAAACGCCGGCAAGGTGATCTACACCTACGATGCAGCGAATCGGGTCACTTCCGTGACCAACCCGGACGGAACGGTGCGCACGACCGAAACCCCGCTCGCCTGGCAGACCGTCAACTACGACGAGTGTTTCGCTGCCAACACCTGTCAGGGGCAGAAGACCGTGGAAACGCGCGACGCCTTCGGCCACGTCGTGGAGCAATCAATCTATCGCGGCCCTCGCCTCGCCAGCCGCACTGCCTTCCTTTACGACGGTCTCGGACGATTGTTGGTCACCAAACAAGGTCGGGCCAGCAGCCGTGCGGCGGACAACACCGCCGTCGTCACGACCTACGATTCGCTGGGACGCAAGATCCGTGTGGTCGACCCCGACAGCGGAACGCAAGCCGCGGGAGTGTGGACCTATGGCTACGATCTTGCCGGCAATCTTCTGTATCAGGACGATCCTAAGGGCGACGGCGACACGCCGCCCAGCCCGCAACACGTCCAGTATTCTTACGACGCGCTCAACCGTGTCATTCGCAAGGCCGTCGTGGGTAGCGACAGCTACTGCAATCTCGGCGATGGCCAATGTGCGGCGCGCATCATCGATCGCATCGACTTCGCCTACGATCAGACCACTAGCGGTGCTTGCGCCGCGAGTTGCGCGTCGGGAAATTGTAGCCTGGGCAAGGTGGCGGCCGTGGACGAACGGAACGGCAACAGCACTCGTTTCTGTTACGACGTGCGCGGGCGGCAGTCCCGCATCGAAAGTCTGATGGTCGTCGATGGCCGAAGCTTGGCGACCGATACGCGATACACCTACGACGTCGCCGATCATGTGCGCACGCTGCGCTACCCGGACGGTGAAGTGGTTACGCACAGCTATGACGCGGCGGGGAAGCTGCAAAGCCTCGATGGTACGGACAGCGAAGGGCGGCCCGTCGCCTACCTGGTCGATATGCAATACGACCAATTCGGCCGCGTCCGCAGCGTCGTACACGGCAACGATACGGCAGACACCTTGAGCTACTGGGGTGCCGATAAGAGCTTCCGCTTGCAGCAGATTACCAGCACCAGCTTGGTGGCGCTACAAAACCTCAGGTACGATCAGTATCAAGCCAACGGCATGCTGACTCGGCTGACCGATGTGTTGCACGCGGCCGATTCGGGTGACCCGCTGAGCAACTCGGCGACTTTCGGCTACGACGGCATCGGACAACTGTCGTCGGTGGACGAGAACACGATGGTTGCCGGCCGGTACCGGACCGACGACAAGTTGCGCAACCTGCGTCTCAAGAGCCGCTTGCGGTTCTCCTACAAACGCACTCATCCGCATCAACCAATCCGTGTCGGCAGCCAGCGTACGGCGTACGACGGCAACGGCAACCAGACCGTCGGCAGCGATGGCGTACGGCAGTATCACTACACCGCGGAGGATCATCTCGAGCGTATCGACCTGGCGGATGGCCGCAGCGTGCAGTTGTCCTACGACTACACCGGAGGCCGGATCGCAATGCGGCGCAGCGATTCATCGGGCGAACAGGTTACGCGCTATGTTGCCGACCTGGTCGAAGTGACGCCGCAGTATCTCACCAAGCACTACTACGCCGGCGGCTTGCACATTGCCTCACAACGAGTCGTCACGCCGCCGATCCTACTGGCGCAGATCGTCCCACCGATCCAGCTGGCCGAAGCCGGAAGCGTCTGGCCGATTGCGCTGCGCCGCGATGTTCACAACGCGGTTGCGGCGGCCGGCATCGCCGGCTTGCTGCTCCTGACGATGCTCCCCGGGCGGCGGCGGTCGGTGGTCGGTATGCGCGTCCGCCACGGCTCGATCCTGCTGCTGGTGATCGTGCATTTCACCGCGACGCTCACCGGGCCATGGGCGGTGAGTCGGGCCGAAGCGCAAACCGGCGCCGACGAGACGCTCGGCATCCTGCACTACCACCACGACCACCTGGGTTCGACGCAAACGATTACGCGTGCCGATGGTGGTGTTTTTCGGCACCTGCGATACACGCCGTACGGCGAAGTGCGCGGCAGCTGGGACGGTAGTGTGGTTCCCGCATCCGGCTGCGCCGTGCACGGCTATTGTCGGGAGTTCACCGGCTACGACAGCGAGCCGTTCTCGGGTCTGCAGTACGCCAACGCGCGCTTCTACGATCCGGTGATGGGGATGTACCTGACGCATGACCCGATGCGGCAGTTTGCCAACCCCTACTCCTACACGGGTTGGAACCCGGTCAATGCCGCCGATCCAGATGGACAGTTCGCGTTCTTTGCGGTGATCGCATTCGTGCTGATCTCGGCGGCGGCTTCGGCGGCGATCAACACGGTTGCCGCGGCGGCGCAAGGCGCGAGCCTGAGTCAGATCGGCAAAGCCGCCGTGACTGGCGCCGTCACCGGAGCCGTCGGCGCTGGGCTGGGGGTGATGCTGAGTGCGGTCAACATCGGTCTGTCGGCACTCGCCGGCACGTTGCCGTCGAATGTCACGCTGAACAGCGTACTCGACGCTCTCGGCGAGGTCGCGGCGCGATCGGCCGTCAGCACGACGATTTCCGATGCCGCCCAGCAGACGGCGTCCGGACTTGGTGCGCCCGACGAAGTGACGATCCTTGCCGGATTGGCCGGAGGCTATGGGGGGTCGGCGGCCTACGACACACTCCTGGCGTCGCAATCCGGTTTGTCCGATCTCGCCGATAGCAACACGGTTCGGCCGGTGAGCTCGAGCAAGATACACAGCAGCATCACCTACCAGGCCGCACGGCAGGCCGGTTACAACGATTTCGAAGCGCGTAGCGTCGAAGCCGCGAACCTGAAGGTCGACGGACCATCGGGCCGTGGATTTCTTGGCTTCTTGAAAGGACTGACGAGCCACGAAGTGCTCAACAACGAATCGCACTTTGGATTCGGCGCGCAAAAGGCTTTCGCGGCAGCCGAGGGCAGGCTGGGCAGCGGTGGGCCCTTCTTATCGACGCTGGGGCAAGCCAGCCATTACCTGCAGGATCAATACGCCCTCGGCCACATCTTCCCGGGGACACATCTGCTGGCGGGTCGAGCGGGGTGGATCTTCCGTGGCTTTGTGCATCAAACCTTCGGCGGTGAGATCACGTTCACCCAGGAATCCTACGATGCGACGGTACGCCTGTTCAGCTCGCGGCCAAGTTGAAAGTGGCGTGAGGGTTCGAGCGTTTGGATCTCGGAGTTCCCCCATCAGCGCATCGGCAGCCGTACGATCTTGTTGTGTACGTCGGCAACCACCAGTTCCTTGGTTCCGGGGTCGAAGGCGATGCCGAGTGGAATTTCGAATTCTTGACCTTTCACCGAATGGCTGCCGATCGTCCGCAAGAGCTTCCCCTTACCGTCGTAGGCGCGCACTTCGTGCTGCGAAGGCACGGTGACCCAGATCGTTCCCTCCGGAGCGACGACAACGTGCGGCTCCGAGTAGGCGCGCGAGCCCCAGCCGGACACGCTGAAGTAACCCTCGGCACGTCCGTCACGGTTGAAGATCTGCAGTCGGCTGCCACCGTTGTCGCAAACGTAGACGCGTCCGCCCTTGTCGACAGTGATTCCAATCGGCTCGGTGAAACGTCCGGCGTTGGTGCTGCCGTCCCATTCCGCTTCCTTGTCGCCGCGTGCGGAAAAACGCACGACGCGATTGTTGCCGGAATCGGCGACATACACGCTGCCCTTGCTGTCGACGGCGACACCGCGCGGCGAGAAGAAACCGCCGACCCACTGGCGCAGGTACTTGCCGTCCTTGGCGAACACCTGGATGCGGTGATTCCACGTATCGGCGACATAGATCTCATCTTGCGGGCTCACCGCGACGCCTGCGGGTTGCTTGAATGCTCCGGGTGCTTCGCCTTCGCCACCCCACTGCCGTACGAACGTCGACGTGCGTGACAACTCTTGGATGCGATGGTTGCCGAAATCGCACACCACGACCGTGCCGTCGCCGAGCACGGCGACGCCGCGCGGCTCATCCAGGGCTCCGGGGGCGGCGACCGCCGGCGGTAATGCGACCGCCGGTACGGCACCCTCGGGTAGAACCTCGGTGTGGGCCGGGACGACGACGGCGCGCGCAAAGACACGACCCGGTGGATACCTCAGATCGACGGTCTGATGCTCGGGGTAACGACGTTCGAGCTCGGCGATGACGACGTTGCCAATTCCTTCCGCCGCGATGATGAACGCCAGGCCCTTGTCGCCAGGCGCGATCCGGTTGCCGCGCAAGAGCACGCTGACGTCGTTGAGCCAGGTGTACGGCTCTTCGAAGGGGTCGCCGTCCTTGTAAGACAGGAAGGTCATCGCGTCGCGCGGGAAATTTGCGCCGCCCACCCAGACGCGGTGCGAGGGCATGATCGTCGCCATGTACTTCCCGATCACCGTCGTTTCCGGATAGTAGCCCCACACCATCCGATGCTGCGGGCCAAGATATTGAATGTAGGTTGCGTACGCGGCAGCCAGCCCGATGCCGGCCATGAAGACGATCGACAGGAAAGAGCCGATGCGCGGGATCAGTCGGCTGATCTCGCCGGCGAAGCAAACGACTCCAAGACCGGCGAGGAAGAACACAAACGGCATCGAGCCGATGGTGCGGTTCATGTTGGGGTCGCTGAGATACCCGGGAAGCACGCCGATGGTCAGCCCGATCAGGACGAACTGCGAGCGTTCATCACGCCAGCGCAACAGGCACCACAACAAGCCGAAGACGAAGAAGACCGCAGAGAAATACTCGAGCCCCGGCGTGTTGACGAAGAAATCGTCGCCGTTGGCGAAGAAGTTGAGCATCAGAGCCGTCTTCTTCAGGTTCGTAAGCGCCGAGAACTCACCCGAAAGATAGGCAGCGCGTCCCTGGAACTTCTGCCAGTTGTGGAGGGCGTACCAAGCCAGCGGACCGACGGCGACGATGAACGCTACCGCCATGTCGAAGAGACCGGACGCGTAGCGTTTGATGAAACCGCGCCAGTGCCACGACTGCAGCGCAAACAACGGTACCCAGAGTGCAAACACCAGCGGAAACGCGCGCGCCGCGTTGTAGATGTTCAACGTCGCTGCGAGACTGATTCCGGCAAGGATGAAGTCGAGGCGCGACACGCGCAACATCGCCCGAATGAAGAAGCAACAGGTGATGGTCGTGAACAGAGGCTGGAAGTCCGAACGCCATCCGGTACGACTGAACACCAGGCTCCAACCGGAAACTCCGAGCAGCAACGTCACGATCAACGCCGTGCGGCGGCCAAAGCTGTTGCGGGCCCACCAGTAGAGAAACGGCAGGATGAGGATGCCGGCGATGACCGACGGCAGGTAAACGGCCAGCGGCGTCGTACCGAGCAACCAGACCGTCACCGCCCGGAAATAGAAGGTCAGCGTTTCACGTCCCCATGCCGCCGAGATGTACGGCGTGTAGGGCGCTCCCTTGAGAATTGAAATCGCATAGAGACCTTCCCACGCGGCGTCGTGATTCAAACCGGGAGGGAACTCCGAAAGCTTGAACAGCTTGAAGAAGGTTCCGAGGGCGAAGACGGCGCCGAACCACAACCATTCGTTACGGCCTGGTTTGTCGGTGCTCACGGCCGGCAAGTCGCGGCCCTCACGTGCCGCCCAGTACCACAGGACAAACGACACGACGCCGGCTGTCCATGCGGCGGCCGACCACGTCGGTGCGTAGCGAACGCTCAACCAGTACTGGCCGAAGGCACCGCCGGTGAGGGCGGTGCTCAGCAACAACAGACGCAGAATCCGGTGGGCGGGAGAACTACCGGTCGGCATACGGAACGCGAATGAGCCTATGGTCGAGGTCGGTGACGACCAAAGTTTTGGCGACCGGGTCGAAGGCAATGCCCATCGGCGTCTCGAAGTGTGCCGTCGGGAATGTCTGACCCTTAATCGTCGTCAGCAGTTGACCGGAACGATCGTAGCGGCGAATCTCCTTTTCGCCCGGGACGGTCACCCAGATCATCCCGCGCGGGTCGATGGTGACGTGCGGTTCGGAGAAGACCTTGCTCTCCCAGCCGGCGACCTTGAACGATCCGAGCGCCTGCCCGTCGTGGCTGAAAATCTGCAGGCGACCGTTTCCGTTGTCGGCCACGTAGACGTCACCTTTGGCGTCGGTTGCCAGGCCGCTCGGTTCCCAGAACTTGCCTGGCTGGTCGCCCTTGCCGCCCCACTCGGCTTCCTTCAGGCCGTTGGCGGCGAAGCGCACGATGCGATTGTTGCCGGTGTCGGAAACGAAAATCGTTCCCTTGCTGTCGATGGCAATGCCGCGCGGACCGTAGAACCCGGAAGCGAACTCGCGCAGATACTTGCCTTCCTTCGAGAACACCTGGACGCGTTGGTTCCAGGTGTCGGCAACAAAGATCTCGCCGCTGCCTGCCGCGGCGATGGCACATGGCTCTTTGAACTGGCTGGGAAGCTCGCCCTGCTTGCCCCAC
>JACQEN010000012.1 GCA_016200585.1 Deltaproteobacteria bacterium
CGCCGAAGCCGGTGCAGAAGTTGCCGCCGATTCTACTCGGCGGCGGCGGCAAGGGTTTGTTGCGTCTGGCGGCCAAGTACGCCGACATCCTCAACATCATCTCCGACGCCGGCAAGCCGGGCTATATTTCGCTGCAGAACGTCGCCAAGCTCACCGACGACAGCTTCCAATCGAAAATCGCCTTCACGCGCGAAGAGGCCAAGCGACACGGGCGCGACGGCAGCAAGATCCAAATCAGCAACGTCATTTTCACCACGATGATTACCGATTCCCCGGCGGCGACCAAAGCGATGGCGGAGGGGATGGCGCCGATGTTCAACACGACGCCCGAAGGCATGCTGCACTCACCGATGGCGTTGATTGGGACGCCCGAGGAGTGCATCGCCGAGCTCAGACGCCGCATTCGCGCTTGGGATCTGTCGCAGATCGTCTTCTCCTTCACCGGCGAGGACAACATGCGCAAGCTGGCCGAACAGGTGTTGGCGCACGTATGAGTCATCCACTGCGGGGTGCAGCGTCGCTGCGCCTCGCAGCAAGGATAGCCGTATCGGTGACGGAACCGACGGGCAGGCAAGCAGCGCGTTGTTCACCGCTTGGATGATTTCGTTGATCTCGACCATCCCGTTACCATCGGCGTCGAACGCCGGGCACTGATCGAATGGCACGATGCCTAGCGCGATCGCGACGCCGCGCAGGATCTCATCGATGGTGACCTCGCCGTCGGCGGAGCAATCGCCGACGCAAGGGGGCGGTGTTGCGGTTGCGGTCGGCGTTTCACTCGGGGTTGGCGTTTCGGTCGCCGTCGCTGTCGGCGTTTCGGTGGCGGTTGGTGTCGGCGTCGGCGTGAAGGTACACGGTAGATACTCGGCGCATTTTGGATCGGCGCAGTCGATCAGGCCGTCGCCGTCGTTGTCCTGCCCGTCGCCGCAATCTTCCTCACCGTACACCAGCTCCATGTTGGTTTGATTGATGACGCGGTGAAACCCTCGTCCCACGCCGAGCACGTACCCGCTGACTGTGTTGAAGTCGCCGTCCAGAGCGCCGAAGGTGAGGAATCGGAATCGGTCGCCCACGGACGGCGTAAATCCATTGATGAGTGCGATCGTCAGGCCGCCGCGCAGGCTGGTGCTTCCGGCGACCGCAACCTGGTCGAACTGAGCGTCGAGCGCACCGCCGATTTCAACGCTCAGCGCTCCGGCCGCGTCTTGCCGATAGTTGCCGCTGATCGTGATGCGGCCGGCCGCCGGTCCCGGGCTTAGCGTGCCGTTCGAAACCAGACTGCCGGTGATCGGTCCGGCGCCTTCCGCGCGTCCGCCGCTGATGTTCAACGGCGTATTCGATTGTATGCCGCCGCCGTTGAGGACTGTGCTGCCGGCCGTTTGCGTGAAGCCGCCGGCGAACGAGATGACGCCGGCGGTTGCATTCACGACACCGGTGTTTTGGAACGGAACCGCGAGCGTGCTCAACGTGCCTTGCGACTTCAGAAAGGTTCCGGCGTTCGCGAAACGCGCATTGCCGCTGCTGGCAAGCATTGCGGCATCCGTTTGTACGTCGAAGGTGCTGCCGGGCATGTTGTCGATCTCGCCGTTACCGTTGAACGAAAGGTTGCCGCCGTCGAGCCAGGTTGCGGCCGCGGCATTGTGGAGGACACGGCTCAAGACCTTCGGACTTGCACTGCTGATGATCATACCGCCCGCCGCCGTTGTCGCTCCGCTGCCGCGCATGGTGCCACCGCTCCAATCGAGGTTGCCGGCGACCGTCACCTCGCTCGACCCGTCCAGCGTCCCAAAGTTCAACGTCAGAGTCGGCAGGGCTACGTGCCCCTCGGTGTTGCTGATCACGGCGGTGGCGCTGCCGATGGTCAGTGCCCCGAGATTCGCGATGCTTCCGGCAAAGGTGACCATACCGCCGATGATCTTCGTCTGCGTGGCGACGTTGCATCGTCCGGCAATCGTAACCGTGCCGCCGCTGCTGATGAGGTTGGCGACGTCGATCAGAGTTGTCGCGGACAGGGTGTGCGTGCCGCCGCCGAGCTCGAGCGTCGTTTGGGGTGCGTTGAACGTGCCGCTGTGCGTCCCGCCGCCGGCGAGCTGAACGGTTCCGGACCCGACGACCAGGGTTCCGCTGTTGTTGAAGATCGCCGTGACGCGGGTGAGCGTTCCGCTCGACTTGATGAACGTCCCGGCATTGTTGAACGACGCGGCGGGGTTTGTGGTCTGCAGGCTGGCGTCGGTGCGCGCTTCGAAAGTCGCGCTCGGGAGATTGTTGAAGGTGCCGAGGTTGCCGAAGTTGAAATTTCCGGGGTCGGTCCACAGTGCTGCGGCGCTGTTGTTGAGTGTGCGGCTCAGCGTCTTGACGGCGCTTCCACTGATGGTCATGCCGGCATTGGCCGACGTGATGCCGCTGCCCGACATGGTGCCGCCGTTCCAGCTCAAAGGCGTTCCCAGGTTGACGTTGCTGTCGCCGTTGAGCGTGCCGCCGGTCATTGAAAGCGAAGCGGGCGCAACCACTCCCTCGCGGTTGCTGAGGTTGAGGACGCCGCTCGAAATGGTCACCGAGCCGATGCTTCCGAGGCTGCCGGTGATATTCACGGTTGCGCCGGCCACGTGAGTTTCGTTCGTCGACATCCAATGGCCCGCGAAGTTCACGGTACCGCCGACAAGGGCGATGCTATTGCCGCTGATCTGGGCGCTGGTGCTGAAGTCTTGCGTCGCTCCGCTCAGGCTCAACGTGCCACTGGCGAAATCGAAGACGCCGGAATGCGTCCCGACTCCGGCGAGGTCGAGCGTTCCGGTTTGGATTTCGACGACGCCGCTGTTTTGAAAGGCAGCGGCTACGCGGGTCAGCATTCCACTTGCCTTGCGAAACGTTCCGGCGTTGACGAAGTGGGCCCCTGCCATGGCGGTGATCCCGGCGTCGGTTTGGATGGTGAAGGTAGCGCCGCTTAGGTTGTTGAAGGTCCCCGTTGAGCCGAACGCGAAGGTGCCGCTGTCGGTCCACGTGCCTGCGGCTGCGTTGTTGAAAACACGATTCAGATTCTTGGTGGCGCTGGTCAGCAGAAGCAATCCGCCGTTGGCGTTTGTGTTGCCGGCTCCGGTCATCGATCCGCTGTTCCAAGTCAGGATTCCATCGACCGTAATGTCGCTGGTGCCAGTGAGCGTGCCGACGCTGAGATTGAGAGAGGCAACGTCGATGGTGTGCGAAGACGCGCTGAAGTTTGCCGTGCCGTTGTTGATGGTCAGCGCCCCCGGGCTGATGGGAGAGCCGGTGAAGTTGACGGTCCCGTTGTTGATGACGGTGTTGGAGACGAGAAGCGAGCCTCCCAGGGTCGCCGTACCACCGCTGAAAACGGCAGTATCGCCACTGATGCTTGCCGTGGCGCTGAAGGCGTGCGTCCCGGCACTCAAGTCGAGAGTGGCGCCGGCAATCTCGATGGCGCCGGTGTGCGTGCCGCCGCCGGACAGCTCGAGAGTACCGTTCTGGATTCGAACGGTGCCGGTGTTGGTCAGCGGGACGTTGACGAAGCGCGTCAGGCCGGTCGATTTCTTTTCGAGAAGGCCGGCGTTGAAGAAGAGGGTCGATCCACCGCTCGAGCTCAGCGGCCGGTCGTTTTGGAGACTGAAACTGGCGCCGCTGAGATTGTTGATCGTATTGCCGGTGGTGATGACGAGATTGCCGAGGTCGGCCCAGATCGCAGTCCCGGCGTTGTTCAACGTCCGGCTCAGGGTCTTTGCGCTGTCACCGGCGATCAGCAGGCTGCCGTTGGCGTTGACCACGCCGCTGCCGCTGAAGGTACCGGCGGTCCAATTGAGCAATCCGGTGACGGTGATGCTACCGGCACCGGTCAGAGTGCCAGCCAACGTCAGCGACGTGATCGTGGTGTCCGACGCAAGTGAGACGCTGAGACCGGCCGGCACGATGGCGGTGTCGATCGTCGACGGTGTACCGGCCGGTGACCAGTTGGTAGCTTCGACCCAGTCGGACGACGTGGCGCCGCTGAAGGTTCGCTCGACCGCTCTTGCCGGCGTCGCCAGCGCCGAAAGAATCAAGAGGGCAAAGATCGGCCGAATGCGCTTACAGCCGTTGCTCTCGGCAGGCGTTGGGCGCTGCCGTGCAACCATCTTGCCCTCCTCTCAGCTCAAGAGCACGCAGCTTCAACCTAGAGCAGCCTGGAATTCACTCGATTTGAACTCGGCGGCAGCCTTTGAGGACAGGTCCGCCAGCGCCTGGCCGAACAGTTCCTGTGCTGTCTTCTCCGGCGATGTGAAGGACGAAGCACCTCCGGCCACGCCGGACAACTGCTTCGACCAGACGATCTTGAACGACGCATTTTGCAGCTCGTACTGAACCGTCACCGTTGCCTTATATCCCTGAACATCATCCATCCAGAAATGCTTGATGGTTGCTACGAGCGTACGCTTGCCGCTGCCTCTTCCGACACCCAGTCCAGCTTGCTGCAGGGCATCGACGGTCATCGCCCCCACGGTCGATGTTGCTACGACGACATTCGCATCCTTGAGCGCGCGCGGAATGCCGTAGCTGCTACGAACCTGGCCGATGAAATTCTTCTGCGTTCCGCCTTTGTCGGCCGGTCGTTCGTCGACGATTCTCAACCCTACGGACACCTTGGTCGCGACGTTGGCAGCCGCCATCGGCTTGTACGAGATGTTCGTGGTTCCGCAGCCCGCCAGTACCATGAGCGGCACGCTGGCAAACAGCATTCGTCCTACATGATTCAATGTCATCCGTCCTTCTTCTAACATCTTCCGCGCGACCGGGGGTAGTGTCCTAGGTGGAGCACTCCATTTCCGGCCATTTCACACCCTGAGCCTTCTCTTCTCTGCGTCTTCGCGCCTTTGCGGTGAAATCTTTTGTCCGATTAGGGTTCGTACACCACCGGCGGAACGCGACGCTCTTGACTGTCGACCGTCGACTGTCGACTAAGGGAACATGAACGCACAGAGCGTCAATCTGACTCGCTATCAAAGCGGCCAGCGCGCCGGTCACTACGAAAGCTTCTTCCTGCGCGCCAATGACCCGCATCGCCCGCTGGCGTTTTGGATTCGCTACACGCTGTTCAGCCCGCAGGCTCATCCCGAGAGGGCGATCGGTGAGTTGTGGGCGGTGTGTTTCGACGGTGAAAGCGGCAAGCACGTTGCGGCAAAGACCGAGGTCCCCATCGACCGTTGCCGCTTCAGCAATCAAAGCTTCGACGTGCAGGTCGGCGATGCTCAGCTAGGGGACGGCCATTTGCACGGCGGTGCCGCGAGCAGCGGGCATCGCATCGATTGGCGATTGCGCTTCGCGGGAGGTGCGGCGCCGGTATTCTTGCTCCCGCAGCGAATGTACGAGGCTTCCTTGCCGAAGGCGAAGAGCCTGGTCAGCCTGCCTCTAGCCCGCTTCGACGGCGAGCTGATCGTCGATGGAACCAAGCTCGACGTCGCCAATTGGATCGGCAGTCAAAATCACAATTGGGGCAGCAAGCACACCGATCTGTACGCCTGGGGCCAGGTCTGCGGCTTTGACGATCATCCGGACAGCTTTCTGGAGGTCGCCACCGCGCGGCTGAAACTCGGGCCGCTGTGGACGCCTCCGATGACGCCGATGGTTTTGCGACACCGGGGCAAAGAGCATGTGCTCAACGATCTGGGCAAGACTTTCCACGCGACGGGAGAGTTTTCCTACTTCACCTGGCGCTTCGAGAGCGAGAACGAGACGGTGCGCATCGAAGGTCGAATCCACGCCGCGCCACAGGCCTTTGTCGGTTTGCGCTACTACAATCCGCCGGGTGGCATCAAACATTGCCTCAACAGCAAATTGGCGTCGTGTGACGTGCGGCTCAGCGATCGCAGCAGCGGCAATACGGAAGTGCTGCGGACTGCGAACCGGGCGGCGTTCGAGATCCTGACCGACGATGTCCAGCACGGGATCGAGTTGAGGGCGTGAGCGAGAGCACGGAATCGTTCTACTGGTTACGAATCGCGTCTGACGCTCTGGTGCTCGCTTTCATGCCCGACGATTTCCTGCATTAGAGGGGCCGTGCGTTCCGCCATCTCTTCGGCCACGAATACGTAAAACCTCCACAGCTGAGCGTAGCGTTCCTCGAGCGCGCGAATCTCGCCGCCCGGACCGGGCTCGGTCTGGTTGAGCCGTCGCAATCCATCCGGTGTCAGCACCGCAGCCAGCGCTTCCTTCATGACTGTGAGGGCTGGGCAGTAGAGAATGACTTCCGCTGCGTCGCAGCCGAGCGCCGCTGCCAGGTCACGTTCTGTGGCGCGACGGTTGGCCGGCGTTTCGTGGAAGCGTTGCACGAGTGCCTGGCGTTCGCTCAACGGAACGGTCAACGCCGAGACCACGTAGCCACGCTTGAGAAGCGCGCGCGTCTGCAATCGGTCGACCAGGCGCGTGATGCGCCGGTCGGGGTGTGCGGCATTCGGGACGTTGCACAAACGTTCGAACAGTTGGCCGTCGGTGAGTTGCAACAGCTCGTCTTCGTCGAAGCGCCCGTGCTCGTGGGCCAGCTCCACCGCCTTCGATACCATGGCGCCGGCTGCGACCTTGGTGTGATGGTAGTAGACGCGTTCGGTGAGGAAGTAGCGCATGCGCAGGAGCTGCACGGTTTCGGAGCGCGCGTCGGGTCGCTCCATGCCGTGCTTGGTCATCTGGATCGCCAGCTGATCGTCGGCGACGACGAAATAGTGAAAGATGCGATCGTCATAGTTTTGAGCCAGGCCGGCAAAGTACGAATCGCGCCGCAGGTAATCGAGCAAGTCGGCATCGATCGTACTGGCGACGATCTGCCGAGCCCAGGCCGGCAGCGTTGATTCTTCGCTTCCGAGCAATGCATCGATCCCCGCGCGCAGTCCCACTTTGGCGAGTCCGTCTCCGAGACGTCCGTTCATCAGCTGGTGCAGACGTCCGCCTTTGTCGTGGCGTGCGAACAGCCGGCGCTCGTCCTCGAGCGTGTGGCCGAAGGGTACATGGGTTACGTCGTGCAACAACGCGCCGACGCCGATCAACGTGGCCAGCTCGTCGTCGATTCGCAGGCCGCGCTCACGCAAGCCGACGATGATTCGTTTGGCGACGGCGTTGACGCCCAGCGAGTGGTCGAAGCGCGAGTGCAGGCATCCCGGATAGACCAGACTGGCGGTTCCGAGTTGCTTCACGCCGCGTAGGCGTTGCACATCGGGGAGGTCGACAACGGCGGCTTCGATGCGATTCAGCGAGATATCGCCGTGGATGGGATCGCGAATCAACACGCCGCCAGCGTAGCCTCAGTCGTACGCTGGCTGCAATCAAGCGGCAGAGCTCGGGGAGGCTTTGTCCACCAATTCCTTCGGACCCGCCGACCAAGGTCGGGGGCTCCCCATACGAAGCCGGCCTGCGCCGGCTATTTGCTCGCGTTTCCAGGCCCGCGAAGGCGGGCCTAGTTCGTTGAGCCGCCACTTCAGTGGCTGGGGCGAGCCGAAGGCCTATCGGTGGGCAAAGCCGCTTGGGATCAGAAAGCCGAAAGCTGCGCCAGGCGTTCGCGGTGATGAGTCGCATCGCCAAAGGCGACTTCGTTCCACTTGGCGCGCTTGAACCACAGGTGCATGTCGTGCTCCCAGGTGAAGCCGATGCCGCCATGGATTTGTACGGCGCGATTGGTGGTCCGACTGTACACGTCGCTGAGACGAGCCTTGGCCATCGATGCCGCGCGCGCTGCTTGTCGCGGTTCATGGTCGAATGCATAGGCGGCGTACCAGACCAGCGAGCGTGCCGGTTCGATATCGCTGACCATTTCGGCGCAGATATGCTTCACGGCTTGAAAGGATCCGATCGGGCGGCCGAACTGCTCGCGCACCTTGGAATACTCGACGCTCATCTCGAGTGCCTTCTGGGCGCCGCCGAGGCTGTCGGCGGCGAGGATGATCGCGGCCGCATCCATGACGCGGCTCAGGACCTTCCAGGCGCGGCCTTCGCCAGCCGCCAACGCCGCTTCCGGCAGCTCGACGTCGCGGAACGCAACCTCGCACGGTCGTCTCGTTTGATCGATATCGAGGAGAGGTTTGATTTCGATGCCCGGGGTATCGCGCGGTACGAGCAAAAGGACAATTCCATCTTGCGCCGCCGCCCGGCAGCGTCCGGCGACCAACATGAAATCGGCGACGTGTGCATCGAGGACGAACATCTTGGTACCGTTGAGTCGATAGCCGCGCCGGTTCTTGGTGCAGCGCAAGGTTACGCCGATGGCGTCCAGGCGATCGCTTTCCTCCAGCAACGCCAGGCTCCCGATCGCGCTGCCACTCGCCAGTTTCGGCAGCCAAGCCTTCTGCAGGGCAGCGGCGTTACTGCGCAGCAACGTGAGTGTCGCCAGAACTGCCGAAGAAAAGAACGGACCGGGTGTAACGGTGCGACCCATCTCTTCGTTGAGCAGAGCGAGGTCGAGCAGGCTGAGGTCGAGACCACCGAAACGTTCGGGGACGATCAGGCCGCTCCACCCCATCGCTGCCATCTTCTCGTGCAAGCCGCGAGCGAAGCCGTCGTCACTGCGTGTGACCTCGCGAACGAAGCTCGGAGCACATTCCTTGTTGAGGAAATCGCGGGCGCTGCGTTGCAAGAGCTCTTGGTCATCGGAGAGTGCGAAATCCATTTTTCACCTTGTTCGTGGCTCGTGGCTCGTGGCTGGTCGCTCGTGGCTCGCAAGATTCAGATGCCAGCCACGAGCCACGAACCCCGAGCCACGTTCTTCATCGTGGCATGCCCAGACCGCGCTCGCTGATGATGTTCTTCTGAATCTGCGACGTGCCGCCGCCGATGACCAGGCCGAGTGTGAACATGAACTCGATCGGCCAGGTGCCACGATCGACGACGTGATTCGACTTGCGCGCCAGCGTACCGTACGAGCCCATGATTTCGAGGGCGGCAGCGGCGATGTCGTGGTTGAGCTCGGTCGAGACGAGCTTGTTTACCGAGGCACCGATACCCGGTGGGCGACCGCGGATGCTGTCGGTGAGTTGGCGGAAGGCGTGGTACTTCATTGCCTCGACCCGAATCATCAGATCGGCCAGGCGCTGCCGCATGACGAGATCGTCGGCCGCGGGCCGGCCGTAACGTTGTCGTGTCTGCGCCAGGCGCAGGAGGCCGTTGAACATCTGCTGCGTGCGCGTCGTGGAGCCGAGCATGTTGCGTTCGTGAGCCAGGGTCGAATTGGCGACGAGCCAGCCGAGGTTGAGCTCACCGACCAGGTTGCGGCGCGGGACGCGCACGTTGTCGAAAAACACTTCGTTGAAGCCGGCATCACCCGTCATTTGAACCAGTGGTCGAACGGTGATGCCGGGCGACTTCATATCGACGAGGAGGTACGAGATTCCCTTGTGTTTCGGTGCCGTCGGGTCCGTGCGCACGAGGCAGAACATCCAGTCGGCATACTGGGCGTTGGAGGTCCAGACTTTCTGACCGTTGACGATGAATTCGTCGCCGACCAGCTCGGCGCGCGTTTTCAATGACGCGAGGTCGGATCCTGAGCCTGGCTCCGAATAGCCCTGGCACCAGATCTCTTCGGCCGTGAGAATCTTGGGCAGGTGGCGGTGCTTCTGCTCAACGGTTCCGTGCTGGATGAGTGTCGGCCCGACCATGAGGATTCCCATCATGCCGATGAGTCCCGGAGCCCGAGCGAGGACCAGCTCCTCGTTGACGATCGTCTGCTCGACGACATCGGCGGCCCGGCCGCCGTACTCCTTGGGCCACCCCATGGCCACGTACCCGGCTTGGTGCAGCTTGCGCTGCCAATCCTTCATTTCCCGCACGCGCTTTGGATCGCCCGATTCGAGCGGCTGGGCGCCGGTGTCCTTCTTGGGCAAATTCGTCTTGATCCAAGAGCGAACCTGTTTGCGAAAGGTTTCCTGGTCAGCCGTGAACGACAGATTCATACGCCAGCACCTCGAGATTGCGTTCGACGTTTCAACGTCAGTGATTGGCGCATTTCCACCGGCCGATCAACTGCATCCGTCCGAAGCTCCGTTTGCCTTGCCGCGATGTCATACTCGCGTGCTGCGACAGATCGATGAAACCTCAACCTGCTACCTGCGATTGCAAATCTGGTTTGACTGCGGAGCCTTTCGAAGCAACCCTGGAGCGGAGGGTCCGATGAACGCATTGCGCTCGCAAAAGGGAATGAGCTTTGTCGTCGTACTGGGGGCGCTCTTGATCGCTGCGTTCCTGTATTTCGGTTATTTCAAGATGCAGGACGCTGGCGGGGAGAAATCGAAGGGCATTGCGGCGATCAACGGTGGACGTGAGGTGGCGTGTCGTACACAGCGCCAGAACGTCGAGCGCGACATCGTAATGTGGAGAGTAAATCATCCAGACGAGGAAGCATCGATTGCCGCGTTGCGCTCGGAAGGAATCCGAATTCCGGCTTGTCCCGAGGGCGGCGTCTACAGCATCAGTGGAGAGAGCGTACATTGCAGCAAGCACGGCTGAGGGTATGTCCCGTCTGGGCTTCGCCCACCGATTGGTCTACGGTTCGCCCCAGCCACTAAGGAGGCGGGCTCAACGAACGAGGCCCGCCGTCGCGGGCCCGGAAACGCAAGCAATAGCCGGCGCAGGCCGGCTTCGTATGTGGAGCCCCCGACCTTGGTCGGCGGGTCCGAAGGAATTGGTGGGCAAAGCCTCCCGTCTGGGAGAGGGCAAGGTGCACAAGACGTCTTATGGTGGCGCAACGACGCCACTATGAGCTAAGACACGGTTCCTACAGGGAGGACTATGGCTGCTTCGCAACTGACGGTGCGCTTGGTTGGTTTGGTCGTTGGGATTCTGGCGATTTGGTACATCGCCCATCTTCACGGTCAGATTGCCGATCTTCAGAATCAACTTGCCCAGGGGCAGAAAGCGCCGGCGCGTGCCGGGGCCTCGGCCGCTGCGCCAGCGGCTCCGGCGCGACAAGGTGTCGCGACGGGCGAGAGCGTCGTTCCCAGAACGATCAGCGAGAGTGCCCGCCACGCCATGGTGGCCAAGCTTTCCGGCGACGGAAGCAACGCCGGTTCCCCGGTCTGGTTTGCAACCATTCCGAACAATCCCGAAGTTGCAGCCTTGCAGAAGACATTGCAGTCCATCTTTGAAGAAGCCGGCTGGCAGGTGAAAGGTACCCAAGCAGTTGGATTTCCGATGAAGGCGGGCATTTACCTCTTTTCAGCGGATGAGAATCCGCCGTCGTATATCGACACGTTACAAGAAGCCTTCGACGCAGCGGGGATGCCGATTACGTCGGCCGGGCGCGGTTATCGTGATTTCTACAAGCAGAAGAAGGCCGAGAACCCCAACTGGATTGGTTTCGAACTGGCCGAGGATCAGGGCTATGTCCTCGCAATCGGACGCAAGCCTGAGCCGGCTCCGCAAACGCTGCCTTGAGGAATGGCGAAGAGCCCATCTCAAGAGGAGATCGAGACTGCGTTTCGTCGCGACGACGCTGCCGCCAGCGGTCTTAGCAGATTGACTCCGATCCATACCCGGAGTACATGTTCGGCGTCCGTGTGTTCAGGGTAGACTTGGGTAAGAGTCCACGAGCGCACAGGCAACAACCATCTAAAGAAGACGGCGCGGCCGTCAGTCGGAGGAGGCACTCGATGCGCAACGTGGGGAGGTACGCAGCTCTGGCCGCGGTCATGATGTCGGTGTGGGTACAGCGGTCGGAAGCTCAATTCAGCTTGAGCAATAGCCAGCGTGCCGCTGATGGCACGGTGTACGAAGTGCTCGTTGCAAGCGGGACCTTCTCCGGTGCAGAAGAGCTACGAGTTACAACCGTTGCGGGTTCTCCCAACGGTTTGGGTTCCTGCTCCAATGCGAACAATGGTTTGTCTGCCATGGCCGGTGCTGACCCCACTGCATTGCAGGTTCTACATCCCTTCAGCCAAATTCGCCGAACCGCCGTGCTGACTCCGAGCAATGTCAGCTCGGTTAGTTTCAATCCCAGCAATGGCGGCCGGCTGACCATTGGCACTGGCGGTGGTGCGGTGGATGTCTGTCGCGTTTCTTCCGATTGCGCCGGGGGAGCCACGGACGCCGGTGTCGTCACTCTCGATACCGCCGATTCGACCGTACCGGCGGCGTGTGTTGCCTCGAATGTTACGGCGACGGCATGTGGCGCAACTTCTCGAACAACGATCGCATTCGGCTTGCCGCGCAATTCCACGACAAATGCCTGTACGTCGGGCGCTCCAACCACGAATTTGGCGATTTGCGGTGCCCGTCCATCCGACGGTTTCACCGTTGGACAAGGCCAGGTGATCGTCTTCATTTACAACCACAGCCTGGCCAACTCCGGGTTTACCTATGGCGCCGGCGGTTTTGGCATCGATACCGACGGAACCAACAATCCGCACTGCTCGGCCGGCCAGGCGGTTACCGCGGATGCGCAGACCCCAAGCGCACCGCCGCCGATCCCGCCAAATTGCGGTGATGGGATCGTCTCTCCCCCTGAGGAGTGTGACGACGGCAATCAGACCAACGGTGACACGTGCGACAACAACTGCACAAAGCCGCGCTGCGGAAATGGCATCGTCGATGCCGGCGAGGAGTGCGACGACGGTAACCAGACCAACGGCGACGGTTGCAACAACAATTGCCGAGTGCAGGGAGAGTCGCAGCCGCCCCCGGGCAAAGTGGCGCCGGCGATGAGTCCGCTGGGCGGTCTGTTGACGATGGCTGGCCTGCTGCTCGCAGGTAGCCGCGTTCTACGCCGCTCTCGTTAAAGTACTTAATCAGGACCTTTGGATGTACGACGGGCGCCTGTGAAGGCGCCCGTCGTCGTCTTGGGCCCGCCGGTTGGTTTGCAGATCACGTCTTCTGCGCTAAGTCGGGGTCCGATGCACGCACGTGCTGCGACGCCCAAGGAAGTCCGACGACTTCCCGAGCAACGTTCACTGCGGATCGCCTGGAGCGACGGTCACCTGAGCGAGTACCCGTGGGAGTATCTGCGTGGCTGGTGCCCGTGTGCCGGTTGCCAGGGACATGGAACCGAACGTCGATTCATTCACGCACCGCCAAGCGACCTGAATGGGATCGCCGTGGTTGGCAACTATGCTCTCTGCTTGACCTGGAGCGACGGCCACGACACCGGAATCTACTCGTATCGCCATCTACGCGACCTCTGTGCTTGTACACAGTGCCACAGCATTGAGGCTTAGCCCGGGCCTTTGCAAACCAGTTGCATTCGATCCGCGTCGTGGCGACCGTCGCCTGCAGTGATGGTCATGCGAATCCACTGAGATGTTCCTGCAGCGACGACGAACTGGACCGTCGGCGAGCACTGGTTGGAAGACGTGCTGGGGACCCGTGGCAACACCGCGAGAAGGGCCGCTGCGTTGCTTCGCTGCGTCGGATCCGATGCCGTCGGCGAGGGCGAAATCAGTCGGATCGACCTCAGGGAGGACGCCGTCGCGCAGTGTGGTAGTCGGTAGTCTGTAACGTTGAGACAGGTGCTGATTCCGAAGGTGCACTGACCGGGGACGGCATCTTGATCACAGCCCGTATCGTTGTCGTGGCATTCAAGCGCCAAGCGCGGCGAAACCTCGACTCGCGGCGATCCGCCGACATTCCACTCCAACAGGCAATCGGTGCCGCGGCTGCCGCCACCGGTGAAAGGTCGGCTTGTCGGCAGCACAGCCGTCATCGCGGCCAGGGCGTTGACCCGCGGATAGATCGTCCCAACGCGGTCGTCGAACACCGGCGTGCTCCGCTGTTTGAGCAGCGCTTCCAGTGCGTCGGCGCTCAATCCGGGATTGAGTGCCAGAAGCAGGGCGGCCGTGCCGGTGACATGGGGAGCGGCCATAGAAGTGCCGGTCAAGGTCGCGATCGTCCCATTTGGACAGCCGGCAATCGAGTGCCCTACAGCTTTGACGATTTCATCGACGGTAACGACCTCCGTGCCGTTGCTGTCGCCCGCAGCGCAAGCGCGATAGTCGGCGATTCCGAGATCGACGTCGATCAACGTGAGAAGCTCGTCGTGGGTAATCTCGCCGTTGCCGTCGCAGTCACCGGGACACTTGAGCCCCGAAGATACGATCTCGACACCCGGCGCGAGAATGTCGAGCTCGCTGCTCACATCACTGAAATCGGCGACGAAGTCGTCGGGCGTGACGGCGCCGACAGCGATTGCGTCGTGAATGCAAGCGGGAGAGCCGATGGCTTCCAGCTCTCCGGTGTTCCCCGCCGAGATGAAGGTGAGGACGCCGCGGGCTCGCAGGACCGCGATGATCTGCGCAAAGGCCATGTTGAAGCTGTCGGTTTGATCACACGCACCGGGGTAGACCTCGTCGGTGACCAGACTCATGTTGATCGCTTGCACGTCCGGCCGTTCGAGAGCGATCCAGTCAAGGGCGCGAATCCAATCGCTCAAAGCGCCGCGGTTCCGATCGTCGAGCACTTTGACGGCAACCAGCTTTGTGCGTGGCGCAACACCCGCGGGCGCGACGATTCCCTGCGACAGGAGAATGCCGGCGACGTGATTTCCGTGGAGGAAGTATGTCCGTGCGCTTCCATCTCCTGATTGTTCACTCTTGCCGTTCGGGCAGCACCCGCTGCAGAAGCACTGCTCGGCCGCGACACTACCGGCGAGGTCGATATCGCTGGCGTCAATTCCTGTGTCGAGAATTGCAACCGTAACCGTCTGCCCATCGTCGTCGCGGCGGTGCACAGCATCGGCGCGGATTTGCGGGACACTGTGGCTGAGTGCGCCGGACCCGTATTTCACGGGATCGACACGTACGACGTCGGGATGCGAACGCAATCGCGCCAACCCCTGGCTCGATACCGATGCCGTGAAGCCGCTGACCAAGTGCAGCATGTGTTCGATGGTCACGGCCGGACCCGCGACTTCATCTGCGACACGCCGCTGCAATTGGGTGATCCGTTGGCGCCGGGAATGGATGTCGCGAGCCCCCGCCATGGGGTCATGTAACAGCACGAAAACCTCGGTGCGTTCTTCGGCCGCGCGTTGAGCGTTCCGATCGTCGGCCGGCGCGAAAACCGGCAGGACAGCCAGAGACACCCACGCCGCAACCGCTTTCCACGACATCGGCCGCATTAGACGCGCCGGCCCCGACGCGGTCAAGCCGAATGCAGACGACGACGTCGTCGCGCCTGCCTCGCCTCCCTCGACTCGGCTCTTGCGAGAAATTGAGAGCGGCCGCCTCGATGGGGTTGCCCGGCTCAGCTTGCGCGCGTCGCGCCCCCAACCTAAAGGACCCTCTGGTAGGAGGAGCGTCATGAACGTGCTGAGAGTGGTGAATGCAGTTGCAATCGGTCTCGCTCTTGCGGCCGTAACCCAAGCCGACGACCAAGCGCCCGTGGCGAAAAAGGCGAGCCGCGAAACGGTGACCTCGGGTGGGTGGTCATTTCAGTTGCCACTGGGCCTCGAGGCTGCCTCGGCGTTTATTCCCGAAAACAATCCCATGACCGATGAGAAAATTGCACTCGGCAAGTTGCTGTACTTCGACCCGCGCTGGTCGAAGGACAAGTCGATCTCCTGCGCCTCGTGTCACAACCCGTATCACGGCTTCACCGATCCTGCGCCGACCTCGAAGGGCGTGGGTTTCAAGCTTGGCGGTCGTAACAGTCCGACGGTGATCAACCGCCTCTTCTCCGACAAACAGTTTTGGGATGGCCGGGCTGCCGACTTGGAGGAACAAGCGCATGGACCGCTGATCAATCCGGTCGAGATGGCGATGCACTCGCACGACGATGTCGTGACCGAGGTCAAGAAGGTCAAAGGCTATGCGCCGCTGTTCGAGAAGGCGTTCGGGAGCAAAGAGATCAACATGACGAGGATTGCCCAGGCGATCGCGGCCTATGAGCGAACCGTGGTCTCGGGGAACAGCTCGTTCGATCGCTACATGGCGGGCGACAAGGACGCGATGAGCGCATCTGCGGTGCGCGGGATGGGCCTGTTCAACGGCAAGGCGAACTGCAAGACCTGTCACGCCGCCTTCAATTTTACCGACGAGAGCTACCACAATCTGGGCGTCGGTGCGGACAAGCCCAAGCCCGATCAGGGTCGCTACGAGCAAACCAAGGTCGAAGCCGACAAGGGTGCGTTCAAGACACCAACCCTGCGCAACGTCGCCGAGACGGCTCCGTACATGCATGACGGGTCGGAAGCAACCCTCAAACAAGTCATCGAGCTCTACAACCGCGGCGGTGTGAAGAACGCCTATCTTTCAAAAGAGATCAAACCGCTCAATCTCACCGCTCAGGAGGTCGACGACCTTGTGCAGTTCATGCAAGCCTTGTCCGGCGAGGTGAATAACGCCGAACCCCCGAAAGAACTGCCGCGGTGAAGGAAAACCGTCTGCCTGAGGACGGGCTGACGCTTTCCGTCCTTAGGCAAACGCCGGCATCACTTTCTCGGCGAACAGCCGAGCCGGCTGCCGTGTGTCGCGGCCGAAGAATTCGATCACGAACATCGTACAGCCGAGCTCGATGTGGGCGTTGATCTTGTCGATGCACTGTTCGGCGGTGCCGGCGATGCTGAGCGGACCACTGCCGCCCATGTGTCCGCCGTAGATGGC
>JACQEN010000226.1 GCA_016200585.1 Deltaproteobacteria bacterium
AACCCGCAGGCAGTCGTTGTGTACGCGCGCGCGTGGCGGATCGTCGAAGCGCTGCTGCGGATCCTCGTCGGCGGCGGGTTGCTGTACATCCTCCTGACCGTCCTGGTGGCCGACGACCCACCGGTCACGCCGCCGCTCTTGTATCGCATGTTCGCGCTTTTCGTCGTGCTGCCGCTTTCGGCCGCGTCGATCATCCGCCGTGCTTGTTCGGCAACCATGACGATCGACAGACAACACATCGTGCTACGAGGCAAAGCGGTCGCTATCGACGTACCACGCGACGGCGTCGCCGCAGCACGAGCGTGGAGCCTTCCGTTGCCCGGTCCGGGCGTCAGCTTGCGTATGCGATCGGGGAACCGCTTCGACTACGGCATCCAGGTCGACGATCCAACGCGGCTAATGAAATCCCTCGACAGCCGTGAGGTTTCGCAACAACCCACCGTTGCATACGCCTGCGCCCGCGCGCGCCGCCGGCCGCGGCGCTGGCATCATTTCGTCGGACGTTACGTGTTGTTCGCGCTCCCGCCGGCCGCGATGCTCTTCTACACGCATCAGTACATCGCCTACGGCGGGCCCCTCGGAGAATACTATCAGCTCGGCCTGCCGGCCTACCTCACGACGCTGACGATCTACTGGAGCACGTTGATCCTCTACTTGATTCTCTACGCCACGGCCTGGCGCGCCGCAGTCGAGAGCGTCTGTCTTGCGACCGCGTGGCTCGCAACCCCACACGTTGATCGTGTGCGGCGCAGCACAGAGTTGCTGGCGCAAATCGGCTACTACGGCGGCGTGCCGCTGTTCCTGGGGTTACGCTACTTGCCGTAGAGTTGGGAATGAACCGCTCGACGACGTTTCCTATCACCGACGCGGAAGCCGGCTTGCGTCTCGACCAGGCGTTGGCAGCGCGGATTCCGGGATTGTCGCGACGCCAGGCACGGGTCCTGCTCGACATCGGTGGTGTGTTCGTCAACGGCCGGCGGGTCAAGATGGCGGGCCGCACCGTCCGCCTCGGCGAACGCATCGAAGCGCACATCGGGGGCGCACTCGAACGTGCCACAAAAGAAGTCGGGCACGCGGCACGAGCGCGCGACGCCGCGTCGCTGCCGCAGTTCGGGGTCGTCCACGAAGACAACGAGCTGATCGTCGTCGACAAACCCGCCGGGCTGCTGACCGCACCCACACCGGAGAGCGATCGCAACAACCTCGCCGACCTGCTGATGCAACGATGCGGCGGCAGCATCTTCGTCGTGCATCGCATCGACTTGCAGACCAGCGGCCTGCTGGTGTTCGCCAAGACGGCGGCGGCGAATCGCTTCTTGGCCGAGCAGTTCCGGACGCACAGTGTCGATCGCGCCTACTTCGCCATCGTCGCGGGCGAGTTTCCTGGCGACCGACACACTCTGTCGTTGCCGCTACACAACCGCCGCGCGGTCACGCACTTCGAGGTCGTCGAACGCTTCGGTGATCGGGCGACGCTGCTGCGCTGTCGTTTGGAAACCGGACGCACGCATCAGATCCGCCTGCACTGCCTGCACCTCGGCCATCCGGTGTGCGGCGATCCCGATCACCGGATGTCCATCTCGCCGCGACCGCCGCGCATGGCACTGCACGCGGTCGAGCTCGGATTCATCCATCCTGGCAATCACGAGAGAACGGTGTTCAACAGCGCGTTACCGCCGGATCTTTCCGCATGGTTGCTGCAGTTGCGCGCGGCACATCGACCAGAGCTCTAGCGAGGCAGTGCCTCGGGCCATACGTGCGAAGGCCGCTCGCCGATGGCTCGTGCAGTTGCTATGACGCGCCGCCAGACGCATCGTTCATGCCGTACTTTCTGAACGCGCCCCAGAAGCCGTGCTCGTGCAAGCCATAGCCGACGGATCCGTCGCTGGCGTCGAAACGCGCCACGTGATCGACGACGCCGTACTGGCCATACCCGGCAATCTCGGCAACGTCTTTCACCAAGCCCTGCACGACGAGGTCGCCCTGGTACATGCCGTGGCGCCAGTCTTGTTCCATTCCGTACCCGGTGCCGACGGCAATGAACGCGGTCAGCAGCGGCGTTGCCTGGATGCTGAGTGCGCCTCGGGGCGCTTGCGGGAAGTGCAGCACCGACGATTCGACCATGCGCGTACCGGGAGTCAGTTTGTGCTCGTACTCTGGACGTCCCAGCCACTCGGGTTGGCGCTGTGGATCGTTGCTGATGCGCACCGCCTCTTCGATCGCGCGTTCACCGCTGTCGGTCTCGTTAAGAATGTAGAGCACGGAATGGTCGGCGAACTGCATCGGCGAGTAGTTCCACATGCCGGTCATCTGTCCTTCGCCTTGGCGGATGCCGGGATGCTCCGCCTCGCCGACCGGGCGCACACCCCACGATCGGTCACGCGTACCCCACCAGCGATCGGCGGTCACCCGAAACGTTTCGCCGCCGACTTGCAGCGTGCCGCTCCAGTAGCCGGTTTGGGCGAAACGGGTGGTGTCGAAGAGGACGCGCCCGAACTTGCGGATGTATTGGCGCGGCTCGAGGAAGGCCGGGATCGCTCCCTGCCACGTCAGATCGCAAGCGATGCTGTGCTCGTTGGGCTCGAGGAGAAAACGCACGCGCTTGAGCCCTTCGACGACTTCGACGCGGAAGGGGCCGACCGTCGTATCCATGCGGTCGCCGAGAACCCGCGAGGCACGCACGACGTGGTGTTTGCCGCCGCGCGTAACGCAAGCGAACGCGTCTTGCACCGCCAGGTTGGGATACTGGCCGAGGCCCATCACCATGAACAGCGTGTCGTCGCAGGCATGCAGGTTGAAATAATAGCGATCGTAGAAATTGCGGTCGCTACTGCCGACGTGGCGGATGACGTCGGAAATTTGATGCAGCGGGTAGTCGTCCATCGACGAAAGCATGCGTTGCCTCCAATGCAGGGGGGAAGTCAGAGCGCGAAAGTCGCAGCGGCCTCGAAGTCTGCATTCTGCGCTCCAACCTCCGAGCTCTCAAACCAAATCGAAGCCCAGTGTTGCTTGCAGCTCATCGAGCGCCTGCTCCGGCGAGTCGACCTTGATCGTCGTCATGCCCAAAGCGCGCGCCGCCTTCAGGTTCATTCCGATGTCGTCGAGAAAGATCGCGTCGACCGGCACAACCGCCAGTTGCTCGCATGCCAGCTCATAGATACGCGGATCCGGCTTGCGCAGGCCGACGACCGACGATTCGACGAAGACATCGAAGTGCGGCCGCAGCAACGACGTGCCGCCGTCTTCGGCGATCCAGTTGTTGGTCAGCGCCGCCGTTCGCAGACCGTTGCGGCGAATGGTCGCAACGGCGTCGAGCATGCCTTGTCGCGGCACCGTCGCTTCGGTCATGCGCCGCATCATCTCGCGCGCCGAAAGCGTTTGACCGCCGGCGGTGCAGTCGGCTTCGAACGCCGGGTAAAACTCTTCCAGGGTCAGCTCGCCACGCTCGAGCCGCGACCAGGCACCGTGCGGCATGGTATCGAAGACGACGCGATTGACGAAGCCGGCGGGAATGCCGAGGTCGCGTTCGTAGGCGGCAATCGCATGCAAAGGTGAACCGACGACGACCCCACCGATGTCGAAGATGACGGCGCGATAGGACATGACGCAGCAGAATAGCGCTACCGTGGATCTTTGCTCAACCAGCTTCCGCATCCATTGGCACTTGACGACTTGCAAAGCATCCAGCCCTCTGCCAGATGCGGGACATGGCTACGACCTATGATTTCACGGCACAGACCATCGACGGAGAGCAATGTTCGCTGCGCGATTTCCAGGGCAAGGTGCTGCTGGTCGTGAACGTTGCATCACAATGCGGGCTAACTCCGCACTATGCCGGGCTCGAAGAGTTGTACCGCAACTACAAGGATCGCGGCCTCGTCGTGCTGGGCTTTCCGTGCAATCAATTCGGCAGCCAGGAGCCGGGCACGGAAGCGGACATCAAGAAGTTCTGCGAGACGCGCTTCGGGGTCAGCTTCCCGATGTTCAGCAAGATCGACGTCAACGGCCCCGGCAAACACGCGCTGTACGACCACCTCACCCGCCAGCCGACGCAGCCCGACGGCCCCGGCGACATTCAGTGGAACTTCGCCAAGTTTCTCATCGACCGCTCCGGGCAGGTAGCAGCACGTTTTGCACCGACCGTGGCGCCGGTCTCGGAGGAGTTGGTGAGCGCGATCGAGAAAGCGCTTTAGGGCTGCGGAGCGAATCGATCGTCAACGCCTGGCGATCAGTAGTCGTTGCCGTCGACCACGTCGATGACCACGGGCACGGTGTTGTTGCTGAGATCCGTCTCACCGCCCAACGGCTGAACGCTCAGGCTAGCCGTGCAGCGCGCCGGCGAATTGGCTTTGAGAGTCGTGAACTGATTCGCATCGATGCTGATCGACACGTGGCCGCTGCGCTTCTTGCCTTGCGGGATCGAGACTGTAGGCAGGTCGTTGGGCAGCGAAACGCCGGCCATCGTGCCCGCCGGACAATTGCCGTCGCTGGTGGTCATTTGTACCGTGTGGCTGGCGAAGGTGCCGACGTCGACGTTGCGCAGCACGAACTTGCGCTGGACCAATTTACCGCCGACTCCGCTCTTCACGCCGATGTGGATTGGCGCGACGGCGTTCAGGACTGTGTTTTGGAGCTGCGGGCTTTGACCGCGAGTGTCGTCCGACGGGTCGACGACATCGATCGGAACGTCGAGGACATTGTTGTCGGGAGTCAAATCCTCGCCCTCGGAACCAAGCGCGTCGACGCTGAGATGAACCGTGCAACGCTGCGGTGCCGCGAGATTCGGAGTGTTGATCGCGGCACTGTTGAACGTCAGTGGAATCTTGGCCGTTCGCTTGCCACCAGGCTTGACCGTAGCCGTATCGGGCGTGCTCAACGCTGATTTGCCGAAGTTGGGCGTACCGACCGTACCGGCCGGGCAGTCGCCGTCGCTGGCGATCAGGTGAGCCGTCTGTGCCACTCCCGTAGATGGCTGATCGGAGTTGCGAACCGTCACCGCGAGCTTCGCTATGGTCTGGGTCTCGCCTACAGCGAAGGTCACGTTCAAGACCGGCCGCGGCATCATCACCAGGTCTGTCGCCGGCTTGCCATAGATGAAATTGGCACCGGCAATGTCGTCGGGCTTGAGGCCGGCGCAGCGGCCGTCGAAGTGGGCCACCGGTGCCATGGTCGCCGAGCTGACCAGCGAATGTCCGAGCCCGATGGTGTGTCCCAGCTCATGCGTCGCAACTTCGGCCAAATCGCACGGCGTCCATAAACCACACGCCTCCCAGCCGTCGTTGAACGTAACTTTGCCGTGGGTGATACGGTTGAAGGTCACACCGTTGTGAACCGTCGTCTGGCCCGACGTGCAATAGCCGCCGATCGCCAGGATGCCGCCACAGCCCGAAGGGTTGCTGATCTCGTTGAACGGATCGTTGAAGATGATGTTGTTCGTTCCTGTGCAGCCAGCAAATGCTTGCGCTGTCGTCGTACCGCCGTCGGCAAGAACCAACGGGGCCGCCGGAGCCGTCGTCCAGATCGCCAGAGCATCATCGATTGCGGCTCGTGACACGGTAGGTCCGAGACCGACCGTACCGTTCCCGTCGACCAAGTACGTAACGGGCAAGTTGTTGTCGGCCTCGAACCAGCGGGCGTTACCCATGAGCACGAATGGAGCCTGATAGTCGTCGAGACCGTTCACATCGGCTGGGGCCGGAGTCTGGATCGGTCGGCCGGCTGCTTTGAAGACCGATTGGGCTGCGGCCACGACTTCGTCGAAGGACTGGCTGGACGGCGGCGGCGCGACCCGCAAGCTGCGCTTGTGCGGATCGAACAACGCGACATCGGCTTCGAAACGCCGCGTCGCAGTGCGGTTGCCGCTGCCGTCGGACGACACTTCGAACTTGCCGAGCGCCATATCGGTTGTCGCATAGGAACCGTCTTGGCGGCGCTGCAAGAACACCAGCACGCGCTCCCCGACGGCGTAGGTCGCGGCCCCAATGATGCGTTCGCTGTGGTCGCCGAAATCGCCGCCCAACTCGCGCAGGACGATCGGCCCGTGGCGTAAGGAACCGGCCACAACCGTATCGGGCACGATGGTAACGTTCGTCCAAACCCCTTGGGTCGCAGTGTCATCGACCGCTTCGACCGCCGAAACGCGGCCGTAGACGACTGCCTGCGAGCGGCCGGCCAGGGCAGCCGCATCGAGATCGACGAAGGTGGTGGCATGAGCCGCTGCAGCCACGACCGCACCCAGGATCAACGAACCGACAATGCCTCGATGCCCCACTTGGTCTGCCCTCCAGGGTCAGGGCACTGAGCGAGAGGTATGCCACGTTCATCCCAGACTGGATTCTTCGCTTTCGGAGCGATGCAACGCAGGAATCGTCAGCGCGTTAACGCTGTGGCAATTGCTCAGTGACGTTCCCTGTCGTTGCGGGTCACCCCAGCGGCGCTCTACGGGCACGGCGGAGCAACAAGCGATCGTCGCCGGGGACTCAACCATTTCCGTCCGCAAGGGATGTTCGGCTGCAAGCAGTTTGCGGACGTCGCCCCCCCTGGAGTGCCGGGTCGGTTTTATGTAGCAACGCATGGCATGAGCCAAATTGCCGGACGGCATATCGTGGTAACCGGTGGGGCTAGTGGGATTGGACGGCTGGTGGCACTCAAACTGGCGGGCTTGGGGGGCAAGGTCACCGTTTGGGACATCAACCCCGAAGGCCTCGACCGCGTCGTCACCGAGATCAACGCCTTGGGCAAGGAGACCGCGCGCGGCCATCTCTGCGACGTCTCACAGCGCGCGCAAGTCTACCGGATTGCGACCGAGACGGCCGCTGCCCTCGGTCCTGTCGACATTCTGATCAACAACGCCGGTATCGTCAGCGGCAGGCGCTTTCTCGAGTTGGCAGACGAGAAGATCGAAGCCAGCTTCGCGATCAATACCCTGGCGCTGTTCTGGACGACCAAGGCATTCCTGCCGGCGATGATCGAGCGCAATCTCGGCCACGTGGTGACGATTGCTTCCGCGGCTGGACTCATCGGAGTCGCCAAGCTCACCGACTACAGCGCCAGCAAGTGGGCTGCGGTTGGCTTTGACGAATCGTTGCGTGCCGAGCTGCGGCAAGTGGCACCAGGCGTCCGGACCTCCGTCATTTGCCCATTCTACATCGACACCGGAATGTTCCGCGGCGTGAAGACACGCTTTCCGGCGCTGCTGCCGATCCTCCAGGAAGACTACGTCGCAACGCGCATCGTCGATGCCATCGAACATGATCGCCAGCGTGTGATCATGCCCTGGCTCGTTTACGTCGTAGCGCCGATGCGCGCCCTGCCGGTGCGCTTCTTTGATTGGGTCGCCAGGTTCCTTGGAGTCAACGCAACGATGGACGACTTCATCGGCCGCCGCTAACTGCACTGCATCCCGATCCCAGGAGCGAAAGATGACGAAATCCGAGCAGAGGAAAAAAGGTATCCAGAAGTTCACCGAAGTGATGGGTTTCGAACCCCCCGAAGTCGAAGATCCATTTTTCGACGCGACGCTCGAGCACTTGTTTCCGAACGTCTGGGGTCGTGGGGAATTGTCGCGCCGCGAACGACGATTGATCACGCTGACCGTCCTGATGTCGTTGGGGCACGAACCGACGCTGCGCTTGCACCTCAACGCCGCCACCCAATCGGGCGACCTTAGCGACAAAGACATCGACGAGTTGATCTTGCACGTCACCCACTACGCCGGCTGGCCGGTGGGAGCGCTGGCTTCCGGGCTGGCAAGGCAGATGCGAGCGCAGCGTTAGCGGCTTCCCGACGTTTCCTTCATTTCAACGGCGCTTGTCGTCGCGCACGCCGTAGACCCTGGCCATGAGCTGCTGGCACAGCGCAGCACCAGGCAGGGTGATCCCGAGCTCGCGCGCGAACGCCAAGGTCACGGCCAGATCTTTTTCTGCCAACGTAGAGAATGAGCGAGCCCGCTCCTGCAGGGCTGCCTGCTCGGGTTGTGTTTCGATCATCTCACGGAAGCGGGCGAACGACAGCATCGTGTCGTTCATGTAGTGGTTGGGACGCACCACCTCCAGCAGCGCGTCGAGCGGCAAGCCCGCTTCGCGTGCCAGCAACGTCGCTTCAAACGTCGCCAGGAAGCTGAGATAGCCAATGAGGTTGTTGCAGAGCTTGGCGACCATGCCGGATCCGAGTGCGCCGCAGTGCACGATCTTTGCCGCCGACGTCAACAGCAGCGGCCGGCAACGCTCGACGAGCGCCGCATCGCCGCCCACCATGTAGGTCAGCGTACCGCTCTCGGCCCCCGTCGCCGCACCGGTCATCGGCGCATCGATCACGCCAACGCCCTGTTTCGCGGCCACATCGGCAACTTGTTTGACCGTGCTTGGCAGAATGGTGCTGTGCAGAGCGATCAACAAGCCGGCGCGCGCATGGGCAAGCAGCCCGTCTGCACCGACTATGACAGCGCGCACGTCCTCGTCGTCGCGCACACAGATTCCGATCACCTCTGCGTTTGCCGCAACTTCGGCAATCGATGCGGCCGCACGAGCCCCGGCAGCAGACAGCTGCTGGCGTGCCTCCTCGCGGATGTCGAAGACGACCGTCTCGAAGCCGCCGCGCGTCAGGCGCTCGGCCATTGGTTTTCCGATGTTTCCCAGCCCGATGAAGCCAGCACGAATCGCCATGCGGAGTTGCCTACTACATCTGGCACCTTCGAAGGAATGGCTGCAGACGGCGTTGGGCATCTTCGCGCCGGTACAGTTGCAGCGCCGGAGCGTATCGTGAGACGCTGCCGAGACGCACTGCAGTCGATCACCCGACATTGGTAGCCGTATGCTGCCGTAGGAGGAAAACGATGACGAACCGAGGGATCCGAGGGACAATCGTATTTTTCTTGCTGATGGCTTTCAGTTGGCCGGTCCACGCCTGGAACGACATCGGCCACATGGCCGTGGCCTACGTGGCGTACCAGAAGCTGACGCCAGCGACGAAGGATCGAGTCAAGGCGCTTCTGGCCCTCAATCCGTATGCAAAGACCAAGTGGAAGAGCATCCTCAAGACGGTGCAGGCGAAGGACAAGGACTTAGCAATTTTCATGATCGCCGCGACCTGGCCGGATCAGATCAAGAGCGACAACAAAACCTATCACGACGACGGAACCCAGGGTGGGGATCGCCCGCCCACCGATGGTACGGCCGACAACAACATCGGATACACCGACACGGCTCGCCACAAGTACTGGCACTTTGTCGATACGCCCTTCTCCAACGATGGCACGGCTCTTCCCGCCTTGCCGACACCGAACGCGCAGATGCGGATCGGCGATTTTCGTAAGGTCTTGGCCTCCACAAGCTCAGACGATCTCAAGTCGTACGACCTGAGCTGGCTCTTGCACCTCATCGGCGATGTGCATCAGCCGCTACACGCAGCAACGCGCGTCAGCAAAATAGACACCGCGGGCGACAACGGCGGCAACAGCGTCAAGGTCACCTGCTCGACATGCACGTCGACGATGAAGCTACACGCGTTTTGGGACGGTCTCCTGGGCGCCGGCAACTCGGTGGATACCGCAATTCAGGTCGCCAAGAAGCTGGCGGACGCCGATGCCGCAGCGGCAGCGAAATCGAGCGAGAAAGATTGGTGCGATGAAAGCTTCAGCGCCGCCCAAACGTCCGTGTACAAGAACCCACCCATTGGTAGCGACCATGGACCCTTCACCACGACGACAAGTTACAAGAACGCCGCAAAGAAGCTCGCCAAAGAGCGCGTCGCTCTGGCTGGTGCACGACTGGCAAATTTGCTGACCAACGAGCTGAAGTAGAAACGTCGCAACGTCCAGGCGCGGCTCGGCGGCTTCCGAGTCGCGCCTGCCATGGCGCTGACGACGCGCCACGCCATGCGCCGGCAGCAGCCGTGCAACCGCGGGGCACCACAGACGGTCCACCTGCATCGGGAAGACAGCAGCGAATTTTCCCACTGTCTCGAAACCTACGCGCCCGAATTCCCGGCAACGAACAAAACAAGGCGACTGTTTCGAAGCGTTGAATTGGGAAGGAACGACTTCTCCGGGCACGTTTGGTGCAGGTCCTCGAAGGTGCCGGAGGTATTCTTATGACCCGTCGGTTGCCTGTCGTGGTCGTCGTCGTTCTCATGGCGCTTCTACTCCCCGGCATTGCGCAAGCATTGCCACGTTACGGCCCCATCGAGGTATCGGGAAACGTTTCGTCGCAGCAGCTGTTGCGAACCCCCGACATCGATCAGTGGGGCCTGGTGCTACAACGCAACACGCTCAAGGTCCGGCTCGACTACAACTTCCTGGAACGCGGCCGGCTCATCGAGCGCTTCGATGTGCCGGTCGTCAACAGCGCCAAACTGTTCCTCTTGTATCGCGGGGTCTACGACAGCGTTTACGATCTGACGCCCGGCTTCCAGCAGAACGACGTCTACGGCAAGCCCATCCGGCAGCGCCTCGACGACATCCCGCGTTCACAGCGCGACGACTTGCGTTTCGAGAATCGCTTGCGCGAGGCGTACATCGATCTGTCGTTGAAGAGTCTGCCGCTCAGCTTCCGGCTCGGTCGCCAGCAGATCGTCTGGGGTGAGACCGACAACTTCCGGCTGCTCGATCGGGTCAATCCTCTCGACCTGTCGTGGCACCTGCAGCAAGAGCCGTGGGATGAGCTACGCGTACCCCAGTGGATGATCAAAGGTTTGTGGGATATCGACCGCATCGGACCGCTGTCGAACTCCTTCGTCGAGTTCTACTGGAATCCGGGCGATTGGTACCCGGCCAAGCGGGCTTTCCTACCGCGGCCGTGGAGCGCGCCCGTCGTCAGCCCTTTGAGCGGCGACCACGGCCTCTTTCCGCTCCTCAGTTTTCTGACCGGACGCGACATCCACCGTCTGTACCAAAACACAACCCTGTTCACGCAGGGTGACTATACGCGCAACCCCAGTGACAACAGTCAGGTCGGGGTTCGTTTTAGCGCCGTCACCGGCGGCGAGTTGGGTCCCATTCCGGAAGGGCTGCAATTCACGTTGAACTACTTCTACCAACGCTGGCCGGGCGACGATGGCACCAATGCAGCGGCCTTCAAGGGTATCGTCAACCCTGTCGAGGCAACCAAGGCCGTCAAACAGGGCGAGGCACCGATCGAAGCCATCGCGCCATACGTCCACGCCATGGGTTTCTCACTCAACTACGCGGAAGAGACGCACACCCAAACCGTGTATCGCATGGAGAGCATCTACGAGCTGGGTGTTCCGTTTACCGACGCCAGCAAGTCCTTCAGCCCAAAGGGATCGTTTGGCCTGTTTGCCAACGATATCTACGGCGTCAGCAAGCGCGACATGTGGAAGGGCATGATCGGCTTCGATCGGCCGACCTGGATTCGCACCCTCAATCGCAAGGCGACCTTCCTCATCCTCGGCCAGTTCTTCTG
>JACQEN010000227.1 GCA_016200585.1 Deltaproteobacteria bacterium
AGACGTTGCTGTGGAGGAGCGATCAGAACAGCGAGCTCTGTCTCACCTGCCACGACAAGGGTACCTACACTCCGTTCCCGTAAACACTCACCTTCGGTTTCTTGTTCAAAAGAGGGGAATGGCTCGCCATTCCCCTCTTTTGTTTCAGCCCACCCCCTCGTTTGAGTTCGGAGCAGATAGGCCAGAAGACATGCCGCGATGACAGCCGATGCCCGAATGCGCGTTCAGGCTGGTTTTCGAGTTGCAATCCGGTCCATCACTACGATGACCAGGACGGCGATTCCCAGGATCAGGCGGTCGGCAAATGTCCCGCCGGGAATTTGCGTCAACGCGTTACGCAGCACGCCAAAGATCAAGGAACCAATGACGGCACCGACGACCGAAGCGCGTCCGCCGGAAAGCGAGGCGCCGCCGACGACAGCTGCGGCGATGATGTCGAGCTCGTAGCCGTTGGCCAGGTCGGCTTTGCCCTGACCTTGGACCACCGCAATCACCACCCCGGAGAGAGCGGCGAGCACCCCGCCGCCGACGTAGACGAACGCTTTGACCCGCGCGACGCGGACCCCGGCGTAGCGTGCGGCTTGCTCGTTGCCGCCGACGGCGAGGATGTGACGACCGATGGCGGTATGCACCATGACGACGTGGAAGATGACCGCGAAGGCAAGCATGACCAAGCCGGGCCAGGCGGAGAGCGCTATGCCCAGCGGCGCGGTCGCGGCCGGAAGGCGCGACGACAAGTCGTAGAATCGTCCCTCGGTGATCAGGAACGCCGCGCCGCGAGTGATTCCCATCACTCCGAGCGTGGCGATGAAGGACGGCAGACGCGCCGCGATCACCAGCGTTGCGGCGAGCGTACCGCTCGCAAAACCGGTGAACAGGCCGGCACAGCATGCCCTCCACAGCGACCACTGCTCGATGACGAACAGGTGCCCGGTCACGACCGATGCCAAAGCAATCACCGCTCCCGGGGCCAGATCGATGCCGCCGGCGCCGATGATCATCGCCGCCGCAATCGCTCCGATACCGTAGATACTCGAGTACTTGAGGATCAGGGCGAAGTTGGCGGCATTGGCGAACGTATGCGGTCCGCCGTTGCGCGGCGCCAGGAGGATGGTGAAGAAAATGAGCTCGAGCATCAGAATCAGAGCCGCGCTCCAGCCGGAAATCAGGCGCGTGCGTTGCGCCGCTGCGCGCCAGCGGTTCACAACCGTGCCTCGTTGTGGTGCGCGGCGATGCCGGTTCGTGCTCCGGTGATCAAAGCTGCCAGTTGTGGTTCCGACGCGTTGTGTGCGTCGATCGTTGCGATGGCGACACCCTCGCGCAACGCTACGATGCGGTCGCACAGCGCCAGCAATTCCGGTAGATCGCTCGAGGCCAGGAGAATGGTGGTCCCGGCCGCGGCCAAACGCCGGATCTGGCCGTGGATCTCGACTTTGGCGGCGACATCGACGCCAACCGTCGGTTCATCGAGCAGCAAGATGCGCGGCTTGGTCCGTAGTGCCCGTGCCAGCAAGACCTTTTGTTGATTGCCACCGGAGAGCGACTCGATCGTCGCCTCGGGACCGCAAGCGCGTACGTTGAGCGCCTCGATCCACTGTCGCGCGCCGACCGTTTCCTGGCTCCGGCGGATGCGCCAGGACGGCGCGGGGAGGTAGATGTTTTCGCGCAGGCTCATGGTCGCTACCAAGCCCTTCATGGCGCGGTCCTCGGGGACCAGTACGGCCCCCTCGGCTCCCGTGATCGAGCCGGCGTCGACTTTTCGCAAGCCGGCGACAAGCTCCAAGACCGCGCTGCGGCCGGAGCCCATCAAGCCCGCGAGGCCGACGACTTCACCGGCGCGCAGGCTCAACGATACATCTTTGACGCCGTCGGCTACGACGTTCGTGAGGCGCAGCACCTCGGTTCCGAGCGCTGGGACGCTTCGCCAATGCGGCGGGATCTCGCGCCCTACCATGCGCTTTACGATGGTGCCAACGTCTAGACCGCTTGCCGGTTCCGTTGAAACGATCCTGCCGTCACGCAGCACGGTGACGCGATCGGCGATCGCCAGAACTTCTTCGATACGATGGCTGACGTACAAGATGCCCGCCCCGTTCGATCGACGGCAGCGGATGATGTCGAACAGGCGCGTCGTTTCGGCCGCTGCCAGCACCGCTGTCGGTTCGTCGAGGAGGAACACCTCGGGTTCGATACTGACGGCGCGAGCCAGTTGGACCTGCTTGCGCTGTGGCGCCGTCAGCTCGCCGATACGCCGTGAGGTGGGCAGGGGCGTTCCAACGCTGTGTAACGCTCGCTCGGCGGCGGCCTCCATTTGGCGTCGACGCAGCAGGCCGAGCCGCGATTTGAGCTCGCGACCCATGAACAGCCATTCCCCGACGGTGCGATCGATCGGCAGGTCGGTTTCTTGAGGTACATAGGCCGTGCGGCGAGTTGCGAATAAACGCACCGCCCCGGCGCTCTGTTTGACGAGGCCGGCAATCACCCGCAAGAGTGTCGATTTGCCGGCGCCGTTCTCGCCGACAAGCGCGTGGACCTCACCACGCCGTAGGTCGAGCGACACGTCGTCCAACGCCGTCGTTGCTCCAAAGCTCACGGTGAGAGCGTTCGCGCTCAAGCAGAGATCGTGCATCACGCCGCCGGAGACAATCACAGAGTGCGGCCGACAAGCAAAGCTCGCTACGGTACGGATTTGTGTTCCGAGAAGATGCGGGCTCGACGGTGGGCCTTTCCACCAGCGTGCGATTTCTGCGCGCGGCGCCAGCTTCATTCTGTTGAGTTGCGGGCGCGGACCTGCAACGACGTTGTGTGGAGAGGGGAACGACAATGGATCGAAAGGCCCTGATTCGCGAGTACAAGGAGAATCAGCGCCCGATGGGGGTGTATCGGGTGCGAAATACGAAGAATGGAAGGTCACTCGTCGGCTCGAGTGTCGACCTTCCATCCATTCTCAATCGGCACCGAGCTCAGCTGAAGCTGAACTCTCATGCCAATCGCGCTCTGCAAAGCGATTGGAACGAGCTTGGCGCCGAGGCCTTCGAGTTCGAAGTGCTCGATACGCTCAAACCCATCGAGCGTCCCGATTACAAGCCTGCAGACGACCTGCGTGCCCTCGAACAGCTCTGGCTGGAGAAGCTCTCTCCGTTCGGAGAACGCGGCTACAATCCGCCGCCGAAGCAGTAGGGTAGGTGCCGTTGCCGGAGGATCTGCTGATCATGAGCCACCCCGAGTTTCGCATCCACCGTTCGGTCGTCCGCAACCGGCTGTCTCTGGCCTATGTACGTGAAGGGGTCGGCGGTTATCCGCTGCTGCTGATTCACGGCTGGCCGGAGACCAAGCGCATCTGGTGGCGCAACATCGAGCCGCTGGCGGCGGCGGGATTCGAAGTCATCGTTCCCGATTTGTGCGGCTTCGGCGATTCGGATCTCGCCCCGGATGGTCACTACGATCTCGCTTCACACGCCCGCGACCTGCATGCGCTGGTGCATGACGTTCTCGGGCACCAGCGCTGCGCCGCGGTCGCCGGCGATCTCGGCGGCGCGATCGTTCCCGATCTGGCGTTGCGCTTTCCCGGTTTCGTCGAGCGCCTGTGCCTGTTCAATACGGTCACGCCGTTCCTGCCCGACGACTACGCCGCGGCAGGAATTGCGAAGGGTATCCCGCGCGCCGTGCGTCTTGCCGCCGACTACTACATTCGCCAATCGACCGACGCCGACAATCTCGCGGCGGAGCTCGATACACCGGCTCGCCGGGTACGCTACATTTCCGAGTTCTACGGACACCGCTTTTGGGCGGCGCCGCAGACGTTCGAGGCCGCCGACATCGCCTTCATGAGCGAACCGTTTTCCGACGCTGCAAAATTTCGCGCCAGTATCGCGAACTATGAGTACTCCACCGGGAATCGTGCCGCTCCCGAGCCGCCGCGCTTCTTCGAAAAGGTGCCGGTCCCGACGCTGATCCTGTTCGGACCGGACGATCACGTCATCCCCAGAGACTTTCCGCAGCGCGCCGCCGTCGCGTATCCGGAACACGTCGGCCCGTTCACGGTTGCCGGTGCCGGGCACTTCTTGCAGTGGGAGGCCGCAGACGTGCTGAATCAAGCGCTGCGGTATTTTCTCGCGGACCTTCGCAAAGTCGGATCGTAGCGGCGCAAGCGCGGAGGCGACGCGATGGGCAAGATCGAGGATATCATCCGGGATCGTAAGCGAGCTCATGCAACGCTGCGTCGTCTGAAGTCGCCGGTCTTAACCGACCAGCGCTGGTGCCAGCGCGAGGACTCGTAACCGCTTGGGTCAGCCCTGTGCGGCCGGGGGACTCAGCCGCCGTAGACGGCTCAGAACCGCTCCGAGCTCTCCGACCTCGACGGGTACGCCGTCTTTGTAGGCGATCATTTGATTGGAGAAGGGCGAGACGCGTCCACCCGGCGTGAGAATGCCGACCAGGTTGAGCGGATCGGCCGCCGCGATGAGCACCGGATTGCCGTCGCCCGGCTGGCGGCGCACGGCGCGTAGCGCGTCGACCGCTTCCGGCAGAGCGAACTGTTCACCAACGAATCCGGAAACAAATCGCCCGCCGCGAATCTCGCCACGTGCTTCCATGCGCCGGTAGATGGCCAGCAGCCTACGCCAAGCCGGGGCGCGAACTTCGCGTGCCAAGACATCTCGCAATACGATACCCCAGCGACGCAGCAGTTGAACGGCGAAGAACTCGTCGGAAGGGGCTATGGCGCTTGACGATTGTCGATCTTCTCTCAACCCGTGCTTCGACGAGCTCAGCACGAACGGTTGGGTATTCGTTTTCGAGGAAGAATTCCGCTCACCCTGAGCCTGTCGAAGGAGGTTTTCTTCGTTGATCGACATTCCCGCGTCGGTGAGCGGCTGCAGGACAGGTGCTGTTCTAAGGAGCGCCCAGCGACCCGCCGGTAGCAGACGTTTCCACGCTCCACCCGGAAGGGCGCGCAAGCGATGCCGCGGTTCGCGGCGCTTGATCTCGGGCAGGAGCAGGGTGCGCAAGCCGGCCACGCCGTCGCCGGTGACCAATCCACGTGCCACCAATTCCCAGAGTGCGTCTTCGGTTTGCGTCGGCAGCAAGCCGGTGCCACGCGCAATGTCGGCGAGAAAATGCGCGCCGTGTTGCTGCAGGTGAAGGAGAACGGCTTGTGCCGCGCTCGACAGCTCGCCGATCGCATCGGCGAGGCTCGGCAACGACTCCAACAACATCTCCAAGGCCTCGCGTCGCACGAATGCCAATGGCGCGGAACGAGTCGGTGCGACGCGGCGCGCCGGACTCGACTCTTCGCCGTTGCCTTCCGGAAGCGACAAACGCAAGCGTCCCCAGGCGACCTCGCCGCTCAGGCAAACCTGATCGAGATCGGCCGATTCGTACTGGTTGATGCGGCTCGGCAAGACGTCGCGTTCCCAGGCCGGTGCCGGCAACTCGACGCCTTGGAGCTGAGTGATGATTTGCAGAATCCCGTCGCGTCCGTGCAGTTGCGTTCCCGGTTGTGCGTGTTGCCAGCGTAACAAGAATCGAACGTAGTCGGCCGGCGCCACGGCTTCGATTTCACGTCGCAGACGGTTCAAGGTCAGACGATGAATGCGCGCCAGCAAGCGGCGTTCGCACCATTCTGTGACAGACCGGCTTTCTACTGTCTCTACGGGTGACGCGGGACGGGCGACGGGAGTAAAGATTCCTTGAAGCACGATGCCGTCGGATTCAAGGCGGTACATGGCGGCTTCGACTTTGGTTTCGGGTAGGCCGAGGTGGATGGAGAGCGCTGCAACCGTGACCGGGCCGAGGCAGTCCATCCAGCCTTGGACGATGGCTCGCATGCCTGTTTCTTCGTCGGGCGTCTCGCGTTGGGCGACGGGCGTTGGATTGGGTTCGAAGGACACCTCATCGATGACGAGGTGGATCAGATCCGTGCGTTCGGCTGCGACCAGTGCGGTGTGCCCATCCCATTTGGCGACGACCACGCGGCGCTGGCTCATCAGCTCGTCCGCACAGAGGCGCCAATTCGCTGCGGCTTCAGACGACAAGTGGCCGACGGCACCCGGAGCGTCGGGTGCATCCATGCCGGTTGACTGTCGTCCGTCCTCTGTCGTCGGCCACCCAGCTGCCATCGGCAACAGGCCGACGCTGAGCAGGAAATCGTGCAGCTCATCGGCGTCGCGGATGTCGGGCCAGGCTTGCCGGCGGACTTCGTCGATGGCCGCCTGGTCGAGAGCGCCGACACCGCCGGCGAGATCCGGGTCGACACGCCGCAGCGACACCGCGCGAGCCCGACGTTCTTCGAGCGGCGCGTCGTCGAGGAAGGCGTACGGATTGGCGTTGAGGATCTCATGCGACATCGGCGACGGCGCCGCCGTGTCGACGGCGATCGTTCGGATGGTTCCCGCGTCGATCGCCTCGAGGACTTCGCGCAAGCCGTCGAGATCCATGACCTCATGCAGACAGTTGGCGACCGTTTCGTTGACCAGCGGATGATCGGGTGGCTCGATGGCGCCGCGCGGATGGTTGTCGCCGCAGGCCAACTGCGCCGGAAAGACTGCCGCCAACAAATCTTCGGCGCGCATGCGTTGCAATTGCAGAGGCACTTTCTTTCCGCTGCTGTTGCGTTGCAGCGCCAGGGCGCGCGTGGCGTTCCAACGCCAGCGCGTTCCGAACATCGGCGCTGCCAGAGCGGCTTGCAGCAAATCGTCGCGCAACGTCTGCAGGTTGATCATGTGAAACACGTTGTCGACCGGAAAGCTGTGCTGCTCGCCGAGCGACAGGACGATGCCGTCGTCGGTGGCTGCCGCCTGCAGCTCGAAGTCGAAGCTGCGACAGAAGCGCTTGCGCAGCGCCAAGCCCCAAGCGCGGTTGATGCGTCCGCCGAACGGTGCATGGACCACCAGCTGCATGCCGCCGCCTTCGTCGAAGAAGCGTTCGGCGATGACCGTCTGCGGTGTCGGTACCGCACCGAGCGCCGCGTGAGTCTCCGCGACGTAGACGATGATTTGTTGCGCTGCGGACTCGTCGACTCCGCATTCCTCCATCAACCAGGCGGTGGCGGCAGGAAGGTCGTGCCGCAGCTCGGCCACCTTCTGGCGGATCTGTCCGACCTCGTTCGACAGCTCGATCGTCCGCGCCGGCGCCTCACCAAGCCAGAAGGGGATCGTCGGTGGTAAGCCTTGCGCGTCCTCGACGCGAACCTTCCCGGCTTCGACGCGACGGATACGCCACGAGCGGTTGCCGAGCAGAAAGATGTCACCGGCCATGCTCTCGATGGCGAAGTCTTCGTTGACGCGGCCGACGAACGTACCCGCCGGGTCTTCGACGACGTCGTAGTCGGCGGTGTCGGGAATCGCCCCGCCGTCCAAGATGGCGATCATGCGCGCCCCGCGCCGGGGCCGCAGCATGCCGTTGACCTGATCACGATGCAGATGCGCTGAGCGCCGGCCGCGACGCGTCGATACGCCCTCGCAGAGCATCTCGAGAACCGCTTCGAAATCCTCACGGCGCAAGTTGCGGAACTGGTAGGAGCGATGCACCAGATCCCACAGATCCTTCTCGCTGATCTCCTTGCTGGCAACGACGGCGACGATCTGCTGCGCCACAATGTCGAGGGCGTTTTCCGGGATGAGGATGCTAGGCCGGAGCGACCAACGCGTTGCAGGAACGTGGCGATAGCGCGCGGCGAGCCCAAATGGCACACGAGGTCGACGTGGCCGACGTCGATGCCGAGCTCGAGCGAAGCCGTGGCGACGACGACCGGGATGGCGCCCGACTTGAGACCTTCTTCGGCCTCCAGGCGCGCGTGCCGCGACATGCTGCCGTGGTGCGCCGCAACCTTGTCTTTGCCCAGACGTTCGGCGAGCTGATGCGCCACGCGTTCGACCAGTCGCCGCGTGTTGACGAAAACGATCGTGGTGCGATGCGTCGTGGTGAGCGCCGCGATGCGATCGAAGATGTCGGCGTGCATTTCGTGTGTGGCAATGGGGCCGAGCTCGTGCTCGGTGACTTCGATGCTCAGGTCGAGAGTGCGTTGGTGTCCGGTGTCGACGATGGCGCAGTCGGGCAAACCGCCGAGGATCAGGCGATCGGCGCCGATCAGCATGCGCGCGATGTCATCGATCGGCTTTTGTGTCGCGCTCAGTCCGATGCGTTGCAGACGCTGCTTGGCGACGGCGTCGAGCCGCTCGAGGGAGAGCGTGAGATGGGCGCCGCGCTTGTCGCCGGCGACGGCGTGGATCTCGTCGACGATGACCGTCTCGGCCTGTGCCAGCATGCGGCGGCTGCGCTCGGCGGTCAGCAAGATATAGAACGATTCGGGTGTCGTAATGAGAATGTGCGGCGGGCGTTTCACCATCGACTGCCGCTCGTGTGCCGGAGTGTCGCCGGACCTCACGAAGACACGGATCTCCGGCAGCGGTGTGCCCTCTTGGAGGGCGAGTTGGTGAATCTCCGCCAGCGGCTGTTGCAGGTTTTTCTGGATGTCGTTGGCCAAAGCCTTCAGCGGCGAAACGTAGACGACACTGGTCTTGTCCTCGAGTTGGCCGGCGCTGGCGCGTTCGATCAGCCCGTTGATGGCCCACAGAAACGCGGCCAGTGTCTTGCCCGATCCGGTCGGCGCGGCGATGAGCGTATCGCGCCGAGCGGCGATGTGGCGCCAGCCCGCAACCTGCGGAGCCGTGGGCTCGCGAAAGCGTTCGCGGAACCAACGTTCGACCAGCGGGTGGAAGCCGAGTGTATTCATGGCGGGCGAAAGTCCAGCGAAGACCCTATCAGCGTCGAACGACAAAGCCAACTAGCGGTGCGGAAATTGTCGACCGCTATCTAGACCGCCATCTTTGTCTGCAGGCGCACCGAGAGCGTCGGCTTTTGAAGACTTCCTTTGAGTGTTACGTTGCCTGAACCTGAGGGCACTGCAAGGACGCGGCGGCCTGAGGATCTGGGAACGACCCATGCGAGCCGACGATCTACCCTGGACACTTCGACACTTTGCGCCGCACGTCTACGTCAACGTCAGCCCGGAGCGCATCAGCTTCGCGCGCAACGGAGTGTCGCAAACGTATCGTACGTTCCTCTACATCTGCGACAGTGCGCAGGGTCCGGAAGTCCTAGCGGTCGGCCAAGAAGTCCCGGATGCCCCGGATGCTCGGCGCGTCGAGCTCTTTGGCGGAGCTGCCGCCGTCAGCGGCGACACCCCGGAGCGTATGGTGTGTCTTGAGGCGTTCTTACGTTTCGGCCTGCAGCGCGGTGCCGGACGAAGCTTCCTCCGGCCGGTGGTTACTGTCCGCGGCGTGGAAAATCTCAGCGCCATTCTGGGCGGCTACGAGCAAGGCATCTTTCGCGCGGCTCTCGTCGATGCCGGCGCGGCCGTCGTCTTGTTCGAATGACGGGGCTCGGTTCGACGCTGCACTCTCAGTTCAGCGGTTCCGGGCAAGTGCCGAACTGTTTGCCGGCGACCATCGCGCAGATCTGTTGGGTATGTCCGGACGGCTTACCCTCGACGGTCTCTTCCGACGCGATCGCGCCGATTCCGCGCTGCAGTTTGGTCACGCGCTCGGAATAACTTTGCTTGTCGCCGACTCGAATGGTGCGCGCACGGTGGATCTCGTACTGCTCGGGGTTGGAGCCCGGGACAGCGAGAGCCCAAGTGACTTCTTCAAGCTCGCCTTTACTGACCGAACCCGGGCCGCCCATGCCTTCGACGTTCATTCCGGTTGCGAAGCGCCGCGGGCTACTGCGTAACGGCGTCCACAGGAACGGCACTGGTGTATCGTAAACAAAAGCGCCGTGAATGGTCGGCGCGTCTTCACGCAGCTTGTTGACCGACGAGTCGTCCAGTCGAAAGATCGTGCGCGAGACGGCGGTGCCGGAAAACGACATCGTGGCAACGTACTCACCCGATTGCGTTCCAGCGCTGATCTTCTGCACGTAAATTCCGGACGGAAGATTGCTGCCTTCGATCTGCCAGACGAAGTAGTCGCCGTCGTGGAAGGGCGCGATCTCTTGTATCGGGCCGTTGAATACAACATCGCCCGAGCTCGCCGTTTTGAGTGAGGCGCAACCGCTGAGTCCAAGAGTGATGACGATGCCCAGCAGGAAGGGGGTGAACCACCGCTGCGGCCAAGGCGACATGGAAGAACTGAAAAGCATGGCCGCAGGCTTTAGACGAATCTCGCCCTATCGCGCAACCGACGCGCGCTTGGCTTTTGCTGACACGTCGCGCGCGAAGCGCTGCATGGCGCTGATGTAGTCGCGCCGTGTTTCGGCGCGAAAGCCGACGGTGAGCCAGGTGACACCCAGGTTGGCGAGCGTGTCGATACGGGTGAGTGCTGCGCCGGGATCCATTTCCGGTGCAGCACTCGACATCAGCGAGTAGCAGATGTCGATCGGTTGCGTACGGCCGGCCGCGGCCGCAAATTCGTTGGCGAGGGCAATTCGCGCCTTCAAGTCGTCGAGCGTCTCCAGGGGCGGGGTGCGCGTGTATTGCGACATGGCCGCTGGATTGGGGAACGGCACCCAACCGTCGCCGAGCTCCACCGCCCGCCGGATGGCGGCGCGACTGTTGCCGCCGACCCAAATCGGCGGATGCGGTTGTTGCATCGGGCGGAAGCCCATGCTGTTGCCCGATGCTTTGAAACCGCGACCTTCGAAACGGACATCGTCGCCGGCCCAGGCCGACTTCATCGCGCGTATGAATTCGTCCGACGTTTCTTGGCGTCCATCGAAGTCGGCGCCGAGGGCCGCAAATTCCCCTTTGAGGTAGCCGGCAGCGACACCGAGCGTTACGCGCCCGCCCGAGAGAACGTCGAGGCTGAGCACGGCCTTGGCTGTCACGAACGGGTTTCGGTACGGCAGGACGAGAATGTGCGTCTGTACACGCAACGTCGACGTAGCCGCTGCGGCAAACGACAGCGCGACGAAAGGATCCAGCGCATGATGCCCACCGCCATACAGCCAACGGTGCGGCGGGAACGGGTGGTCGGTCACAAAGCAAGCCTCGAAGCCGGCATCCTCTGCAGCTCGCGCAATCTCTGCGACCGCCGTTTGCGTGACGAACTCGGGTGCACGATCCAGTCGGTCGGTGGGTAGCGATACGGAAAAATGCATCGGTCGATCTCAGCTCTCGGTGTACTGCGGTTTACGCTTCTGCAGGAAGGCCATGATGCCTTCCCGGAAGTCATTGCTCTGAGCGCAGAGGATCTGGTTGCGATCTTCCATGGCGACGACCTGGTCGAGGCTGCCGGCATCGATGCTGGCGTTGAGGCACTCCTTCGTGAGGCGTAAGCCGAGCGGTGACGTCAACAGCATGTCGTCGACGAGGCGCTGTGCCGCCGTTTGCATCTGGTCGTCGGGCACGACTTCGGAGACCAGTCCGGTTGCCAGCGCCCGCGGCGCGTGAATGAATCGCCCGGTCATCAATAGCTCGGAGGCCACCGAGACGCCGACCAGCCGCGGCAGGAAGTAGCTGACGCCCACGTCGCACGCCGACAAGCCTATGCGGATGAAAGCGGCGTTCATGCGCGCGCTTTCTCCGGCGATGCGCACGTCCGACGCCAGGGCGAGGGCAAAGCCGCCACCGCAGGCCGGGCCATGGACACAAGCAACGAAGACTTGCGGCGCCCGGCGCATCATCATCACCAACTCGCTGATGTGACGCTGGCCGCGCAACGCCGCTTGGACCGAACCTGTTCCGTCGCCGCCGGCGCCTTCTTTCAGGTCGAGACCGGCACAAAACCCGCGTCCAGCTCCTTGCAGTACGACGATTCGTACGTTGCGTTCGCCAGGCAGGCTGCCGAAGTATTCGCGCAGCTCGTTGACCATCGTCGGGTTGAGGGCATTGAGTGCTTCCGGCCGATTGAGAGTGAGCCAATGGACGGATCCGTCGACCCGTAAATCCAATGTCGAATATGCCATCTTCGTCTCCTTCGAGCGTCGCGTTACGCTATCGGATGGGGTGAAATGTCGTCAATGATTGCCGCGACGCGGAAGGTTGACAGCGGGGACAATGCTGGGCATCCCGGAGCGGTGTCGGCGGTAGAACCCGGGTCGCGCTCCCTTGGATAGAACGGTCGAGAGCGATGGTGCGCGTGCAGCCCGAGTTCGGCATCCTGGCTAAGCCGAGGCTTCCAGAGCATCGGTGGATCTATATCGTCGCCGTCCTGGCTCTTCTCTGGGGGGCACTTGCCGTCAACGCTTGGCAGTACCGCTTGTTCCTTGCGGACGACGGTTTGATCTCGCTGCGCTACAGCCAGCGCTTGCTCGACGGCAAAGGCCTGACGTGGACCGACGGCGAACGCGTCGAGGGCTATTCGAACGTACTCTGGGTGTTGGCGTGTGCCGGCGTGGGTGCCTTCGGCATCGATCTGATCGTTGCGGCGCGCAGCTTGGGCCTGCTGAGTATGGCTGCGGCCATCGCGGCGTTCGTGTATTTCTCGCCGCCGCGTTCCGTGCGCGGCCTGCTGCCGAGCGTCGCCGGCGGGCTGACATTTGCGCTCGCCGGCTGTACCGGAGCTTGGGCCGTTGGCGGCCTCGAACAAGCATTGCTCGCGGCCTTGTTGGCGTGGGCGATGGTTCTGGCCGTGCCGTTGGTCGACGAAGACGAACCGGAAGCAAAGCGGCTGCTGGCTTCGGGTCTGCTATTTGGTTTGCTCAGTCTGACGCGTCCGGATGGAGTCCTTTTCGTTGTTGCGATTTCCTGTGCGTGGATTGCAGCTCTGCGTTTCGAGTGGAAGGCCGTACGCGCCGTCGCCTGGTTACTCGTCATCCCCGCTTTGGCGCTGGCGCTGCAACTTGCGTTTCGTTTGTCGTACTATGGCGAGTGGGTGCCGAATACGGCGTTTGCCAAGCTGACTTTGAGCAGCGGTCATCTGCACAGCGGTGCCTACTACCTCATGAACGCTGCTCACTGGCACGCCGGGGCTGCCGCGGCGGGGTTGTTGGGCCTGATTGTCGGGGTCTGTGTTGCGCCGCTGCGGCGGCGTGCGTTCGTTCTATTCGTTCCGTTGGTGGCGTGGACGCTGTACGTCTTGTTTATCGGCGGCGAATGGTTTCTGCCGCGCCGCCACGTCGTACCGATGGTGGTGTTGTGCGCTCTGCTTGCTGCGCAAGGCGCTGCTTGGGCCGTGATGCGGCACCGAATCGTGCCCCTGCTTGCATGGGTCGCTGCCGCGCTGGTGTCCGTCGGCCTCGTATGGGGACAACAGAACGACCCTCATCTCATCCGCGCCCGGCAGCAGATTTGGGTTTGGAATGGCGAGGTGTTGGGGCGATTGCTGCACGACGCCTTTGCGCAGCAGCAGCCGCTGTGTGCGGTCGATCCTGCCGGGGGTGTGCCGTTTTTTTCCCGCCTGCCGGCGCTCGACATGCTCGGCTTGACGGATCGCTACATGGCGCATCATCCTCCGGCCGATTTCGGCTCGGGGGCAGTGGCGCACGAGCTTGGTGATGGACGCTACGTACTCGACCGGGCTCCCGACCTGATCTTGTTTTGCAGTCCGGATGGCAGCTTGACGCCTTGCTTTCGCAGCGGCAAGGAGATGGTCGCCGATCCGCGATTTGCGCGTGAATATCGCCCGGTATTGTTCCGTGGAACCCAGCCCTATCAACACGACTCCGTGCTGTACGTGCGTCGGACCAGTCCGCGCATCGGCGTGCAGACCGGAGAGCGTCGCTTGGTCGTGCCGGGCTACTTGCTCTCGGACGGCCGCGAGGCACTGGCGATGCTCGATGACGAAGGGCGGTTGGGCGTACTCATCCGCGAAGCGATCCCTCTCGCGTTCAGCGACTTTGAGTTGCCGGAGGGCGAGTGGCAACTGGCGGCGTTGAATGCTTCCGGCGAGCGGCAGCGGATTCAGATGTGGTCGCACCGCGACCAGCGCTTTCTGGAATCGAGCGAACCCGCCAGCGGAACGATCGACATTACGATTCGTGCGTTCGGCTCGCCGCTGCACGTGCGCGAGTTAGTCTTTGAGCGTCGCAGCTGAGCCGGACATGGGTTTCACGGGTCGAAATTTCGGCAGGCTGATCGTTGCGTCGACGTCGTTGAAGACCACCTCGACGGGTAGGCCGATGCGCAACGGCGTGCCGTTGTATTCGACGATGTTGGTGACCAGGTAGGGACCTTCGTCCAGCTGCACCACGGCGACATTGTAAGGGGCGTGCGCTGCGAACGCCGCTAGAGTCGGTCCGTGTACGATGGTGAAGGTGTAGAGCGTGCCGCGTCCGCTGACTTTGTGCCAGTCGTAGTCGGAGCTGTTGCAAGCCGGGCACAGCGGGCGCGGGTGGTGCCGCAACGCGCTGCAAGCGCAGCAGCGTTGAATGCGCAACTCGTGGTTTCGACAGCCTTCCCAGAAACCGGCGTTGTCGAAGTTCGGTACCGGCACCGGAGTTTCGCTCTTCTGACTCATCGGCGTAGGAGCACGGCTCCGGTTGGATCGGTGTTGGAGCTGGTGACCAATACCAGCTCGGCGTTTTCGACCTGGCAGGTCGAGGTGCCGCGGATTTGACGGACACCTTCGAGGATGTGGTTGAAGCCGTGGATGAAGGCTTCCGAGAGGCTGCCGCCGTGGGTGTTCACCGGCAACCGACCGTGCGGCCACTGGATGTTGCCGGCGGCCACGAACGGGCCGCTCTCTCCGGGTTTGCAGAAGCCGTAGTCTTCGAGGCTGGTCAGAACCGCCGGTGAGAAGTGATCGTAGAACATCGCCGCGTTGATGTCGCGCGGGCTCACTTCCGCCATCTCGTAGATTTGTTTGGCCACGGAGCGGCCGCCAGTTTCTTCGTTGCGGTGCGTGAAATAGTCGCTGAGCTGGATGTGAATGGGGCCTTCGGCTTGGGCGCCGGCGAGGATGTAGGCTGGGGTGTGTTGCGCGTCGCGGGCCCGTTCACGCGAGGTCACGACGACCGCGCAGGCGCCGTCGGTTTCGAGGCAGCAATCCAGCATGCGCAGCGGCTCGGCGATCCAGCGTGAGCTCTGGTGATCGGAAAGGGTGATCGGTTGGCGCATCACGGCGTTGGGATTTCTTTCGGCATGCGTCCGCTGGGCGACGGCGACCTGGCCGAAGTGCTCGGTTGTCGTGCCGTACTCGTGCATGTGACGGTGGTAGATGAGGGCCATTTCTTGGGCCGGTGTGATGAGGCCGAAGGGCGTGTGGTACTGGTAGAAGTCCGCAACCTGCTGCGGCTGCCGCTCCCACGGCCGTCCGCCGCCGAATTTTCCCGGCGTAGAGATCGAGCGCTTACCGCGATTGCGCGCTCGGAAGCAGACGACGTTGCGTGCTTGGCCGGTGGCGATCGCCATGGCAGCGAGAACCAATGTGCCGCAGACGGCGCCGCCGCCGGAGGTGACGCCGGCGAAGAAACGCAAATGGGGGATGCCAAGGCTGTAGATCAGCGCCAACTCGGTGTTCGACTCGATGTCGTAGCGCACGAAGCCGTCAATGTCCTTCGGAGCCAGACCGGCATCGTCGATTGCGGCGCGAATCGCTTCGCAGGCGGCGCGGTGCTCGGTGATGCCGCTTTGCTTGCTGAAAGCGGTTTGGCCGATGCCGATGATGGCGGCGCGATCGCGGAGAGTGGTCATGTGGCGTGCCGGCGGTACCAAAGCCGCGAAGCGGGTGTCAACAGGACGACCACAGTCGGGAACCAGCCATGGCGAAGTCGTGATCGAAGCTCATGGCGATCGCCGCAATGAGCAAGAGGTCACGGCCGTTCGACGATCTTGCCGGCCAGCTCGCTTCCGGGTTCAAGACACAGTAGTCGAACGCGGCCGGTGGCGACGATTTGGCCGCTCTGGTTGCGCACCGTAGCCTCCCAGACCTGCGACCGGCGGCCGCGTGTAATCGGGGTCGCTACGACGCGCAGTGTGCCGTCGCGCGCCGCCCGGATGAAGCTCGTGTGGTTCTCGACGCCGACGACCGACTGGCCGCGTAGCATGGCGTCCATGCCGGCACCGGTTGAGCACGCGCTCTCCACCATGGCGCAATGCATGCCTCCATGAACGATGCCGTACGCTTGTCGGTGCCGTTTGTCGATGTCGTACTCCAGCACCACTTCGTCGCGCGTCAGCTTGATCATGCGGACGCCCATGGCGGTGTCGAAGCCACCCAACACGGCTGATCTTGGATCGTCTTGTGCGTGGTTCATGAAACAAAGCTACCTTGGGAAGCGGTATGGATGCCAGTCTGACGCGGCGCGTAGGCTTGACGCGTTGTGGGACTTGAGCAGATAGAAGAGCGCATCGAGGCCGAGCGGGAGGAGCACAAGCGATGAGGATGAAGGGACGCGCGCAGCGGGCGGCTCAGTGGTTGGCGGCAATCGGGGCGTTGGCGGCGCTGACGACGGCGGCCAATCGGGCCTGGGCCGATTTCGGACTGGACGACGTCGCCGCGAGAGCCGAGCACCTCGCCAAGCAACCGTTTCAGGATTCGAAGGACAAGGTGCCGGAGTGGATGTTGAACATGAGCTACGATCAGTGGCGCGACATCCGTTTCCGCACCGACAAGTCACTCTGGCGTATGGATCACTTGCCGTTCGAAGCGCAGTTCTTCCACCTGGGATTGTACTATGCGCGTCCGGTGGCGGTGAACGTCGTCGACGGCACCAGCATTCAGCATGTGCCGTTTTCGACCGACATGTTCGACTACGGCAAGAACACCTTTGCTGCGGCGATTCCCGACGACATCGGCTGGGCCGGATTTCGGCTGCACTACCCGATCAAGAACGCGCGCTACAAAGACGAGGTCGTCGTTTTCCTCGGAGCGAGCTACTTCCGCGCCTTGGGCCGTGATCAGATTTATGGCCTGTCGGCTCGCGGACTGGCTCTCGACACCGTCGAGCCCAGCGGGGAGGAGTTTCCCTACTTTACCGAGTTCTGGTTGGTAAAGCCGGCGGCGAATGCCAAGTCGCTCGTCGTCTATGCCTTGCTCGACAGCCGCCGTGTCACCGGAGCCTACCGGTTCGTGGTCACCCCGGGCGCTCAGACCAAGGTCGAGGTCGACTCGCGGCTGTTCTTCCGTGACACCGTCGCCCGTGTCGGTATCGCGCCGCTGACCAGCATGTTCTTTCATGGCGAGAACACCTCGCGGTGGTTCGATGACTTCCGTCCGGAGGTCCACGACTCCGACGGTCTATTGATCTTTTCGAGCGGTGGTGAATGGCTCTGGCGCCCGCTCGACAATCCGACGAGCTTGCAGGTGAGCGCCTTTCAACTGCACGATCCGCAAGGCTTCGGCCTCATCCAGCGCGACCGTGACTACGAGCACTATCAGGACCTCGAGGCGCACTCGGAGCTGCGTCCGAGCGCCTGGATCGTCCCGACGGATGGCTGGGGCGCGGGCGACGTCGAGCTCGTCGAGCTCCCAACCGACACCGACATTCACGACAACATCGTTGCGTTTTGGCGGCCACTAAGTGCTCCCAAGGAGGGCGACAAGCTGCGGTTTGCCTACACATTGTATTGGTACGGTGATGACGCGACGCGACCGCCGGGCGGCCGGGTGATTGCGACGCGGCGTGACCGTGCCGCCAGCGGGACCTATCGTTTCGTTGTCGATTTCGGCGGCAAGAAATTGGAATCGCTGCCGGGCGCACGTCCTGTTCGCGCCGTGGTGACTGTCGCCTCGGGTGCGGAATCGGCGGCTTTGATCGAACAGCAGGTCGTCAAGAACCCTGTCAACCAAACCTGGCGCTTGACGTTTCAGGTGCAACCCAAGTCGACCGGACCGATCGAGTTGCGCGCCTTTCTCGCCGACGACGAAGAGACGCTGTCGGAGACGTGGTCGAATGTTGTTTTGCAGTGAACGCAATCGCGGGCGTATCAGCGGTTGAAGCGGAAGCCCGCGTATGAGCGGCGTACGCCGAGTCATGTTTTTTCTGCGCGCCCTCGTCGGCCGGTTCTATGCCGACCACTGTTTGATGCGTGCTTCGGCTCTGGCCTACGCGTCGTTGCTGTCGATTGTACCGCTTCTGGCCGTGATGTTCTCCGTGCTCAAGGGGTTGGGGGTACAGCGGCGTCTCGAGCCGATTCTGCTTGCGAACCTGTCGTTGAGTCCGGAGACGACCCACGCGATCATCGAGTACATCGACCGGACGAATGTCGGGACGCTCGGCACGCTTGGCGCGGCGACGCTCATCTTTTCGGCCGTCAGTGTGCTCAGTAGTATCGAATCGAGCTTCAACGTCATCTGGCGTGTGTCGCGAGCCCGCAGCATCTGGCGCAAGGTTACCGACTACGTCAGCGTGGTGATGCTCACGCCCTTCTTGATGCTCGCCGCCGTTGCGATCACGTCGTCGCTGCGAGCGCAGCATGTGTTCGAGCTGGCGACGCGCACGCAGATTGTCGGTAGCGCGGTGATGCATGGCTTGCAGGTGGCCCCGCCGTTGATCAACGCGATTGCGATCGGAATCCTTTATGCGGTCATGCCGAACCGCCGGCCGTCGTTTGTACCGCTGGCTGTGAGCGCTGCGGTTGCGGGAGTGGCGTGGTACATCGTGCAGTGGCTGTATGTCAGCCTGCAAATCGGCGCGGCGCGCTACAACGCCATCTACGGAGCGCTTTCGCAGTTGCCGGTGACACTGGTGTGGCTGTACGTCAGTTGGGTCATTGTACTGGGTGGAGCCGAGCTGGGGGCGATACTCGAATTCGGGCCGGAGCACGCCGGGGCGTCGCGCTGGAACACCGCCGCACTGGCGTTGCACATCTTGATCCGCGCGGCGGAGCTCTTCTCCGGTGCCGCGACGCCGCTGAACACACGTAATCTGGCGCGCGAGCTGGGTGTGGGGATCGATGCCGTAAAGGATTCCATCGCCGAGCTCGAACGCCGCGGATGGCTCGTTGCCGTGGATGCCGACGACGCGCGCTATGTCCTCGGCCGCGATCCGGCGCAGATCGAACTGGCAGGCTTGGCGGAGATCACCCAGCTTGGAAAACTGCCGCGCGGTTGCGATCAGCGCGTCGCGGGCGTGTTGCAGGAAGTCGCCCGGAGCGAGCAGCAGGCTTGGCAGAAGTGGCGCCTGGTCGACCTGATCGGTGGCGCTGTGCCGAAGCAAGGGAGCCGTTCGGGAGCTTCTTGAACGTCGTCGGATCGGAATCAGTCGGAATGGACTGGAGCGCCGTTGGGCTCCGGTTGCGTGGGTGGTTGCGGAGCGATCGCGGCGGCGGGTTTGCCCACCGGATGTAGCTTCGTCCGCAGGATCGGCGCCTCGTCGGTTGTGGCCGGGGTCGGTTCGACGATGTCGACACGTTCCTTGTCGACACCATGCTGCTCGGAAAGTCGATCGCGGATCTGCGCCAGACGGTCGGCGCTCAACTTCTGCAATTGGCCGGCGGAAACCGGCGGGTGCTCGTCAAGCCAGCGTTCTAGAGTCTGCTGTTGCTCCGGATCGAGCTCACCCTGGCCGTCCTCGGCGCGCGCTTGCAAGGCTTTACGAATTGCTTCGCGAGCGCTGTTCCGGCCGATATGCTTCAGGGTGCCGAAGAGTCCTTGCGGTTGCGACAGCTCTTCGAGCAGCGCGTGCTCTCGCAGCCAACGCGTGTCTTGGTTGCTGGCAGTGGTTTCCAGGGTGACCGCCATGCCCGGCCGGCTGGCCAGCAGGGCTGCGAGCTGATCGAGTTGCTGGCTGCCCTCCGGCGTGAGATCGGTGCGCCCGGCGCGCAACTTCAACTCGGGCGGTGCGACGGCGGCGACCTTGTTGCCTTGCAAGACGGCTCCGACGAGCTTGAGGGGGGATGCCAGCGCACCGACAATCGCGGCACGCAGGCCGTCGCCGATGACGCTGAGCAGATTGATCTTCGTTCCCTGATCGCTTGTTTCGACCGGGATGTTGAGCACGATGTTGCCGGAGAGGTCGCGCAAGAGGGCCAGTGCAACGGTCAATGGAATGCCGAATTGCTTCTGGAAAAGAGAGTCCCCCTCACTGCCGGAGACGTCGAAGTCATGCAACGTAAGCGCCGTATCCGCTTTGTACGACGGACCACTGCTCGACGCCTTGGTGACGGCACTCAGACTGCCGCTATCGATGCTGTACGATGAGTACGCCGTGACGTAGGGATTGAACGAAAGCAATCCTATGTCGCTGGCGGTCAGATCGAGCTTGCCGCCGCTGTCGTCTAGGGATCCCGACACGCGTAGTGTGCCGTCTGGTTTCAATCCTGAGTCGACGCGAAGGCTTGCTACCCGCGGATTGGGGAAGCGCAAGCTTGTCGCTTCGATATTGAGCGGAGAGATTGCCGTGCCGAAATACGGCTTCGTTGTGCGGTCGTCGAAGACGATGCTTCCCTGCTTCAGGGCAAACGACTTTATCGACACGTTCGGCGGCGGCGAAGATCTCGATGGCGTCTGCTTGCCTGGCGGTACGACGTGTTCGCCGCTTGCGGATCCGGCAAACGACGGCAGAATGATTCCATCGGCGGTTCTTGTCAGTCGCACGTTCGGCGCGCCTATACGAATAGCCCCGAGGCGAACGGTGGCCTGGTCACTTGTGCCCGCGGCGGAGAGGATTTTGGGAAGTCTCAGGTCCTCGAGCGGCAGATCGATACTCTTGATGGACGCGCTGAAAGCCTTGGGATCGCCGGCGAGCAGTCGGATGTCGGAAATCGATAGCGTGCCCAGCGCTGCGATATCTCCTGCCGACAGGGGATTCCGTGCTGCCGCTCCCTCGAGCTTTACATCGACGCCCGAGAGTCCGATGTTCCCGGCATCGGCGCTACCGCCTTGGCCGCCGCTCGTAAAGTGTGGTGCGCGCACGGCTAGCGAGCCGCGCCAATGAACGTCGCCATCGGCAGGCAAAGGCGTTCGCGATGTCGCGGTGAGCAACGCCGCGATTTGCAGAGGATCGGCTGCCAATTCGAGAGAGCTCAGGGTGCTCTCGAAGCCGCTTACCAGGTTCGGTGCGAGCTTCACGTCCGTCAAAGAGATCGAACCGTGCCACTCGAGATCGCCTGTAGCGGCCGCCTTCCCACCCAATCCTGCCACTTGTAACGGAGCGAAACCGACTTGCAGTGATTTCAACCCTGCCGTGCTGGCGACTGGCTCCCCGGAGCTGAGTTGGCCGTCGGCGAGATCAATCTTGCCGCGGACGCTCAAGTTGCGGGGGCGGTCGGTGTCGTCGAGCACAGCGCTGAGATTGAGCTCGTCGAGATCGAGGTGCAGGCGTTCTGCAGCAATCCGGTTGTGCGCGGTCCCTGGCGGAACGACTTGCAGGTCGGAAACCGTCAGGTTGCCGCGCGCATTCAGGTCGCCCGCTGCGGGCGCCAACGACCCGAAGGCGATGTTGAGGTTCGTGTCGAGCTTGGCCGCCGCAATCAGTCCCGTGGGTCCAACATGGAGTGCCGCGAGCTCGGAAGGTACATCGAGCTGGGCGATCTTGAGTTGCGCGGCAAGACCGATGGGTTTGAGACGCAGCTGGCCATCGATGTTCAGCGACCCTTCTCCGACAGTAACGGTGAAGTTGAGGGGTACGGCCTGGTCACCGGCGCTGGTGAGGTCTTGCGTGTCGGCAGCTAACACAATGTCGAGCGCCGGGTCGCTGATCAGGTGAACCCGAGAGTCGTCGAGGTGCAGCGAAGCGATAGACCACTGCCACGGCGCTTCCGCGGCAGGGCTCGGGACCGGTGTCGGTGGCGTTTCCGCCGCGGGTGGGGCGGCTGCCGAGCCTGCATCGGGGGCTGTGGCGAAGGCTGGCAGGAGGGCGTCGCTGTCGGGTCGAACCAAAATGTCGGCGCCAGACAGGCTGACGTTCGCGATGTCGACGTTGCGATGAAGGATGTCGCAAGAATTGATGCCGACTTCGAATCGCTTCCAAGCCAGCGCTGGTCGGTCGAATGTCGCGGAACGAATCGTGACATCCTCCAAGCTCAGCTTGCCGCGTACCTCGTCATGGACACCCGTTTCCAAGCGGTACACAAGCTCCGTATTGAGGACACCGCGTAGGTCGCTCCAGCCAACGTTCGGAATGTAGACGCGAGCTCGGTGCAGGGGGAAGCTCTCCGCCTTCGCTGCAGCCTCGAGAAAGAGGCCGGGATCGCGAAGCTCGAAGCGAGCTTCAACTCCGATGACGGCATCGTCGACTTTGATGTCGACATGGATGTGCGACGGTTCGCCGTACACGCCGGGTTGCAGAGCGATGTCGGAAACTTCGATCTGGTCGAGCCCAACTTCGACGGGTTCTGCTCCTTCGACCAGGTGATCTTGAAAACGCAATGCACCGCTACGCAATCCAACATGGTCGATCGCAACGCGCCACGGATGGTCTACCGGTTCGGCAGGAGTCGTTGCTGGCTCTGCCGGTGCGCTCGAAGGCACCAAGGTCGAAACATTCAAAGCGCCGTTCTTCAGGCGTTCCAAGGCAATGTGCGGCGAGTCGATGTCGATGTCGCGCAGCTGAACGATGTGCTTGAGAAGCGGCAGCCAACGAAGCTCGACGGCCAGTCTCTTCCAGCCGATGAGCACGGCGGGGTGTTCAACGCCATTCTTGGTCAGGTCAGCCGGGTCATCGATGGCAAGATTTTCGAGGCAAATGCCGGCGCGTAGCAAGGAGATGTCGACGTCGCCCAACTCGACGCGAGTGTGGAGAAGCTTTGAGGATCCTCGAATCAGGATGCTGCGTAGCACGCTCGGAAGTATGATCCGCGCACCCAGCAGTGTCGCAAGCAAGAACAGCCAGAATTGCCGGCGGTGTACCCAGGAGATTCTTGAGGTGTCGCCTTGCATCGGTATGGTTTACGCTGGCCCCGCGGTTGTTGGCTGCAATCGAGTGATGAATCTTTGCTCGTCATCGAACACTACTAACGTGGCCATATGAGTCAATTCCCATCGAGTCGAAGAAATTGGTCGGCGTGCCTTCGCCACGGCCGCTCGGGCGTGCTAACAGTGAACATTCGCCGAGGTGCATCATTGCGGGTTTGGGGCTTGGACTTCTTCTGGTTGCGGCGTACGGGGGGGGCGGCTGTGTCCGACCGGCGAGACCCCTGCGCTGGGGAATAGCGGACATGTTCCTCCGAATCGGTCGCGTGATTCTCGGCATCGCTTGTTTGATTCTCGGCGTAATCGGCTTGTTTCTGCCGTTTCTTCAGGGAATTCTATTCCTAGTGATCGGCCTCACCTTGCTCAGCTCGGAAAGCGAGCGAGCGCGGCGTTGGCTGGAGTGGCTGCGAGTGAAAGCTAAGCTAAAGGCACGCGACGAGCTTGAGGAGAAGAATGATGGCAGCGAATGAGAAGGACCGTCTTGGAGACAAACTACGCGACGCCGAGCGCGCCCGAGAAGATCAGTATTTCGCCGAACGCGACCGCAAATTGGTTGAAAAGATGCGGCACGACAGCGAGGCAGGCAAACGTCCCGACGCTCTCGGGCATTGCCCGAAGTGTGGAGCCAAGCTCAAGTCGCTGACCGTGAACAAGGTCGCGGTGGAGGAATGTCCCGACTGCAAAGGTATGTGGCTCGATCGCGGCGAGCTCGAGGGCATTGCGAAGCATGAAAACGAGGGGTGGATCGCACGCTGGCTGCGACTCGAATTTCCGCCGCGCTGAGGTCAAATCTTTCTCGGAAAAGGAAGAGGGGACGGGAGATACCTCCCGTCCCCTCTTCCTTTTGGAAGTATCGTTGGACGTCTTAGTCGGACATGTGCGTCAGACGGTGCAGCGTAAAGTAGTCGTCGTCGAATTTAGTTTCGATGAACTGCGAGCTGTAGCTCCCGCCAATCGCCGCACGATTGGTCTTGTCGTTGACGCCGACGACCATGTTCGGGGTGACGGCGGTCATTGTGCCGTCATCGGTGCGCGACCAGTGGTACGCGCACATCGCGTTGTAGAAGTACTCGCCGGCGCGGTTGTGCACCAGCTTCCACCAGACGCGGTACATTTCCTTGTCCATGTACATGATGACTTTGCCGAAGTTGTAGTACGGATCCTCCGACTGACCTTCGAGGATCCAGACTTCACGCGGAATCATGCTGAGGTTCTCGACGATGAGCCACGGCGCACCCTTGGAGCCGGGTGTTTCGTAACCGCCTTTGAAGTACGGGATATCCACTTCCCAACGTGAAGGGCTGACTTGCTTTTGCTTCAGGGGCTCGGGGCTCAAGACGGGGGCGAGGACCTTTCCTTCGCCGATCAGCTTCCACTTGTAGTACTCGACCTTGCCGGCGTAGCAGTTGACGTCGTCGCCGAAGATATCGAGACCGGCAACCGGGTCCGATCGCGTCGCCGCGTTCACACGGCGCACGCGGCGGGTCGAAGGTACGTAGAACCAGGATTGGTCCTGCGACGTCCAATCATTGAGCACCTTCGTGAGGCCACCCACACCGTCGACGTCCTGCGGCTC
>JACQEN010000233.1 GCA_016200585.1 Deltaproteobacteria bacterium
CCTGATGCCCGATCCGGAAACCGGCGAGCCGATCAACGTCAGCCATCTGATCCCGCGCTCGCGCGCCGACCTCGAGCGGCGCCACGCGTGTCTCGAACGGCAGGCCGAGTACAGCGTCGGTCTCATGGGGCGTTCGCCTGACTACCTGAATGTGACGTTCGCGGGCTTCGCGGGGCGTGCCGACGAGTGGGCGGTCGCTGGCAACGAGCGGGGTGCCGCGAACCTCGTCGCGTTCCAGAAGGAGATGGCACGCCGCGACCTGTCGCTCACGCACACGATCATACACGCCACGACCGACAAGGCGCGCGGCGACGTGCCGCGGGCGGGCGACGACGTCGCGCTTCACAAGGTCAGTGACACCACCCACGGCATCCTCGTGCGTGGGTCTCGGGTGTTGGCGACCCTCGCCCCGTTCGCCGACGAGATTGCGGTGTACCCGGCCTGGCCGCTGCCGCCTGGTGCCGACGCCTTTGGGGTCGCGTTCTCAATTCCGATGTCGACACCGGGCCTGAAGTTCCTGTGTCGCGACAGCTGCAGCACGGCGGACGGTTTGTTCGACCATCCACTCTCGAGCCGCTTCGATGAGCAGGACGCGTTCGTCATCTTCGACGACGTCGAGGTGCCGCGCGATCGCGTGTTCATCGACGCGCGTCTCGACACCTACAACGCCGTCATGATGACCGGTTGGGCCCCGAACATCATGCAGCAGACCATGATCCGCGCCCAGACGAAGCTCGAATTTGCGTGGGGCCTCGCGACCCGCATGGTGAACGTTATCAATGCCGGCGCGCCGGCGACGTTCGAGCAACTCGGTGAGCTCTGGTCGTATGCCGAGTTCGCGCGCGGCTGCGTCCGGGCCGCGGAGGCCGGGGCGCGAGAGTACGGCAATGGCGTGTGGTTTCCCGACGTCGGCCCGCTGGCGGCGTTACGGGCCGCTCTCCCCAGCTGGTTCCCGCGCGTGAACGAGATCATCCGCCTCCTGGGATCGCACAATCTCCTGGCCGCGCCGACGGCGTCGCAGCTCGGAGATCCGACGCTGCGCCCGCTGATCGATCGCTATCTGCGGGGCGCGAACGGAGTATCAGCCGAAGATCGCATCCGCGTCTTCCGGCTCGCGTGGGACTTCGTCGGCAGCGCGCTCGCCAGTCGCAACGAGCAGTACGAGCGCTTCTACCTGGCATCGGGCGCTCGCAACTATCAGATGGCGCATCTGACGGCGCCAGCCGACCGGGCAGCAAAATTGGTCGACCGCTTCCTGCAGGAGATGAATCCATGAAAATCGCCCAGGTCGGGGGCGTCGAGGTTTCGACGGACCACTGGATCGGCGGACGGCGGGTTGCGTCCTCTTCGCGCTTCGAACTCCGCTCACCCATCGACGGGGCGCATCTGGCCGAAGTTTCCGCCGGAAGCGCCGACGACGTCGCTGCCGCGGTCGACGCGGCACGACGGGCCTTCCCGGCGTGGGCGCGCCTCGGTCCGGAAGGACGAGCGCCGCTCCTCCGCCGCTTCGCGGATGGCATTCGTGCCCGTGCGGAGGAGCTTGCGGCGGTCGAAACGCTCGACAACGGCTCGCTCTTGCTCGGCAATGTCCATCGAATGGTGCCCCGAGCCGCGCTCAACGTCGAGTTCTTCGCCGATTGGGCTCTGAAGCTCGAGCACACGATCGACGGAGCCGAGGTCACGAATCACGTCCGTTACGAGCCGGCCGGCGTCGCCGCGCTGGTCACCCCCTGGAATGCGCCGCTGATGCTCACGACCTGGAAGGTGGGCCCGGCGCTGGCTGCCGGCAACACCATCGTCGTGAAGCCGCCGGAATGGGCGCCGCTCACCTGCTCGTTGCTCGCCGACATCGCGCATGCCGCGGGCATTCCCGCCGGCGTATTGAACGTGGTGCAGGGCATCGGCGAGGACGCCGGGGCAGCGTTGGTTGCGCACCGTGACGTCGACCGGATCAGTTTCACCGGCTCGCCCGACACCGGGCGGCTGATCGGTGTCGCCGGTGCGCGGAATCTCGTTCCCGTGAGCGTCGAGCTCGGTGGGAAGTCTCCGTTCATCGTCTGTGCCGATGCGGATCTCGATGGCGCTGCTCAGACGGTGGCGATGCAGTACCTCAATGCCGGGCAGGTGTGCCTCGCCGGGACACGAGTCCTGGTCGAGGCCTCGGTCTCCGAAGCCTTTCTGGCCAAGGTGCGGCAGGCGGCGGCCGCGATGGTCGTCGGCGATCCGCGCGAGCCCGGGACGCGCGTCGGTCCGCTGATCACGCCCGAGCATTTCTCTCGCGTGCAGGGCTTTGTCGAGCGCGCCCTCGCCGACGGCGCCGTCGCGCTGTGGGGCGGCCGATCGCATGGCGCGGGGGCGCAGTACTTCGAGCCGACGCTCCTCGCGAACGTCCGAGCGGACATGGAGATCGCGCAGCACGAGGTCTTTGGCCCCGTGCTCACGTGGCAGACGTTCCGCGACGACGAGGAAGTCGTCACCTTGGCCAACGGCACCCGCTACGGACTCGCGGCGGTGATCTTCACGCGCGACGAGCCGCGCGCCCGGCGACTCGCGGCTCAGGTTGTGGCGGGAACGGTTTGGGTCAACTGCTTTTTCGTGCGTGATCTCGCCGCACCGTTCGGGGGTGCGCGCGAGTCGGGCATCGGGCGCGAGGGCGGCACGTGGAGCTTCGATTTCTTCTCCGACGTGAAAAACGTCGCGATCCGCAAAGGATCGTTCGGCGAGGAGGCGTGACATGGGCGACATCGTAGGTGCAGCGATCTTCGGGCATCAGCCGGCGATCATGGCGCCCGAGCCCCTTCGCAAAGCGATGGGACAGGGACGGGATACGACGTTGGTCGACCCGGGGATCCCGAGGCTGCGAGAGGCGCTCGACGCCTGCCGTGCCAACACGTTCGTCATCTTCGACACGCACTGGTTCACGACGATCGAGCACATCGCCGCTGGCGCCGCGCGCTTTCAGGGTACGTACACGTCCGAAGAGCTGCCGACGCTGATCACCGACTACACGTACGACTACCCGGGCGCTCCCGCGCTCGGCGAGCAGCTCGAAGGCGCAACGCGCGAACGTGGCGTGCGGTTCCTGAACGCGACGAATCCGCACCTCGGCGTGCACTACCCGACCTTGAATGTCTTGCACTACCTTCATCGTGGCGAGGCCGTGCTCAGCATCGGCGTCTGCCAGACCGCCGAGGCACACAACTTCCTCGACCTCGGCGCCTGCCTTGCCGAAGCGGTGAAACGAACGCCGGACGCGCGCGTGGCGCTCATCGGCAGCGGCGGGATGACGCACACCTTCTGGCCGATGGACGTCATCCTCGACCACGCGTCGTTCCGTCCCGAAGACGTCATCTCACCCGCGGCGCGGGCCATCGATGAGCGGGTGCTCGGCCATTGGCGCGACGGCGATCACGCGGCGGTCCTCGATCTCTATCCCGAGTACCGGCGCTTCCGCCCGGAGGGATTCTTCGGCCACTACCTGATGCTGGTCGGTGCGCTCGGTGGACGCGACTGCCGCGCACGCGGACGGCAGCTTTCGGACTACGAGAATGCCGTCGGCACTGGACAGGTCCACGTCTGGTTCGACGTCGCCGGCTGAAGGCCGAACGCCCAAAGGAGAGACGCATGACACTCGCAGGTTGGACCCTTCCACAAACGCGCACCGGTCGCGCGTCGACCGTTCCGCCGCCGCCCTGGCACTATTCGGGCGATATCATCGCCGTTGACTTCACGGTGGATCCGGTCCGCGTCGAGGAGATCGTGCCAGTCGGCTTTTCACCGCGCGGCGACGGCAGTTGCACATTCTTCTTCTGCGATTGGTGCTCCGCCGCCGACCGCGATCCGCGCGTCAAGGATGATCCGATCAAGGGCCAGTACAAGGAAGCCTACGTGACTCTGAACGGAATCTTCGATGGCCGGCCGTTCGGACGCGTGCCGTACATCTGGGTCGACTCCGAGCTTTCGCTCTTACGTGGGCAGATCCAAGGCTTCCCGAAAAAGCTCGGAGAAATCCACATGACGCGCGCGATCGAAATCGGGAAGGGGGGCGTTCGGAAAGCGCCCGGCGAGCGGTTCGCAGCGCACGTCTCGGGTCTCGGGCGGCGGCTGGCGAACGCCACGGTGACGTTGGAGGAAGCGGTCACCGGCGCGATGCCGGCGGGTGCGCTGCCGCAGATTCACACGCGCCTCTGGCCCTCGCTCGCGAATGATCAACCCGCCGTGCACGAGCTCTCGATGGTCACGGTGACGGGCGTCGAGATCGGCACGGTCTGGCGAGGTAAAGCGGCGCTCGATATCGGCGCCTCAGAGTTCGAGGAGCTCGACCTTCTCGCGCCCCGCTCCGTCGGTCCCGGTTGGGTCTATCCGATGGCGTTCAGTGTGGTCGGCGGTACGACGATGCCGCTCCGAGGTGCGCCATGAGCGTCCTGGACGGCCCGCGAGTCGAGATGCGACGCATCCTTCACGAAGGCGTCCCGTATTGGGTGCGCCTCGAAGGGGAGGAACTCGTGCTAGGTGACGGCCGCCGGGTGCGCGAAGCGTCGGCGAGCTACTTGGCACCGTGCGACCCCAGTAAGATCTTATGCATCCATCTGAACTACGAGTCGCGACGCATCGAGTTCGGCGCGCCCGCTCTCGTCACGCCTACGTATTTCCAGAAGCCGATCACCGCCGTGAACGCACACCGTGGTACCGTGTGCCGTCCAGCCAACACGCAGTACCTCAATTACGAAGGCGAGGTCGCCGCGATCGTCGGCCGACCGATGCGCAACGTCGCACCGTCGGACGTCTGGGATCACCTCGCCGGCTTCGCGCCCGCGAACGACGTCGGTTGTCAGGATTTCCGCGACACCGATGCCGGCTCGATGCTGCGGGTGAAGGGGCAGGACGGCTTCTGCCCTCTCGGACCGGGGATCGTGCGCGGGGTTGACGTCCGGACCAGCGTGCTGCGGACCTACATCAACGGCACGGTCGTGCAGGAAGGGAAGATCAGCGAGATGACCTTCGGCATCGACTACATCCTCGCCGATCTCTGCCGACACATCACGCTCTTGCCCGGAGATGTAGTTCTCACGGGCACGCCCGCGAACTCGCGTCCGATGCAGCCCGGTGACGTCGTCGAAGTCGAGGTGACCGGGCTGGGCCGGCTGTCGAACACGGTCGTCGAGATCCCGGCGCCCGTCCACGCCGTCGGACATCAGCCGACTGACAGCGTCGCCGTGCGTGCGGTGGCGCTCGGAAGCGACGCACGGAGGAGCTAGTCATGGATGTTGGGACCTCGCCCGAACCGACCTGGATGGCGTCGAATTTCGTGAGCGGCGTGAAGCGGGTGCCCGTGCGCTATCGCCTGCGGTAGCAGAGCAGCGATCATGAGCATCGACCTCGAGTCGATCGTCGCGATCGACGTTCATACACACGCGCAGGTGCCCCGAGACGGCGCACCAGACCCGATCACGATGCACGTCCTCGATGCGGCGGCGAAGCACTTTCGCTCCGACTTCCCACGTCCGAATGCCGAGGAGGTCGCCGCCTACTACCGCGACCGGAAGATGGCCGCGGTGATCTTCTGCGTCGACAGCGAGGCCAACACGGGAGAGGTTCCAGTATCCAACGACGAAGTGCTCGAGATCGCGGCCGCGAACGATGATGTGCTGATCCCGTTCGTCTCCGTCGATCCGCACCGTGGCAAGCGTGGGGTGAGCGAGGTGAAGCGGCTGATCGAGAAGGGCGCGCGCGGGTTCAAATTCCACCCGAACCTTCAGGGCTTCTTCCCGAACGAGGGGCTCGCCTACCCGCTGTACGAGGTGATTGCGGAGGCCGGCCTGCCGGCTCTCTTCCACACCGGCCACTCCGGCATGGGGTCAGGGCTGCCGGGCGGTGGCGGTATCCGGCTCAAGTACTCGAACCCGATCCACGTCGACGACGTCGCCGTCGACTTCCCGGGCATGCCGATCATCTTGGCCCACCCGTCCTTTCCGTGGCAGGAAGAGGCGATCTCGGTCGCGATGCACAAGGCGCAGGTCTACCTCGATCTCTCGGGCTGGTCGCCGAAGCTATTTCCCCCGGTGCTGTTGCAGTATGCGAACGGGCCGCTGCGTCACAAGCTGCTCTTCGGGTCCGACTACCCGGTGATCACCCCGGACCGTTGGCTGGCCGACTTCGCGCAGATCAACGTCAAGGACGAAGTGCGGCCGTTGATCCTCAAAGAGAACGCAGCGAGGCTGCTCGGCCTACGAGCGTGAGCGAGCCCCGCGCAAAGGGCAAGTACGTGCTGCAGGCGCTTCCCGCGCTGCCTTCATGAGTAGCCTCAAGAGGAGGAAGTCCACATGTCCGCTGCCAAGGATTCGACCCACAGCCCGACGAGCCGCCGAAGTGTGTATTCCGGCGATGCCGCCCGAGTCACCCTCCGAGGCTACAAGCCGTCGCCGACGCAGGTGCCCTTCGGAACGCCGGTCGAGGGCGTCCACTTCGACGGCTACCCCCAGATCGTCAAGCACGCCGCGCCGCCGCCGACGTATACAGTCAAGAAGGAAAAGGACCTGCACGTCGCCGTGCGCGACGGAGTGCGGTTAGCCGTGGACGTCTATCGTCCCGACGTCGAAGGCGAGAAGTTCCCCGCATTGCTCGCGTGGGGGATGTGGGGAAAAGACACGCAGGAGGCGATCGGCTGGCTCGCCGATAAACCTCAAGCCTACTACGACACACCATTCTGGGACGGCACGATGGAAGCCGGGGACTACAACTACACGGTCCCCCGAGGCTACGCGCACGTGATCCCGGATCCGAGAGGGATCGGAGACTCCGAGGGCTATGGCACGTTCAGCATCTGGGACACCTACGACGTCATCGAGTGGATCGCCGCACAGCCGTGGTGCAACGGCAAAGTCGGGATGCTGGGTCCTTCGTCGTACTCCGCCTCGCAGATGCACGTCGCACCACTGAAGCCGCCACACTTGGTTGCGCTGCATCCCGATGAGAACATGACGGGCACCGGAGATTACTTTCACGGGATCTTCGACACATTGGTCTACCACATCCTGGTCGGGCGGCACGGCAACGACAGTGCCTGGGTTCATCCGAACTACCAGTACTCGCCGACGCCGCCTTTGATGCTCAGTCTTCCGGACATCGAAGAGCGACTACAAGAAGCGCTCGAGCATCCCGACATCAAGTACAACAGCAAATGGTACTCGCATCTCAAATATCCGCGCAAGTTCCCTCAGCTGTTCGACCCGCTCCTCGCGTCGTTCCGGCCGGAGCCCTACGCTCTCTACAACCCGGCCGAAATGTATCGCGCCATGCCGAACGTTGCCGACGTCACGCTTCCCATTTACGAAGGCACGCCCTGGTGCACGCGTTTCTACATCTGGTCGACCTTCGAGACTTGGGAGCACGTCGGGACGCCGGCGCCCAATAAGAAGCTGATCGTGTACCCTCCCGGCTTTCCCGCAAGGCCGTACATCGACTACCACGACGAAATCCTGCGGTGGTACGATTACTGGCTCAAAGACATCGACACCGGAATCCTGGACGAACCGCCGATCAAGTTGTTCGTCATGGGGATTAACAAGTGGCGCTTCGAGAGTGAGTGGCCGCTCGCGCGTACGCAGTGGACCAAGTTCTATCTTCGGCCCGGCGGCGGTCTCGGCGAGCGTGCCCCGGAAGGTGACGAACCCGAAAGTTTCACGCAGCCGGCTGCCTACCTCGATTCGACCGTCTACTGCCTGCGCTACAGCAGCGGCCCCCTCGAAGCGGACATGGAGATCACCGGCCCCTTGGCGCTCTACCTGGAGGCCTCCATCGACATCGACGACACTAACTGGATGGTGGATCTCGTCGATGTGGCCCCCGACGGTAGCCGACAACTCCTCAGCGCCGGGCACCTCAAAGCGACCCATCGCGCTCTCGATCCGAAGAGGTCCAAGCCGCATCTTCCGATTCATGCGATGCAGCGGCCGGTGCCTGTCCCTCCGGGAGAAGTGCTCGAATATGCGATCGCGATGATGCCGACCTCCAACGTGTTCAGGAAAGGACACGCGATCGAGCTCATCGTCCGCAATCAGGACGACATCCTGAGCCGCCTCGGAACGTGGGGCGTCTACATGCTGCCGTTCATGCGCACGGTCACGCACGAGATCCATTTCGGGAAGTCGCACCTGCTGCTGCCCGTGATTCCGCGATGAGAGCCGCGAACAAAGTCGTGGTGGTCACGGGCGCCGCTTCCGGAATCGGCGCGGCGACGGCGCGACTCTTCGCGTCCGAAGGCGCTTCGGTCGTAGTGGCGGACTTGGCGTCCACGCAAAGCATCGTGGCGGAGATTCGAGAGATGGGCAGCCAGGCGATCGGTGTCGAAGGCGACCTCGCCCGCAGCGACGTAGCTCACGATCTCGTGGAGCGAGCTGTCGCTTCCTTCGGGCGCATCGACGTACTCGTCAACAACGCCGGCGTCGGTGGCCCCGGCTCGATCGAGACGACGAGCGAAGAAGATTGGGATCGAGTGCTCGCGGCCAACGTGAGATCGGGCTTTCTTTGCTCGAAGTACGCGCTGCCGCATCTTCGCGCGACGGGCGGCGTGATTCTGTTCACGGCGTCGATCGCCCGCATCGAAGGCGTTCTGCAACTCGTGTCCTACGCCGCCTCCAAAGCCGCCATCATCAACCTGGCACGAGCGATGGCTCTCGATCATGCGCGCGAAGGGATCCGCGTAAACGTCGTCTGCCCCGGCGCGACCGACACGCCGATGCTTCGCGAAGGACTCGAGAAGATCGGAGTCCCTCTCGAGGCCTTCGCATCGCGCCTGCCCACCCATCGCTTGGTGATGCCCGAAGAGGTGGCAGAAGCCTTCCTCTTCCTGGCTTCGAACGCCGCGCGCTCCATCACCGGACAGACGCTGGTGATCGACGGCGGCTTTACGGCGGGCGATTTCGGTTGGGTCGCGATGCCGCGACCGTGAGAGGTGCACACATGCGAACCTCGATTCTCGAAGCACGGACGGTCCTGGCGCGACATGTGGCCGCCTCACTCTACGCGATCGGCGCGCTGCTCGGTGCGATGCTGTTGCCGGCCCTGGCCGAGGCTCAGGCCGCTGGAGAGTGGCGAAACGCGCAGCAGATGTTCGACGCCACCTGCGCCTACTGTCACGGCGCCGGCGTCGCGGACGAGCTGCGGGGCCGCGATCTCCCTCCGGAGTACATCGGCGTCGTCATTCGCCACGGCGTCCGCGGAATGCCGGCCTTCCGGCCGAGCGATTTCAGCGACGCAGACATCGCGGCGCTCGCCGCGATGATCGCGAGCAGCCCCAAGCCCGAGGCGCCGAAGAAGAAGGGAGAAGTCCGATGACGCTGTCTCGCCGCGAATTCCTGTCGTCGGCCGCGCTGATCGGCGCTTCGGCGGCGCTCCCATCGGCCGTCCACGGGGCCATGGCGAAGGCCGGACCCGCAGCGACGGGACCGATCCCTCTGCCCCCGGGGATCTCGAAGACCAAGTTCCTGAAGGCCGTGCGTGAGCTCGGCCGCGTCGTCGGAAGCGAGAACGTGATCGTCGACGAGGACCACCTCGTCTCGTACAGCAAGATCATGATTCCCGATGACGACGCCCAGCACGAGCCCGCCGGCGCCATCATGGCGACGAGCGTCGAGCAGGTGCAGGGCATACTCACTGTCTGCAACAAGTACTCGATCCCCATCTGGACTATCTCGACGGGCCGCAACTACGGCTACGGATCCGCCGCGCCCGCCACACCGGGGCAGATGGTGCTCGACCTCAGGCGCATGAACCGGATTCTTGAGGTCGACCCGGATATGTGTACGGCCCTCGTCGAACCCGGTGTGACGTATCGTCAGCTTCAAGACTACATCACCGAACACGATCTCCCCTTGTGGTTGAGCTTCCCTTCGCCGGGACCGATCGCCGGGCCGCTCGGGAACACGATGGATCGCGGCGTCGGCTACAACCGCTACCACGAGCACGTGGCGCACTTCTGCGGACTCGAAGTCGTGCTGGCCGACGGTACGATCTTGCGCACCGCGATGGGCGGCGTGCCGAAATCGAACACGTGGCAGTGCTACCGCTGGGGCTATGGTCCGTCGCTCGATGGCATCTTCACGCAGTCGAACTTCGGCGTGGTCACCAAGATGGGCCTCTGGCTCATGCCTCGGCCCGCCGCCTACAAGGCTTTCATGGTCGCGTGGCCGAGCCTGGACGGCTTCGTTCAAGGCGTGGACGTCGCGCGGCGCCTGCGCCTCGACGCGGTCCTGGAAAACGGTGTCATGGGCGATGCCCTCTACGCCATCGCCACCCGCGCTCGGCGCGAGAACCTCTACAAGGGCCCGGGCGCGATTCCGGAGGCGGTGCTCGCGAAGATCTACGAGTCTCTCGGCGCGCCGCCCTGGAGTTTCGTCGGCGTGCTCTACGGAACCGAGGAGCAGATCGACGTCCACTGGCACATCGTGAAAAAAGCATTCGCTGCTACCGGCGGAAAGCTCATCACGGCCGACAAGGACGATGGAGAGTTCCCGGCTCAGCACATGGTCAACAACATGACCGGACGGTTGGAGCTGGAGGAGTTTGGCCTCTTCAACTACCGCGGCGGCGGCGGAATGGCCTGGTTCTCTCCCGTCGTGCAAGCCAAGGGAACGGAAGTCGCCCGACAGCTCCGGCTGGTCAAACCGGTGCTGAACGAATTCGGCTTCGACTACCTCGGCGGCTTCCTCTTCACGGGAGACGGTGGCCGGGCCCTCGAGCATATCGTGTTGATCGCGTTCGACCGTACCGACAAGGAGGAAACGAAGCGGGCCCACGCCTGCTTCGACAAACTCATCACCGTGAATGCCGAGGCCGGCTTCGGGCTCTATCGCACTAACACGGCTTTCATGGACAAGGTCGCCGAGACGTACGGCCCGGCGCAGAGAGCCGTCAACAAGCGCATCAAGCGCGCCCTCGACCCTCGCGGCATCCTCGCGCCCGGAAAATCCGGGATCCGGATCTGAGAGTTGAACGCGAACGCATGAGTGGAACTTTCCCATCAGTAGCCGTCCGGATCTACCCGCACGCGGACCTGCTACCGAAGCGGTACGCTACCGTTTGACGTAGTCCCGTGCGGCTGGTCGGCGCGTCCCGATACACGGAGCGACGAAAAGTGGTCCCAGGGGAACCGGTCCAGAGATGGCGGACCTGTCGCGGCACATCACCCTCCTGCCCGGCGCGTCGTCGAGGTCGCCTCTCGGCACGGCGGAGCAACCCAGTTACCATCCTCGGGGGTTCCCGC
>JACQEN010000222.1 GCA_016200585.1 Deltaproteobacteria bacterium
AGCCGCCCTGATAGGTTTCCTTGTCGATGTACAGCTGGATCTTGCCGTAGAGATAGTACTTATCCTTGGGGATACCTTCGATGATCCACATGGGGCGTTTGGCCAGGGCGGCGGGCAACGGGGCCCAAGCGTTGCCCTTCCAACTCGGATCCTGGTAGCCGACGATCGCCCGCTCCGGCCAAACCGAGCGCCAGAAACCGGGTTGTGTCCACACCTGCGTCGACTTGCCGTTGAAGCTCATGGGATCGACGAGGCGCAGCATGTCGGTTTCGCCCACCAGCTTCCAGGTGAAGTCTTCCGGCTTACCGTCGAAGAACGGACCGTCGTCCTGGCTCATATCGGAGCCGAGAAAACCGTCCGAGCGATTGGCCGGGCTGACGGCGCGGATGCGGCGCAGCGCCGGCACGTAGGCCCAGTTGGAGTCGCGCTTCTCGGGATCGCGGTAGCGCCAGGTCAGCGCCGCGGTGCCATGCAGATCGGCCGGGGCAGTCGACACGGCGACGAACTGTCCGGAGAAATTGTTGGGGTTGGCCAGCCGGTAGTCGGTATCCTGGCCGTCGTAGTAGACGAAGTAGACGTCCTGCACCGCCTCGCGATCGACCCCCTTGGGATTGACCCACGACAGCAGGATCACGTTGTGGCTGTTCCCCTCGTTCCAGTAGGCGTACTGGAAATTCCACAGAACTTTGAACCCCGCAGTCGGGTCGCTGGCGCTGATGTTGCTGAACGGCAGGCCGTAGATGAAGGGTGGTTGCTTGTTCGTCGCCTTGTCGACGACCGTTCCCGCGGCGCTCACGGTATACTTGCCCGCGTTGGCATCGGTCGCCGCCTTGAACTCGGGATTCCACTTGTAGATGCCCTGCGGCCATTCGACGATCGGGTTCTGATACCCGCCTTCCTTGTAATGCCGCAGGATTTCCGGAGGCAGAAGATCTTGCGCCGCCTCCCAGTTGTCTTTGCCGAGTGTGTCGCCCGGCTTGAGGCCCGCTTCGCGTACCTGCTTGGCACGCATCTCGGCATCGGGTGGGGGCGCACCTTGCGCCCACGCTCTCCCGTTTACCGAAACAACCAGCCCGACTGCGAGGACCACTGCCAGCGACGCGCGCGACATATCTGCCTCCCCCATCTCAGAGCGCCCTTACACCATACCGACCAAAGAGCACACAACACGGAACACAGAAATCCCACTTCGCTTCAAGCCGGCATTCTGTGATCGGTGCTCCGTGCTCCGTGTTCCCGCCTCTTCAAGCGGCTCCCCCGCCTGCTCCGGCTTGCACGGCTACGGCGGCGGCGCGTTGGCCACCGCGCTCGACTGCAAAACGGGGACGCAGCAGCGACACCATGGCCGGAATGAAGACCAACGCCCCGATGGCGTGAAAGACCATCAGCATGATCAGCACAAAGGCCATTTCGGCTTGAAACTTGAGTGGGAAGAAGAGCCAGAAAACGACACTGGCGACCAGCGTACTGCCGGTGAAGAGGATCGCCTTGCCGGTGGTGAGGATGGCGCGGCGGTTGGCTTCGTCGAAGTCGGGGACGACCTCGTACTCTTCGACGATGCGGCTGAGAACGTAGTAGCCGTAGTCGATACCGATGCCGATGCCGACGGCAGCGACCGGCAACGAGTTGATGTTGAAGTCGATACCCATCAAATACATCACAGCTTCCGAAAGCGGCTGTGCCACCAGTGATGGGATCATGACGATCAAGGCACCGACCACCGAACGGTAGGTGAGAAAGCTCAGCAGAAAGACGACGAAGAAAATGAGCGGGACGTTGACGCGATACGACCACTCGACCTCTTCGTTGGTCGCCGCCAGAATCCCGAGCAGGCCTCCCGCCAGCAGATAGCGCACGCTGTCGTCGGGGCTGCTGTGCTCTCGAATGTACGCCTTGGCGCGGTCGATGGCGGAATGGATGATGTCGTTGTTGTAGTCCTTGTAGAGGATGGTGAGCGTCGCGTTGGTGTAGTCGGCGCTGAAGAAACGGTCCATTTCACCGCGACTGGTTCCGGCCGTGAGCAGGTAGAAGAGCTGGCCGATGTGATCGTCGCGCGTCGGCAGCATCTCCCACTTCGGATCGCCCTCGCGGAAGGTGCGGTAGATCTTCTTGAGCAGAGTTGCCGCCGTGAGGTTGCCGTTGGCGCCTTCCCCCTGTGTCATGTGGCGGGCAAAGAGCTCGATGTTGTTGAGCGTCTTGGCGTCCTTGATGGCTTCCGGCTTCTTGCCCTCCGCGATGATCACCAGCTGACTGGCGACGCCGACGAACTTCTCGTTGAGCTTGCGAAAGGCGACGTTGTACGGATGGTCGTAATACATCAACGCCGCGCCGGGTTCGGTGTCGCCGGTCTTGAGATGGTGCGCGAAGTACAAGCCGAAGATCATCGTCACCGCGAACAGCACCACGACGGCGTAGCGCAGGTTACCCTGACCGAGCGCAATCAAGCCGCGACTCACGCCTTCGTAGAACCTGTCCGATAGGCGCCGTTGCGCCGGCTGATCCTTGGGCGGCCGTACGTAGGTGAGGATAATCGGGTGCAGCGTCACGACGCTGAGGAAGATACTGATGATCCAAAAGCTGGCGACGAACGCGAGCTTCTGCATGAGCGGAATGCTGGCAACCGCAATCGTCAGGATCGCCACACCATCAGCGACGATCGACACCATCGCCGGCGGGAACAGCGCCGTGTACGAACGGATGATTGCTTCGTGCTTGTCGTGGACGGCGTGGTACTCGTCGTGGTAGCGCTCCATCGACTGTACCGAGTGGCTCAGCGCTCGCGCCGTGATGAGCACGAAAACGACCAGCACCAAAGGGTCGAGCGTAAAGCCGCACAACCCGGCAAACCCAAGCCCCCAGATCGCACTCATCAATCCGGAGAACACCGGGATGAGCACGCCCTGGACGGAACGAAAGTAGAACCACAGCAGCAGGATCATCGCCAAGCCGGTGGCCAGGAAGACGTAGCCCATCTTGCCGATGGCTTGGTTGAAGTAAGCATAAAGGACCGGGGGGCCGGCGAGATAGATCTTTACCTTGCCGTCGGCCTCCTCGCGTTTGACGATCTCCTGGAGGCGGTCCCACATCGTGTTGAGATCGAAGTACTCTTCCCAGAACCCGGCGGTGATGAGCGTCGCCTTGTCGTCGGGTGAAACGAAGAAGCCGCGCACGCCTTCGGTCGTGTAAATTTTCTGCCGCAGGAAATCCATGTCTTCCTTGTCTTCCGGCAGCCGCGGGTACATCAGCGGCACGACCTTGATGCCCGAACCTGAGGTCAGCGTCGTCTTGAGCTTGGGATGGGTGATCGAGATCACCTGCTCGCCGTTCACCCCCGGGACTTTTTGCAGCAGGTCGACGGTGATGCGATCGATCTTCCGGATGATCTCCGGGTCGTCGAAGATCGTGCCCTTCTGCGTCTCCATCACCATGACCAGCTGATTCGCGGTGCCGAACATGCTGCGGTACTTGATGTACAGCTGGATGTACGGATGCTTTGGCGGCATGAGGTCGAAGAAGCTGGTGAAGATCGTCAGCCGCGTGGCGGTGAACCAAATGAAGAACAAGGTGCCGATCCCGACCATGACCGACACCAGAACGCGCCGGCGCAGCAGGAAGTGCAGGTAGCCCTCAATCCAACTCTTGGGCAACATCCTTCACTTCCTTCCGGAGACTTCGACGTTGTCGGCCGCGATACGGATCATCAGTCCGTTGGCGCCGACGAACATGCCGTGGGTGCCGCTGACCAGCGATACCGAGCGGATCCAGCCGAGCTTGGAATCGCGCGGAATTTCTTGGCGGGCCCACGTGACGCCGCCGTCGGTGCTGAGGAACAAGCTACCGATATCGCCGACGGCATAACCGATGTTACCGACGACGGTGATGTCGTAGAGGCTGGCGTTCTCCATGGCTTCCGCGACGCCGATTTGCTCGAGCGCACCGACCTCGGTGTTGCCGCGCTGCGCTTTCCAGGTCGCGCCGCCGTCTTCGCTGTGCAGAATGATGCCGTCGAGGCCGCACGCCCAGCCGCGCTTGAGGTCGGCGAAGTGGATGCTGAACAGCGTCTTCTCGGTGCCGCTGGCTTGATCCTGCCACGTTTGTCCGCCGTCGGAAGTTACCAGCACGGTCCCCATCTCGCCGACGGTCCAGCCGTGTTGCGAATCCGGCCACGATTGGGCGTAGAGGATGACGTCGCGATCGAGCGAGCGATCCTGCCACGTCTGCCCGCCGTCGCTGGAGGCCAACATCACTCCCCAGTCGCCGACCGCCCAGACGTGCTGTGCGTCGACAGCGCTGACGCTGAAGAGGTGCTTTTCGTTGGTGTTCTTCTGGCGCTCCCACTTCTCGCCGCCGTTGGCGGTGTGCAAGATGAGCCCGGTGCGGCCGACGATCCAGCCGTTGTGTGCATCGGCGAACGAAACGCCGAACAGCTGCTCGTAGGTCGTGGAAGCCTGCGGCCGCCAGGTCTCGCCGCCGTCGCCGGTGTGGAAAATTGATCCGAACGAGCCCACCGTCCAGCCTTCATTCGCCGACACGAACTGCGTGCTGTAGAGATTGTCGATGATGCGTTCGCCAAGGGGAGGGGTCGCACCACGTATCGCTGTGGCGGCGCCAGCGACCACCGCCACAACAGCGCACGTGAACCACCGCGCCGTCCAACTCGGCTCAAACTTCCCTTTCGGCACTGCTTCGAGCTCTCTGCAATGAAGTCCGCGGGTTATAGGTCGGTCCGTTCGCGAGTGTCAACCAATTGGGGGAAGCGTTTCGCTGGCTTGACGCTCTCCCCGCTTTGCGAGTAAGCGACCGACATTGGCGAGATGTGAGGAGCCCAACATGGACAAGAGCGAGATCGGCAACGTCGGCAATGCGGTTACCATGCCCATCGAACGCGGCAAGATCCGCGAGTTCGCCAAGGCGATCAAAGACGACAATCCGCTCTACTTCGACGAAGACTACGCCAGGAAAGTAGCCGGAGGCATCGTGCCGCCGCCGACGTTTACGATGACGTCGGGGTTCTGGGACGAAGGACCGCGCAAGCCGCTCTTGACGTACGACGTCCGCCGCCTGCTGCATGGCGAGCAGGAGTTCGAGTATCTGGCACCGGTGCACGCCGGAGATATCCTCACCGGCACGACACGCGTCTCCGACGTCTACGAGAAGCAAGGCTCGCGCGGCGGTACGATGACGTTCGGAACCCTCGAGACGACGTTCACCAATCAGCGCGGCGAGAAGGTGTTGATCTCGCGCTCGACCCTGGTGGAAACCGCAGCGCCGGTGAAGAAGGAATCGTAAACAGCAGCCTGTGGGCTGAGGACAGTGGGGCTGGCGGCGACTCATCCGAACCCACTCGGGCCGGCGTTTCTTGCCTCTGGTCATTGGCCGGGTGTGTCACTCGCGACTCTGTTCGAGCGCACGGCCGCACGTTACGCCGATCAGATCGCCGTCATCGACGGCGACCGGCGCCTGACGTTTGCCGACCTGTACGCGGTCGCGGCCGCCGCTGCAGCCGAGTTGGTAGAGCTGGGCGTCCGCCCCGGAGAGATCGTCGCCTATCAATTGCCGAACTGGTGGGAAGCCGTCGTGGTCTTCCTGGCCGCGATACGTGCCGGCGCGACGGTCAACCCGCTGCTGCCGATCTTCCGCGAGACGGAGCTGCGCTTCACGCTGCGTCAATCCGGCGCGTCGGTGCTGTTCATGCCCGGCATCTACCGCGGTTGCGATCACCCCGCACTCATCGCATCTCTGCGAGCCGATCTGCCGTCGCTGCGCCACGTGTTCGTCGTACGCGACACGCCAAGCGCAAGCTGTGCTTCATTCCGCTCACTCCCGTCTGGACGGCCCACCACGCCCGACGCCCAACGCCCGACGTCCGACGAGCCGGCCGGGCAGATCGCTGCCGATGCGATCGCACTGCTCATGTACACCTCGGGCACCACAGCCGCGCCGAAAGGCGTCCTGCACACGCACAACTCGTTGGCCGCCGAAGTCATGAGCCTGGCGCGAGTCCACCGGCTCACGTCGCGCGATCGTACGCTGATGCCGTCGCCGCTGACCCACATCTCGGGGGTGATCCACGCCATTCTGGCTCCGGCGCTGCTCGGCACCAGCGCGGTGCTGATGGAACGCTGGCAGGCAGAGGAGGCGGTGCGGCTCATCGCCAGCGAACGGGTCACGTACATGGTGGGGGCGCCGACGTTTCTGCAGGACATCGTTGCGCAGTTGGGCCCTCACCCCCGGTCCCCCTCTCCCACAAGGGAAGAGGAGAACACAGCGACCTTCGACGTGTCGTCGTTGCGTCTGTTCTCCTGCGGCGGTGCCAGCGTATCGCCGTCTCTCGTGCAACAGGCACGGGCTCTGTTGCCGGGCTGCGTGACCAAGCGCGTGTACGGTTCGACGGAGTTTCCCACACTGACCACGACCAGCGCCGCCGATGCAGTGGCACGCGGCGTCGACAGCGAAGGCCGGGCCATCGCACCGGCAGAGGTGCGCATCGTCGACCCCGACGGCCGCACGCTTGCTTACGGCCACGAGGGCGAGGTGCAGGGACGCGGGCCCGAGTGCTTTGCCGGCTACCTCGATGCGACGTTGAACGCCGACAGCTTCAGCGCGGATGGTTGGTTTCGCAGCGGCGACCTCGGTGTGCTCGACGCCGAGGGCTACTTGCAGATCACCGGACGGTTGAAGGACATCGTCATCCGCAAGGGCGAGAAGATCAGCGTCAAGGAAGTCGAAGACGCAGTCGCTGCGCATCCGGCCGTCGTCGAGGTCGTCGTCGTGGCTCTACCCGATCCGCTGAGCGGCGAACGCGCTTGTGCCGTCGTGCGCCTGCGTGGCGGCGCACGGCTCGATCTTGCCGGCTTGCAAGAATTCCTCTCCGCGCGCCAGCTGGCGAAACAGAAGTGGCCGGAGGAGCTGCGCATCGTCGATCAATTTCCACGCACCGAAAGCGGCAAGATCGTGCGCACGCGCGTCAAGGAGCAGCTTGGCGGTGCTTGAGGCCGCCGGCGCGCGACGTTCCGGAGACGTGCGGCCGTACGCGCGCCAGGCACTTCGGGGATTCGTTCGAGGTGCGGCGAAGAGCTGCGCGAAAGAAGGAGGGCGCCGATGGAGTTTGTGAAGGTGAAATACCCGAGGCAGCGACGCGTGCTGCTCGATGGAGAAGACTTTGAAGATACCAACACGACGTTCGAGGTCGAGCGCGGTACCCATACCTTTGCCATCGACGAACCGACGGCAGAGGGACCGCAGACGAAGTTCATAGAGCTGACGTCGCAACAATCGCCGCGGGTGCTGACCTTCACGCCTGTATCAGCGAAGAAAACCAAGCCGGTTGGAAGGCGGGTGCGCGCTGCGAAACCGGCGACCAAGAAGAAGGCCGTGACGACAAAGGCTGTGACGAAGAAGGGCCCGGCGAAGAAGGGCACGCGCAAGTGAGGTCACGAGCCCGGCGGCTGGGAGTCGGCTGCACTCTGCTTGGGCTGGCGATGCTGGCCTCCAGCGGCTGTTCCTACTTCAGCTATCCCGAGAATCCGCTTCTGGAAGCCTCGGGTTCGCAAGCCGACTATCGCTTGCGGACCGTCATTCCTCCTACGCCCGGCGTGGAAGACGACCAGACGCTGGTGATCCTCACCCTTTCGGGCGGGGGTACGCGAGCCGCGGCGTTGGCGTACGGCGTCATGCGTGAGCTCGATCGCGGCAAGATCGGCGGTGGCTCGAAGTCGCTCCTCGACGAAGTCGACGTCATCTCGTCGGTATCCGGCGGGAGCTTCGCCGCAGCCTACTACGGGTTGTTCGGTAAGCGTCAGTTCTTCGAGCAGTTCAAACCGGATGTTCTGAACCGTTCGATAGAATGCGACCTGATCCTGCGTATGCTGGCACCTTGGAACTGGCCGCGCTTGCTGTCGCCGTATTTCGGGCGCAGCGACCTGGCTTCCGAGTACTACGACAAACACATCTTCAAGGGGCGCACGTTTGCCGACCTGCCGAAGCGGAGGCCCTTCATCGTCCTCAACGCCGCCGACATGACCCTGGGCGCCCAGTTCACCTTCACGCAGGACGATTTCGACAAGCTTTGTTCCGACCTCTCCGCCGTGCACGTGGCGCGCGCCGTGACCGCGTCATCGGCTTTTCCCGGCGGCTTCTCGCCGTTGACGTTGAACAACTATCCAAAGGAGGACTGCGGTTACCGGTCACCGGGTTGGTTCGCCGGCGCCAAGGCCGACCTCGACAACGTTCCCAGCCGTTTTGATCGCTACGCCACGTGGAAGGAATACGAACGCGACGATCGTCCTTACATCCATCTTTTCGACGGTGGACTGGCGGACAATCTCGGACTCCGCGGCGCGATTCTGGCGTTGTCGAGCACCGACTCGCCGTGGAAGCTGCGCGACAAGATCGCCAGGAAGCAAATCAAGCGTGTCGTGGTGATCATCGTCGACGCCAAGCCCAAGGCGGCTCCAAAGCAGGATCGCTGCGCCCGCCCACCGGGGTTGCTCTCGGTGGTCATGGCGTCCGGCACGAATCCCATGGAGAACTATTCGACCGACAGCGTCGATCTGCTCGAGAACAAGTTCTACGAAGAGCGGCGGCTGCACAATGATTGGCTGACCGACCAACGGCGTTGTACCGAGTTTGCGGCTGCGAATTGTCGCGGTCGTCGTCACCGCGACGATTGCGAGGTCAAATTCCGCGAGGGTTGCGAGACGCAATTCGGGGTTGGCAAGGACTCCGAGGTGCAAACGCCGGATCTGTACCGCATCTACGTGCGTTTCGCCGCTGCGGATGATTCGGTCCGCGACCGCCTCAATCACATCGACACCACACTGCAACTCAGCGCCGGCGATGTGAACTTGCTCATCGACCAAGGAGCCGTGCTGTTACACAAAGCGCTGCGGCCCAAGGACGGCGACTCCCGGGATCTGGTGAAGGATCTGGGCATCGAGTGGAAGGACGATCGCCCCTAAGGGCCTCTTGAGACGCTCGCGCGTACGTCGTAGAGCGTCTGCATGCGCTTGAGTCACAAGGTGGCGATTGTTACCGGCGGCGGTTCCGGATTGGGCCGCGCCGGGGCGTTGGGATTGGCACAGGCCGGGGCGAAGGTGGTCGTGTCCGACATCAAGCCCGAGGCCGGCGAGTCGACGGTGGCGGCCATCAGCGCCGCAGGCGGAGACGGCTGCTTCGTGGCCGCCGACGTCAGCCGGGCGTCCGACTGCGAGCGTCTCGTGAATGCCGCGATCGGCCGCTACGGCGAGCTGCACATCCTTTATAACAACGCCGGGATTGCGCTGCCGTTCGACGACGGGTTCGCGCCGCGTGTCGATCCGGCTGTCTGGGATCGGGTGATTGCGACCAACCTGTCGAGTGTCTTCTATTGCTCGCACTTTGCCATCCCCGAGATCGCCAAGGCCGGCGGCGGGTCGATCATCAATACGGCGTCGTCGATGGCGCATCTGCCGCTCGGCGGCCTCGACGGCTACGCCGCTTCGAAGGGTGGTGTGGCGTTGCTCACCAAGTCGATGGCATCGGGTTGTGGGCTGATGAACATCCGCGTCAATGCCATCAGCCCGGGCTACGTCGACACGCCGATGAACGCGATGATCTGGCAAAGCGAAGAGATGAAGGCAGCCTTTGCAAAAGGTCATGCGACCGGCCTGCAGACCCCCGAGGAGATCGCCGAAGTTGTGGTGTTCCTGGCTTCGGACGAGTCGCGCAGCCTCACCGGCGCGGTGCTCAACTGCGACCGCGGCTGGACGGCGTTCAAACAACCGGACATGTTCCGATAAGCCAGCGATTCAACACAGCCAGATCCCCCCTCCTTACCAAGGAGGGGGTCAGGGGGTGGTCGACTAGAATGCAGAAAGGATCTGATCGCCATGGCCGACTTCGAGTTCAATCAACGCATTGCCGAGAGCATGATCAAAGCCAACGACAGTGTCGGCGGCTTGCCGAAGTATCTCGGCGTCAAGTTCACGGAGTTCACCTCGGGCCGCTTGGTGGCGACGATGGAAGCGCGTCCCGAGCTGATCACGCCGATGGGCACGCTGCACGGCGGGGTCATGGCAGGTCTCGTCGATCACGTGCTCGGCTGTGTGCTCTACCCGCTGATGAAGCCCGGTGCCTGGGCGGCGACGACCGAGTTCAAGCTGAACTATCTGGCGGCGGTGAAGGGCGGTACGCTGACGGCGGAGTCGACGGTGTTGTCGCTGACGCGCCGCACGGCCGTGGTGAAGGTGGAAGTCACCAACGAAGGCAAGCTGGCGTGCCTGGCGCAAGGGACGCTGTTGGTGGTCGAGCCGAAAGCGGGCTGAGTTTGGACGCGAACCGTCTCTAATGAAAGTGCAGACGACTTACTTGTTGGCGCGCCATGATGTCGCCGAATGCCCGTCGACTTTCACTTGGCGCTTGTTGAACAGCCAGAGATCGCCGGCGCGTATCAGTTCATCACGGTAGCGCCCCCAATGGTCGGGGCCGCGTTCGGTGATGGCCAGGAAGTAGCTGCGCGCCGAAGCGGTCTCACCGTCGTGAACTTCGATGGAGATGCTGCTGGTGTGATGGCGGATGTAGGGTCGTTCGAGAGTCGACCCCAAGCTCGTCTTCGTGCTGCCGAGAAACTGGATGATTTGATCGCGTCCACAGATCGGTTCGCGGCCGTCGATGGCCAACACGCCGTCCTCGGCAAATAATTCTGCAAGCTCGCTGAATCGTCCACGGTCGGCGCAATGCGCGTAGCGCGCCAAAGTTTCGCGAATCGCCTCGCGGGCTAGAAGTTCCCAGGTGTCCATTTCACCGCGCTCCATTCCCCCCTTGCACAAGAGTTTACGCAAGCAGAGGAAACATGGATCCCCTTGTTTACCGAGGAGGGGGTCCGGGGGTGGTCGATATCACGCCGAGAGCAGGTCGAACGACTCAGACCAACCACCCCTAACCCCTCCTTGGTAAGGAGGGGGACTTTCGCGTGAGCTCTCGTACCTCGTTTTCATCGCCGACGATGACTCGTTCGGTCATTCCGAGGAAGAGGCCGGAACCGAGCACACCCGGAATCGCGCGGATCGATGTCTCCAGCTCTTGCGGGTCGCGGATCGGCTCGGTGCCGCAGTCGAGGATGTAGTTGCCGCCGTCGCTGGCGAATGGGGCGCCGTTTGCTTGGCGCAGCGCCGGGCGCAAGCCGAGGTCGGCGAGGCGGCGCCGGCAGAGGCTGTAGGCAAACGGGATGACTTCGACGGGCAGCTTGCCGCGGCTGCCGAGCACCGCAACCAGCTTCTCGCTACCGACGAGAATGATCTCGCGCTTCGAGGCGGCGGCGACGATCTTCTCGCGCACCAGCGCGCCGCCATAGCCCTTGATGAGATCGAGGTTGGGGTCGACTTCGTCGGCGCCGTCGACGGTAATGTCGATCGACTCGACTTCGTCGAGCCGCAGCAGCGGTATGCCGTACTCCTGCGCCACCTTGGTTGTCGCTTCCGACGTTGGGATACCGCGCACTCGAAATCCTTGTCGCGCACGCTCGCCGAGCGCGCGGACGAACTCGGTGGCGGCGCGGCCGGTTCCGAGCCCGACGATCGAGTTGTCCGGCACCAGCTCGAGGGCCCGAGCCGCAACCCGTTTCAATACCGCGCTCTCATCCATGCATCTCTCCTCCCCAGGCCCCAAGTCTTTTCAAATCACTCCATCGGCGCGTAGCGAATCGATTTCAATTGCGCTCAGCCCAAGCAAGCCGCCATAGATCTCGTTGTTGTGCTCGCCGAGCTTGGGTGCTCCACGCTGGATGCGGCCGGGCGTTGCCGACAGGCGAGGGTAGACGGCTTGCATGCGCAGCGGGCCGATCGTCGGGTCGTCGACGCTGACGATGTCGGCGCGTGCGGCGTAGTGCGGATCGTCGAAGATGTCGGCGATCGAGTGGGCGCGGGTGACCGGGACATTCTCCGCCACCAAGATGGATTCGATCTCAGCGGCGCTGTGCTGTTTCACCCAATCGGCGACGATCGCATTGATCGCATCGGCGTTTTGTACGCGTGCTTGGAATGTCGCAAAGCGCGCGTCGCGCAGCAGGTCGTCGCGGCCCATGGCATGCGCCAAGCGCGGGAACAGTCCATCGCCCGCGGCAACGATGCAGACGAATTCGCCGTCCTTCGTTTGCCAATTGTCGAGCGGTGCGGAGTTGCGCAGGCGATTGCCTTCGCGTTCGCGAACCACGCCGAGTCGATCGTAGGCAGCAACGGTATGTTCGAGAATCCGAAAAACCGATTCGTACAACGCCAGGTCGACACTCTGACCGCCGCCGCGATGCACGTCGCGATGATAGAGCGCCATCATGATCGCGAAGGCGTTGAAG
>JACQEN010000229.1 GCA_016200585.1 Deltaproteobacteria bacterium
ACTGGGGTGCAATCGTTGCCTGGTATTTTGCCATGCGCCGGATCCGGCCGCTCGCACGTCTGGTCATCATGAACGTTCCCCATCCGGCAGTCATGGAGCGCGCCCTGCGCGGTCGGCAACTGCTGCGGTCGTGGTACGCACTCTTCTTCCAGATTCCGCACCTGCCAGAAGCCTTGTTGCGGGCGCGTGGTTGCCGCGCCATCGGAGATGCCTTCCGCAATATGGCTATCGACAAGAGTCGTTTTCCGGAAGAAGTGCTGAAAGTGTATCGCGACAATGCGGCACGGCCGGGAGCGCTGACGGCGATGCTCAACTACTATCGCGCTCTGATTCGTGGAGGCGGCGGCGAGCGCCAGCGTCGACTGGGCTACCCGACGATCGAAGTCCGAACTCTGATGATCTGGGGAGAAGAGGATTCGGCGCTCGGCAAGGAGACGACCTACGGCACCGAACGGTTCGTAAGCGATCTGACAACGCGCTACCTGCCGGGCGTATCGCATTGGGTTCAGCAGGAGGCCCCGGACGGCGTCAACGAGATTCTGGAAGCATGGCTGGGTGAACAGCCGGTGCCGCACCTCGCCCCAAAAGCCGCGCTCTGAATGTTCCCAGCCTTTCGGTTGCTGGTTACGGGTGTCATCGGCTCAATCGGCCGACGGTTTGAGTCGAACGTGTCCCAGGCACGGCAGCTCGCGCCGTATGCGTGCCTGATGCTCGCGATCGATCTCGGCAAAGATGACACCTTCACGCTCGGCTGCGCGTGCCAGTGGCGTGCCCCAAGGATCGACGATCAGGGAGCTCCCAAAGTCGACGATACCGCTCGGACTGTGACCGATCTGGTCCGGAGCAACGACGTAGATCTGGTTCTCGATGGCGCGCGCGCGTACGAGGATTTCCCAATGCGCCGCTCCCGTCGGAAACGTAAAGGCAGCTGGGATCGTGACCAGCTCGGCGCCTGAGAACGTCAATCTCCGGTAAAGCTCGGGGAAACGCAGGTCGTAGCAAATGGTGAGGCCGATCTTTCCCAACTCCGTTTCGACGACGACGACCTCGTTTCCGGGACGACGCGTGTCGGATTCGCGAACGCTGATGTGTCCGCGGATGTCGACGTCGAACAGGTGCAGCTTGCGATAACACGCCAGCATCGCACCCTGCGCGTCGAAGAGGAGGCTGCTGTTGTAAGGCCGGGGCTGGTCATTGCGCTCCAGAATGGACCCCGCAACCATGTGAATCCGCAGCTTGGCTGCCAACGCTGCGAGGCGCAGCGAGATCGGGCCCGGAATTGATTCAGCGATCGAAGCCTCTTCCTCACGCGGGCCGCGCCACGCGAACACTTCCGGCAGTACAACCAGGGACGCGCCGGCCATCGCCGCTTCTTCGATGAACGCTTCCGCTTTCGTGAGATTGACGGTCTTGTCGGAGCCAGCGCACACTTGAACCGCAGCGGCGATGAATCGAGTCGGCGACATCGTCCGGCGAGGCTATCGACGGTGTGCGAAGCGGTCAACCGCCAGTAGGTCGCGCCCGTTCGCGACAATGCCCCGATGATTGCCGCGCAGGATGAACCGTGCGCCGGGGGCTGTGCGGTGTCAGACGCGACTGGCGCTGCGAACCGCAAAGGCAAACGAAGCCGCGGCGAAGATCAGCGTGATCAGAAGCGACGAGGCCATTCCGGGAACCGGTCCAACATTGCCGGAGCCCGACAGGTAGAGACAGCGGCGTAGCGCTGCCATGCCATAGGTCAACGGATCGAGGTTCATCAGCAAGCGCAGAGGTGCCGGGGCTCCGCTTGCCGGGAAGAAAGCACCGGAGAGAAACCAGATCGGCAAAAGAATGAGATTCATGATCGCGTGAAAACCTTGAGTGGAGTCCATGCGCCAGGCGATGATCAGTCCGAGGCTGGTAAGGGCGAGCGCCATCAAACACATCACTAGAAACGAAGAGACAATGCTGGCGAGCGAGAGAGGGATGCCGACAAGGGGCGCGAGGGCGAGGAACATCATCCCCTGAATCACTGCGAGCGAGGTGCCGCCCATTGCTTGGCCGAGAACGATCGACGAGCGCGGCACCGGCGCCACGAGCACGCCCTGCAAGAAACCGGCTTTGCGATCTTCAACCGTCGAAATGGTTGAGAAGATGGCTGTGAACAGGAGAACCAGGGCGATTGTACCCGGGTAGAAGTAGGCGACGTAGCTCGTGCCCGCCGCGGTTCCGGCGGGCTGAAAAGAGGCGTTGAGGCCGCCACCGAGCAGGAGCCAGAAAACCAGAGGCTGCGCAAAGGCGCCGCTGATGCGGCTCCGCTGGCGTACGAAGCGCACCATTTCTCGGCGCCAAAGAGCGAAAACGGGCAACAGCGCTTGCATCACGCAGCTTCTCCTTCTGCCCAGAAACGATGTCCCGTGAGGTGAATGAAGACGTCTTCGAGCGTTGGCTTGCCGTAGGTTACGAGTGTCACGTCGGTGGGAAAGGATTCGACGATGTCGCGGACCAATTCGTGTCCGCGGTCGCGCTCGATGCGCAAGGATCCATCGATGAGTTGTGCTTCGCAGTTGAAACGCTGGCGAATCTTGGTCTGCAGGCTTTGCGGGTCGCCGCTCTGCACGACGACGATGTCACCGCCGACATGCCCTTTCAGTGATGCCGGTGAGCCGACGCTGACCAGGCGGCCTTGATGCAGGATGGCGACACGATCGCAGCGTTCCGCTTCCTCCATGTAGTGTGTGGTCAAGACGATCGTCACGCCTTCTTGATCTCGTAGTTGTCTCAGGTACTGCAGGAAGTCGCGCCGTGCGCCGGGGTCGAGGCCGGTGCTGGGTTCGTCGAGGAGGAGCAAGGGCGGACGATGGAGGAGCGATTTTGCCAGCTCTGTGCGGCGCTGTAGCCCGCCGGAGAGTGTCTCGACCCGATCGCCGGCACGGTCCGACAGGCTCAGACGCTGCAGTGCGTTCGCAACCCGCGCGTCCAACTCGCTGCCGCCGAGGCAGTACAGGTTCCCATGACACAGCAAATTCTCTCGCACGGTCAACTTGCCGTCGACGCTGGGTTGCTGAAAGACTACGCCGAAATGCTTGCGGCACCCGGCGGCGTCGCTCAACGGAGTCGAGAAGATGCTGGCAGTGCCGCTAGTGGGCCGCAGCAGCGTCGACAAGATCTTGAAGAGCGTTGTCTTGCCGCCGCCGTTGGGACCGAGCAGGCCGAAAATTTCCCCGCGCTGGACATCGAAGCTCACCTCATCGAGCGCCAAACGGCTGCCGTAGAGGTGCCGGAGCTTTTCGACACGGATCGCCGGGCCGGCGGCGGTGGACGCGGCGGCCGGGTTGGTTTGAGCGGTCGAAGACATAATCGCCGGATACTGCCACAGCGCGCATCACGGAGCTAGGTGCGACCGGGTAGAAGTGTGAAAAACCACTGAGGCGGACTACGGATCGGCTCTGTTGTCATGGCGGTCGCCTGTGCTATTCGACCGCCCGGCAGGAGGCATGCGGATGCGGCACGTACAGCAGGAGCGAAAGCAAAGCCGCGTGGGGGCACCGAGTGCCCTTATGCGAATGGGAATGGCATGCCTGGTTTTCGGGGCCGTGGCGCTTGGGAGCGGGACGGCCTTGGCGACGATCGAGCGGGTGAGTCGCCCAATCGGAGGGGCGACGCCGGACGCACCAAGTTTCAACCCGCGCACCAACGGTGACGGATCGCAGGTCGTTTTTCTTTCCGCAGCCGCCAACCTGGTGGCGAATGACCGCAACGGCCATGCGGATATCTTCGTTTTCGATCGCAACGCAGGCAGCATC
>JACQEN010000230.1 GCA_016200585.1 Deltaproteobacteria bacterium
ACGCCTACGGCAACGCCGACGTTCACGTCGACACCCACATCAACACCGACCTTCACGCCGACGCCGACACCGACCTCGACACCGACCTCGACGCCGACCGTCACCGCAACCGCAACGCAGACAAACACGCCGGTGCCGCGCGGATTGGCCTACGTGACCAACTTCACCGAAAACTCGCTGTCGGTTGTCGACACCAAGTCGAACGCGGTCGCGGTTCAGATTCCAGTCGGCGAACAACCGAACGGCGTCACACTCGCCCCCCAAGCCGACTTCGGTTACGTCAGCAACCAGTTCTCCGACTCGGTGTCGGTAATCGAATTGGCGACCAACCAAGTGGTCGGAACGATTGCCGTCGGCCAGCGGCCGATCGGGCTGCGCCTCAACTCCGACGGCTCGCGGCTGTACGTCGTCAACCAACTCGACAATTCGCACTCGGTTGTCGACACGCGGCAACGCCGGGCCATCGCAACCATTCCAATCGGCCAAATGCCGGTAGCGGTGGCCGTATCCAGCAATGGCGGCCGGGTCTACGTCACCAATCAGTTTGATGACAACGTCGGCATCATCGATGCATCCACCAACTCCGTTGTCGGAACGATTGCCGTCGGCCATCGACCACAAGGGATCGCTCTCAAGCCGCGAGTCGATGAAGCGTACGTACCCAACGCCCTTTCGAACACGTTGTCGGTCGTCGATCTGATCACCCGACAAGCGGTCGCAACCATTCCTGTCGGAGGCCAGCCGCAAAACGTAGCGTTTACGCCCGACGGTCGTCGCGCCTACGTCACCAATCGAACCACGAACAACGTTTCGGTAATCGACACCGCAACACAATCGGTCATCAAGACGATCGAGGTCGGCTCGCAACCCATCGGTGTCGCCGTTTCGCCGGCCGGCGACTTCGCCTACGTCACCAATTCCTTCACCAACAGTATTTCGGTCATCGATACGGCTCAGAATGAAGTCGTTACGGCGATCTTCGGGGTCGGCAGCACGCCGACCGACATAACGATTGGAGCGGTACCGTGAGACATCTCTGGGTGGTTGCGGCGGTAGTGGCTGTTGCCTCGGCGACTGCGGTACAAGCGACCGAAAAGTCGGAACGTCTGCACGCCCGAGGTCTCCTCGAATTCCACGCCGGCCACTATCCGGAAGCGCTCGGCTTGTTCGACCAAGCGCTCGTCGCCGACCCGCAAGATCCGTTCACCCTCTACTACCGCGCCGTCACCAAAGCCCGGCTCGGCGATCAAGCAGGTGAAGTGCAAGATTTGCGCGCCGCCTTGAAGATCAAGCCCGACTTCAATGAAGCGGCGCTCGAGCTCGGCTTGGCCCTCGTCGAGCAGGGGAAATTTGACGAAGCCACAAAATGGCTGCAGCAGGCGCGTAACACGCCTGAGCTCGAAGCACAGGCGTCGTTGTTTCTCGGCGTGGCCTACTTGCGTCTCAACGATTTCGACAAGGCGCGATCTTTCCTGACCTACGCCATGAAGCGCGACGAGCAGTTCACGCCAACGGCGCGCTACTACTCGGGGATCGCCGACCTACAACAAAGCCGGCTCGATAGCGCCGAAGCACACTTCAAGTACGTGATTCACGCCCGGCCGGATAGTCAGATCGCCAAGGAGTCGAAGGTATTCTTGGATCGCGTCGCCCAGGCTCGATCCGACGTTTACAGCGTTCACGGCGCGATCGGCATGCAATACGACAGCAACGTGATCCTTGCGCCGTCGAGTGAATTAGGAGCGGATTTTGCGCGCACAGATGTGCGTGTGGCCCACCAGGGCGACGGCCGTGTCACACTCAACGTCGGTGGCAGCTATCTCCTGGGCCGCAGCGATTGGGGCCGCTTGACCGTCGGCTACGAGTTCTATCAGAGCCTGCACTTCCAACTCAGCGCCTTCGACCTGCAAGACCATCAAGCGAACGTCGACTTCGACGCCGAGCTCGGGCCGTTGCGCTACGGAGTCCATGGAAAGTACGACTATTATCTGCTGCAGACCGACGACTTCTTGCGTGAAGGTACGTTGAGCCCGCGCGTTGCATTGCCAGAAGGCGATGCAGGGTGGACCGAGATCGAATTTCGCCTTCGCCGGCGCGACTTCCTGAAGTCGTCGATCACTGATCCCCAGACAGCGCCAGGTTTCCACTTGCGCGATGCAACCTACTTTTCCCCGAGCCTCACTCAGCTCTTCTTCCTGGGTTCGCGTGATCGCTATTTGTCGCTGCGATATCGATTCGAAAAGGAAGAGACGACTTACGGCTCGTTCTCCGTCACCGACGACACGGGCAAAACAACTACCCTGACCTCACGGGAGTTCAACTACGACGCAAACCAATTGGGAGCCGGAATAACCTGGACCTTCCCGTACAAAATCACCGGTGAGTTCGATTATGCATACCGCCACTTCATCTACGACCCCGTTCCGAGCCAGAACCGCAAGGACGTCGAGCATCTGATAATTCTCGTTGCGCACCGTCCCATAACGGAGCATCTTAGTGTGGACGCTGGCTATTTCGGGCAGCTCAACAACACAAACCGGGTCGATGACGTAAGTAAGGGGACAAAGCTCTTTGAGTATGAACGTCACATCGTCTCGGTTTCGCTGGAAGTGAGGTACTGAAAAATGAAGAGAATCGTTGCCGTAGCCACCTCCACCCTTTTTGTTGTCCTTTGTGCAGCGGTCTGCATGGCATCGATGGCTTTCGCCAAGGAGGTCGGCACGGTCGCTGCGGCAGAAGGTTCGGCTTACATCTGGCGTAACGGGTCGTCGATCCAGGCCGTGATTGGAACGGCTGTCCAAAAGGGCGATCAACTCGCCACCGGGCGGCCCGGGCGCATGAAGGTGGTGTTCCAAGACGACAGCGTATTGACGGTAAGCGAGGACTCACGCATCACCGTCGACGATCAGGTCTTCTCCGCGGATGAGGGTAAAGCACGATCCGTGTTCGGGTTGCTGCGCGGCAAGGTCAACGCCGCGGTCAGCGAGTACTATCACACGCCCGGCAACAACTATGAGATCAAGACCGAGACCGCTGTCGCCGGCGTCCGCGGCACAGAGTTCACGGTCGCTTTCGATTCCGAAAAGGCACTGACCGAAGTGATCGGCATTCAAGGCGTGGTCACCGTGCGCAGCATGAGTGACCTCGAAGGTGCCGGGGTATTGGTCACTGCCAACGAATCAACCTCGGTTCAGCGCGGGCAGCTGCCGACGGCACCGCACCGGATCAACGAAACCATGTTCCGTAACCGCATTGAGGGCTTCGAATTCGTCGGCCACGGACGCCCGGAGAGTCTGTCCAATACGGCTGTGTTGGCTTCCGGGGGCGCGGTCAAAGTGGCGGCGGCGGGGCTTGTCACGCAAGGCGCCGGCGCGGGACTTGAAAACGGCGGTGTCCGCAACATCGGCTGTGAAGGCGATGCGACCAGCCGCATCGGTCAGCCACCATCGGCAATCAAGTTGACCGGTCAATTGGGCCTCGACCTCGGCAAGCAAGGGATGATGATGAGGTGACGGCGAAGCAATTGTCCCAAGAGACGCCGCTGGCGGTCACCGTCAGCGGCGTCTTTTTTCCTCGCGATCGCCTAACTATCGAGCTCGCAGTTTCAGCGTCAGGCCTTCGAAAGCCGCTTGGCTGTTGGTAAAAATCGACCGCGCCAGCCGCTCGAGATGCAGCACCTCTTTGTCGTCGTGGCTGGGGTCATGGTGATACAGGAGCAGCCGACCTACCTTCGCTTCGCGTGCGATCTCGGCCGCCATTCGCACCGTACTGTGACCCCAACCTGCCTTGTTGCGCTGCGCCGCGAAGTACTCGTGGTCGGTGTATTGTGAGTCGTGGATCAAGACGTCTGCATTTCGCGCAAAAGCCACGACATCCGCGTGTCCGCCCTTTGGACCTTCGACGTCGGTTGCGTACACGACCGACCGGCCGCGATACTCGATACGAAACAGCATGACGCCAACTTTGGGATGGGCCCTGCTGAACTGCGCATGGACTGTCAAGTTCCGTGCTCCCGGAATGCGCACAACCTCCCGCTTCGGCAGGGTGCGAATCGACAAGCGAGCCTGTAGCTCCGCCAGCGCCACCGGGAATAGCCGCTGGTCCATACTGCGCCGCAAAGTGTTCTCGACCGTGGCGGGCGAAGAGCCTGGGCCGTACAGATAAACGCGCCAATCGTCCCTGTAGACCGGTTCGAAGTATCGCAAGCCTTCGATATGGTCGTGGTGCAGGTGGCTGAGGAAGATATGGACGACGGACTTGCCAGGGCGCTGGAGCAACAACCGTCCCAGTCCGATCAACCCCGTACCGGCGTCGAATGCAAGGACCTGACCGTCGGCTTCGACAGCGACGCACGATGAGTTGCCGCCGAATCGCAGAGTGCTTTTGCCGGGGACCGGATGGCTGCCGCGCACTCCCCAGAAACGCAGCTGCAGCGCCCCAACCGATGTCGTCCCTCGAACCCCCATCGCGCGTTGGCGAGCCAACTACCAGCGGTATGTGACTCTTGCAACCGTGAATTAGCGTTGATCGAAGGGATTGCGCAGCATCACTGTCTGGTCGCGACCCGCACCGACGGAAACCATATACATCGGAGCGCCGGTCAACTCTTCCAGGCGGCGAATGTAGCTGCGCGCATTGGGCGGCAGGTCATCGAGAGAACGGGCGGTGCTCAGCGATTCCTTCCAGCCAGGCAACTCTTCGTAGATCGGAACCATCCCTCTTTGCGCCGCTCCGCTGGCTGGAAAGTGCTCGATGCGCTTGCCGTTGAGCTCGTAGGCAACGCAGACCCGTAACGGATCGATCCCGGTGAGGACATCGATCTTGGTCAGTGCCAGGCCGGCGATCCCGTTGAGACGTACCGCATGCCGCACCACCGGCGCATCGAACCAGCCGCAGCGCCGGGGGCGTCCGGTGGTCGCACCGAACTCGTCACCATCCTGCCGCAGCTTCTGCCCGAGGGCATCGTTCAACTCGGTCGGAAAGGGGCCGCTTCCGACTCGCGTCGTGTACGCTTTGGCGATGCCGACGACCGCGGTGATCTGGTTGGGGGCGATTCCAACCCCGGTGCACGCGGCGCTCGCCACGGTGTTCGATGAAGTGACATACGGGTAGGTTCCGTGATCGACGTCGAGCATCGTGCCCTGCCCGCCCTCCAGCAGCAGCTTGCGGCCTTGGCTCAATGCTTCTTCCAAATGGATGCTGACGTCGGTGACATAGCGTGCCAGGCGTTCGCGGTAACCGCAGTACTCCTTGTGGATGGCATCGAAATCGAGTGCCTGCTCCTTGAGAATGGCACGCATGTAGGTGTTTTTCTCTTCGATCGTATGCCGCAGAATGTCGGAGAATGTCTCGTCGTCGAGCAGATCGGCGAAGCGGATGCCGATGCGCGCCATCTTGTCTTCGTAGGTCGGCCCGATGCCACGACCGGTCGTGCCAATCCGACCCTCACCGCGAAGTCGTTCACGGGCCAGATCGATGGCACGGTGGTACGGCATGATGAGGTGCGCGCGGTCGCTGATCTTCAGGGATCGGTCTTCGACGAGGAATCCGCGCTTGCGGAGCGCGTCGATTTCTTGCAGCAGCACGCCGGGGTCGGCAACTACGCCGTTGCCAATGATACACACCTTGCCTTGGTGCAAGACGCCGGATGGCACCAAATGCAGGACCGTCTTCTGTCCGTCGACGACGAGCGTGTGACCGGCGTTGTTTCCGCCCTGATAGCGGGCGATGATATCGGCGTGTTCGGCAAGCAGGTCTACGACCTTGCCTTTGCCCTCATCTCCCCACTGTGCTCCGACAACGACAACCGCCGGCATGGTATGGCCTCAGGTCTAGAGCGTGATCTGTTGTGCCGACACGATGTTGGGCTGCTTGCGTAGCCGTTCCATCACCGCGTCGGGAATCGCATCGTCGACGTGTACGAGAGACACGGCGTTGCCGCCGATCCCTTCGCGCCCCAGCTCCAAGCGTGCGATGTTGATCTTGGCTTCCCCCAGGAGTGTTCCTACCGATCCGACGACACCGGGCACGTCGCGATTGAGCAGCATCAAGATATGGCCCTGCGGGTCGGCATCGAGGAAGAATTTATTGATGCGCACCAGACGGATGACCCGCTGTCCGAATACCGCCCCAGCAACCACATTCGGTACGGAAGCGGTCGAGGCGGTGACCGTGATCAGATTGGCAAAACCCTTCGGCTGGCTGGTTTTCGATTCGATGATGCGGATACCGCGCTCGCGCGCGATGCTCGGCGCGTTGACGTAGTTGATCGCCGCCGAATCGAGAGCGCGAGTGAGAAGTCCGCGGAGAACCGCGAGCGTCAGCGACTTCACGTCGTAGGCGGCGACCTCGCCGGCATATTCGATCAGCAGCTCCTGCGGCGCCGCCGTCAGCATCTGTCCCTGCAGGCTTCCGAGCTTCTCGCACAAGGACAGGTAGGGTCCCAGGATCTCCAACAGCTCCGGGCTGATCGATGGAACGTTGACCGCGTCTTGGATGACGCCGCGACTGAGGTAGTTTACAACCTGCTGGGCGATGGCAATGGCAACGTTCACCTGCGCCTCGTCGGTCGCCGCGCCCAGATGCGGAGTGCAGATCACTTGATCGAGCTTGAGAAGAGGGTGATCGGCCGGGGGAGGCTCTTCGACGAACACATCGAGCGCCGCTCCGGCAACCTTTCCTTCCGTAATGGCGGCCGCCAGAGCCTCTTCATCAACGATGCCACCGCGTGCGCAATTGATGACGCGCACTCCCTTTTTCATCTTGGCGAAGGCCGCCGTACCGATCAGGCCACGTGTCTCTTTGGTGAGCGGCGTGTGTACAGAGATGAAATCGGCGCGCGCATAGAGATCGTCGAGGCTAACCAGCTCGACACCCAGACGCTGCGCTGCTTCTTGAGAAATAAACGGATCGAAGGCGATGACGCGCATCTTCAAGCCGAGGGCGCGCTCGGCAACCAGGCTGCCGATGTTGCCGATACCGACGATCCCGAGTGTCTTGTTGAACACCTCCGAGCCGGTGAATCGACCCTTCTCCCACTTACCGGCTTTCATCGACGCCGTCGCTTGCGGGATCGAACGCGCCAGGGACAACATCATACTGATCCCGTGTTCGGCGGTGATGACGTTGTTGCCCGCCGGGGTGTTCATCACGACGATACCTTTTTTGGTGGCGGCTTCGACATCGATGTTGTCGACGCCGATCCCGGCACGGCCGATGACCTTCAGATTCCTCGCCGCCGCGACGACCTCGGCGGTGACTGTCGACCCGCTGCGTACGATCAAGCCATGATACGGTTCGATCTTGGCAGCCAACTCCGCCGGTTTGAGTCCGACGGCTTGGTCGATCTCGATATCTGCTGCGGCGCGCAGAATTTCCATTCCTTGCGGCGCAAGTTTGTCAGCGATCAGGACCTTGGGCATCGGTTACTCCGGAAGGGCGGACATCAGGACTTCTTGCGCCGCGCCAACGCCACGACCGAGCGGCGTCGGGTGACCGAATTTTCGCAGACCCATTTCGAGGGCGGCAATTGCCGTCACCGTGTCGAAGGCGCCAACGTAGCCCAAATGCGCAATGCGGACGATCTTGCCCTTGAGCTGGTCCTGCCCGCCGGCAAACGTAACACCCATTTTGTCGCGAAGATACGCAACGAGCTTCCCACCGTCGACACCGCTGGCAACAAAGATGCCGGTCGTCGCCGGGCTGGGGGCATCGGGGGCAACAAGTTTTAGGTCCAAGGCGTTGGCTGCCGCCCGCGTGGCTGCGGCTTGTCGCGCTTGGCGGGCAAATGCATTGGTGAGCCCCTCTTCTTTCAAAAGCATCGCCAAGGCTTCGCGCAAACCGATGATCAACGAGATGGCCGGGGTCCACGCGGTTGTGTCCTTTGCCAGGTTCTCTCGTTCTTTTGCCAGGTCGAAATAGAAACGCGGCAACTTCGAGGATTTGGTCTTCTCCCAGGCGCGTGGGCTCAACGCTACGAAAGCCAGGCCCGGCGGCAGCATCAGCGCCTTCTGCGAGCCGGTAACCAGGACGTCGATGCCCCAGCGATCCATCGGAATGTCATAGACACCGACGGCGGTGATGCCGTCGACGATGAGCAAGCAATCGCGTTTGCGTGTCAGCTTGGCGATCTCTTCGACCGGATGTACGACGGTGGTCGACGTTTCGCTGGCCTGGACGAAGATACCGCGAATTTGCGGCTTTTCGTCGAGTAGCTTCTGGATCGCTGCAGGACGCACCGCTTGCCCCCATTCGACTTTGATCTCGTCGACCTTGAGGCCGTACTTGCTTGCGATCTTGCCCCAGCGTTCGCCGAACTTTCCTCCGTTGACGACGACGACTTCGTCACCGGGAGAGAAGAGGTTGGTAACGGCAGATTCCATCCCGCCGGTGCCCGACGCCGCCAGCATCAAGACGTCCTGCTCGGTCTGGAAGATCTCCTTCAGACCTTGTTTCGCTTCGGCGAAGATCCGGCTGAACTGCGGAGTGCGGTGATGAATGAGTGGTTGCGCCATGGCGAGCAGAACGCGCGCCGGTACAGGCGTCGGACCCGGGGCCAACAAATAGTTCTTGATCACGTGACGGTACCTTTCGGAAAAAAGTCTGAACCTCTACGACTCAGAGGCCCAGGCGTTCGGCCCGCTGAAAATCAGCACTTCCCCGTGGTCAATTCCACGTTGCGCCAGTTGTGCAGACCAATCGGATTCGCGCCAGCCATTATCCAAAGGACAATTGGGTGTCAACGCCACCCTTCCTACGAGCTTGCAATCAGCGGCCTTGGCCGCCGTTGACCAACGTCATGAACTCTTCGCGAGTTTCCTGATTTGTGCGAAATGCGCCCAACATGGCGCTCGTCAAGACGACGGAGTTTTGCTTTTCAACCCCGCGCATGCGCATGCAAAGATGTTCGGCGCGCAAAACGACGGCCACACCAAATGGATCGAGCTCTTCCATCAGGGTGTTGGCGATTTGCGTCGTCATGCGTTCTTGAACTTGCAGTCGTCGGGCATAGACATCGACCAAGCGCGCCAGTTTGCTGATCCCGACGATCTTGTGGCGCGGGATATAAGCCAGATGGGCACGGCCAAAAAACGGCAGCATGTGATGTTCGCAGAGCGAGAAAAAGTCGATGTCCTTGATGGTGATCATCTCGGAGTAGTCTTCCGTAAAGAGGGCTCCGTTGATCACCGTCTTTGGATCCTCAGCGTACCCCTTGGTCAGAAAGGTGAGTGCCTTTGCAACTCGGCTCGGGGTCTTGATGAGACCCTCACGGGCGGGGTCTTCGCCGAGCAACTGCAACAGGGTGGTCACCGTCTTCTCGAGGCCGGCCTCAGGCATAGGACAGACGATGTTAACCGAAAGACGGCCCGCTGCAACCGGGCGGCTGGTCGCCTCAGCGGCTGCTGCGCTTCTCTACGGCTTTGACACGCTGGTACTTGCGGTAGTCGTAACCGGTGGCCATGGCCATCAGCATCGGCTCCATGCCACCCTCGCGCTCACGCCTCAGAACTCGCAAGCGCTCGTAGAAGTCGTGGAACTCATGGTTGATACGTTCCCGTCCATCAGCCGATGCGTAGAAGAACTCGTGTAGCCGCGTCGCCGCCAATCGGAATGCTGAAAAACGCAGCTCGTTCGGGAAGGCGTCCCA
>JACQEN010000221.1 GCA_016200585.1 Deltaproteobacteria bacterium
CGCGCCGCACTGGCGGCTGCAGAAGCGCAGGCCAGCCAGGCCGAGGCCGATTTGCGGCGATCCCGCGTGCTCATTCAGAAGCAGGCGACGACACCACAAGACCTGGAGGCGACCGAGGCACGCGCCAAAGCAACGCGCGCACAGGCGGCGCAAGCACGCGACGCGTTGGCCGAAGTCGAGGTGTTGCTGGGGGAAACGAACGTGCGTGCGCCGTTTGACGGCGTGGTCGCCGAGCGCCTCGCCGATCCAGGCGATATGGCAGCGCCGGGCAAATCGCTCGTCATCGTTCACGACCCGCAGTCGTTGCGACTGGAAGCCGACGTCGGCGAGCGTTGCGCCGCGGCGCTGACTCTCGGCCAGGAAGTTCCGATCCGTCTCGAAAGCCTGCAGCGCGACATCACCGGGCGAATCGACGTGCTGGCGCCGATGGCCGATCCACACAGCCGTACGTTCCTGGTGAAGACGACGTTGCCGTCGCAACCCGACCTGCGTGCCGGCATCTTCGCAATGCTGCGTGTCCCTTGTGGAGCGCACAGCGCCCTGTTGATCCCTGCTGCGGCCGTCACGCGTAGCGGACAACTCGAAAGCGTCCGCGTGGTGACCGCAGGTCGGACGCAGAGCCGCAGCATTCGCACGGGAAAGAACTACGACGATCGGATCGAAGTCCTTTCGGGATTGGCCGAAGGCGAAAAGGTTTCCGTCGGCGAGACTCGCCCGTGAGCACGAGGAAGGTCGCGCCGATGAACCCCGCTCCGACCGAACGCGGCTTCACTGCCAAGATCGTCGAGATCTTCATCACCTCGAAGCTGTCGATCCTGTTCCTCATCGCCTCGTTGTTGGCCGGAGCTCTGGCGTTGCTGGTCACGCCGCGCGAGGAAGAACCGCAGATCGTCGTGCCTTTCGCCGACGTCTTCGTGAATTTTCCCGGCGCCTCGGCCGAGGAGACGGAGAAGCTTGTTGCCACGCCGCTGGAGACCAAGCTCTGGGAAATCGACGGCGTCGAGTACGTCTATTCTATGTCGCGTCCGGGGCAAGCCGTGGTCACCGTCCGCTTCTTCGTCGGCGAGGACCGTGAACGCAGCCTGGTGAAGGTGTGGAACAAGGTGATGTCGAACCAGGACGCGGTGCCGTCCGGGGTGACCAGCTGGATCGTCAAGCCGATCGAGATCGACGACGTGCCGATCGTACTGTTTACGCTGTCGTCGCCGAATCCGCAGGTCGGCGGACCCGAGCTGCGGCGCATCGCCGACGAGGTGCTCGACAAGCTGGCGCGCGTGCCCAACACCGGCAAGAGCTGGGTGGTCGGCGGCGAACGCCGGCGGGTGACGGTCTACGCCGATCCGGCTCGCCTTGCGGCGCGCGGTGTGTCGCTGCTCGAGGTCGTGCGTGCGCTCGGTGCCGCCAACGTCAATCTGCAAGCCGGCACGTTTGAGCGCGGCGGTCGCGAGATCGCCTTTGAAGCTGGTCCGTTCTTCGGGTCGGTCGATGAGGTCGGCGCGACGCTCGTCGCCAGCGCCAACGGGCGCCCGATCTACGTCCGCGACGTGGCGCGCGTGGTCGACGGCTCCGAGGAGATCGACAGCTATACACGTATCGGTTTTGGACCGGCGGCCGCGCAGGCAAAGCTTCTGCCCAGTGCGGCGCCTGCGAATGAAGAAGTCGCGGCGACGAACCGCGGCGAGGAGCGTCCTGCCGTGACCATCGCGGTAGCCAAGCGCAAGGGTACCAATGCGGTGCGCGTGGCGGAGGAAGTGATTGCGGCGGTCGACCAGCTGCGTGGCAAGGTCATTCCCGACGACGTCGCCGTGCACATTACACGCGACTACGGTGAGACCGCCAATCACAAGGTCAACGAGCTGGTGAAGCATTTGCTGATCGCGATCGCCACGATCATCGTGCTGCTGGCAATCGCTCTCGGTCCGAAAGAAGCGTTCATCGTTGCCATCGCCGTGCCGATGACCCTGGCGATCACGTTGTTGTTCGACTTGATGTTTGGATACACGATCAATCGCGTCACGTTGTTTGCGTTGATCCTGTCGCTCGGTTTGTTGGTCGACGACCCGATTGTCGACGTCGAGAACATCTTCCGGCACTTCAAGCTGCGCAAAGAGCCGCCGCTCGACGCGACACTGACGGCGGTCGACGAAGTGCGGCCGCCGACGATCCTTGCGACCTTCACGGTCATCGTGTCGTTCCTGCCGATGTTCTTCATCACCGGCATGATGGGTCCATACATGGCGCCGATGGCATTTAACGTTCCGGTGGCCATGCTGATGTCATTGGTCGTCGCCTTCACCGTCACGCCCTGGGCCAGCTACCATCTATTGAAGAGCGAGTACGGCAAAGACGGCGAGGAGCCGTTTACGATCCATCAGTCGCGCGTCTACCGACTCTACCGGGCAACCCTCGGACCGTTGCTCGCAAGCCGCCGGCGCGCGCGCTTGTTTCTGCTTGCCGTGGCCTTTGCCTTCGTGGCGTCGGCGCTGTTGGCGGTGACACGGGCCGTGCCGTTGAAGATGCTGCCGTTCGACAACAAAAACGAGCTGGCGTTGGTGATCGACCTGCCACGCGGTTCGACGCTCGAGGATAGCGACGCGGTGGCGCACGACCTGGGTACGTATCTCGCCAGCGTCGCCGAGGTGACCGACTACGAGACGTTCGTCGGCGTCGCATCGCCGATGGATTTCAACGGCATGGTGCGCCACTACTACCTGCGGCGCGGCGGCAACGTCGGCGACATGCGTATCAACCTGCTGCCCAAGGAGCTGCGTACGCAACAGTCGCATGAGATCGCGCTGCGCCTCCGGCCGGACATCGAACGTATCGGGCGGGCGCGTGGCGCCAACGTCAAGATCGTCGAAGCGCCGCCGGGACCGCCCGTCCTCGCCACCCTCGTCGGCGAGGTGTACGGCCCGCTCGAAGGCAACTACGCCGACCTGATCGCCGCGTCGAAACGCTTGCGCGGCGCGATGGAGCAGACGACCGGCGTGGTCGACGTCGACGATTTTGCCGAGGCCGATTACGAACGCGTGCACTATCGCCTCGATCGCGCCAAGGCGTCGCTGACCGGTGTGACGGTTGCCGACGCGGCGCAGACGTTGCAGGCGGCGGTCGCCGGCGGGCCGGCGGGACGCGTGCATGTCGCCGAAGAGCGCTTGCCGCTCGAGTTGAGCGTCCGGCTCCCGCGCCCGATCCGCAGCACGATGCCCGACCTTCTGGCGTTACAGGTGAAGTCGGCAAGCGGAGCGTTGGTTCCACTGGGTGAGATCGGCAGTCTGCACGACGAGCCCGGCGAGCGCACGATCTTTCACAAGAACTTGCGGCGCGTGGCGTTCGTGACGGCTGAGATGGCAGGCCGCAGTCCGGTGGAGGCGGTGTTCGACCTCAACCGCTGGCTCGGCAAGAATCCGCTACCGCCCGGGTACGACGTCGACTTTGCCGGCGAGGGGGAATGGAAGATCACCGTCGACGTGTTTCGCGACCTCGGCTTGGCGTTCGCGGCGGCGTTGCTGATGATCTACGTGCTGCTGGTGGCGCAGACGCAGTCGTTGACCATCCCGGTGGTCATCATGATTGCCATCCCGCTGACGGTCATCGGCATCATGCCGGGGTTCTGGCTGCTCAACCTGCTGTTCACGTCGCCGGTCGGTTCGTACGCCAACCCGGTGTTCTTCACCGCGACCGGCATGATCGGCATGATCGCTCTGGCCGGCATTGTGGTCCGCAACTCAATCATCCTCATCGACTTCATCGAGCACATCCGCCAGCGCGGCGACCACCTGCCTCTTGCCGATGCGGTAGTCGAAGCCGGCGCGACACGGTTGCGTCCGATCTTTCTGACCGCCGGAGCGGCGATGTTCGGCTCCTTCGTCATCACTCTGGATCCGATTTTCTCCGGTCTGGCCTGGAGCTTCATCTTCGGCATTTTCGCGTCGACGGCGTTTTCGCTGATTGTGGTGCCCTTGGTGTATTTCATGATCAACGAGCGTCATGGCTCCGGCAAGTTGTGAGCCAGCGTACTCGGTTTGAGTACGCCGAATGAGTCCGACGAGAATTTAAGCGGCTGCCGAGTGGGTGGGGTGTGGACTATTGACAAGCGATACACCTCCCCTTACTAGCGCCAAGGCGCAGGTAGAGCCTGCCCGTCTGGTCTACGACAGCCGAGAGAGGACATGAATCAGTCGCTGGAGGATCAGATCGCCAGACTCCGCTGGTACCACAGGATGGAGCTCCAGCCCGGTCTCTGGACCCCGGGGTCCATGGACGGCGGTAAGCGTCTGGCCAGTATCGGTATGCCCGACGACCTGACGGGACGAACGGTACTCGATGTCGGAGCCTGGGACGGTTTTTTTTCTTTCGAGGCGGAGCGGCGAGGCGCAAAGCAGGTCGTTGCGTTGGACTCCCATGCCTGGGACGGCTCGGATTGGGGAACCAAGGATGCCTTCGACCTGGCCAGGAAAGCTCTGGGATCCGCAGTCGGGGACATTCAGATCAGTTTGACAGATCTTTCACCTGCGACGGTGGGAGTGTTCGATGTCGTCCTGTTCCTGAACGTCCTCTATCACGTCCGCCATCCACTCCTGGTGTTGGAGAAGCTCGCCGAGGTCACAGGCGATTTCCTCATCCTCGAAACCCACGTCGACCTGCTCGACAACAAGCGGCCGGCCATGGTCTTCTATCCGGGGGCGGAGTTTGCCGGCGATCCGACGAACTGGTGGGGCCCGAATCCAGCGTTGGTGGAAGCCATGCTTCGCGACGTGGGGTTTTCCGAGGTAAAGCTCTACTCGCAGACGCCAACAGCGTCGAGGATGGCCTGTGCCCTGTTCAGGGAGAAGACCGAACAAGCAGACCGCTCGGTCGTCGCGCAGCAGGGCCGCGCTGTATTCCATGCATTGAAATAGGAGCGTTCACGGTGATGGAAGACTCAAGTCGTTTTGAAAGCAACTCTGCCGAGATCGCGTCGTCTCTGCTGGACGGCGAATTGGTGCTGATCAACCTCTCCACCGGCGTCTACTACAGCATGGCCAATGCAGGCAGCTTGATCTGGCAGCTGATCGACATGGGTTTCAGCCTGTCGGAGACCGTCGACACTGTCGCGTCGCGTTACGGCATGCCCGCAGACCAGGTGAACGCAGACGTCCGATCCGTTCTCGAGCAGATGCTCCAGGAGCGAATCTTTCTCCCCGCGTCGGGCACCAGAGCCCGCGGCGTCTATGCACCCGATGGCGGCGCGCTGACCTACGAAAGCCCCGTTTTGCATGTCTACCGAGACATGGGAGATCTGCTCGCACTCGATGCTCCCATGCCCGACATGCAAGACATTCCGTGGAAACCAAAGTCAGGCAATTGAGGCCGTGACGGACGGGGCGGACGGAAGCCGGTTCGACGATCTCGCTGCCGTACAAGTTGCGGCCCTCGGGTCGAGACCGCCGGATCTAACAGCGGACCTCGTCCTGGCGGGAAGGACCGCCCGCATTCGGGTCACCGGTCCGTCTTTGGCTCGCCTCTTTCAGCGAGCTGTTGCGCATCTCGTCCTCGGGCCGCGCGAGACGGTTCTACAACCGGAGATGTCGATCTACCTCCTGGAGCCCGACGACACGCCGACGGTGCGCGTCCTTCGCGAGATCAGCGACGACCTTCAGCGAACCTGGAGGGCTCCCGACCTCGAGGTTCGCAGCTCGGCGTGCGGTCGCATGCTCAGCTTCGCCTTCGGACGACGGTCGCACTTCGTCCTGGACCGAGAGAGGCGGATCCTCGCAGGGACGCAGGAACCCGAGTGTCTCCGTCTCTTCGAACGAACGAAACCGCTCCTACTCCCCTTAAGGGTGTTGCTTCAGGATCGAGGAATCCAAGTCGTGCATGCGGGACTCGTAGCCACGGCTGAGGGAGGGGCTTTGATCGGTGGACCGGAACGGTCGGGCAAATCATCCACCGCGCTCAGATGTTTCATGGCTGGCTTCGCTCTTCTCGGCGACGACCAGGTCGCTCTCGAGAGCCCCGGCCTGGTGGGGCACTCGTTGTACAACGGCGTTCAGGTGGAGCCGGACTGGCTCCGTCAATTCGGTTCGTTTCCGTCTCGCGCCTTGGATCAGGATTCGACGGATGACAAGGTCGGGCTCTTCCTGTCCGAAGTCGCCGCGGAACGTATTGGGAGGTCCGTGCCGATCCGTGCGATTGTTCTGCCTCGGCTAGGCTCGAGTCGGCCGGCCGGGGTGGTTCCTGCAACTAAGGCAGAGACGTTGATGAGGATCGCGGCCAGCACTCTGTTCCAGCCGCTCGGAGCTGGGATCGATGGTCTGCGCGTACTGCAGCGGCTAGTCGAACGCGTCCCGTCGTACTGGTTGGACTTGGGAGACGACGGGTCTTCCTGCGTCGAAGCCATACGCGATGTGTTGCGGAGGTCGCAGCCGTAATGAGGATTCTATTCTGGTGCGACGCCTTGTGGCCGGGGATGGGTGGGATCCCGGTACTCGCCGCCGACCTCATTACTGCACTCACCAAACGTGGACACGAACTGCACGTCGTCACCGATCAGGTGCCAAGAAGCTCTCCCTTACCAGATCCGGGCACTGCAGTTCCGATCCATCGCTATCCGTTCCTCGAAGTTCTCCACTCGAAAAGCGCGCCGCAAATCCTGTCTTTGGCCAGATCGATCTCTGATTTCAAACACAACCTGCGTCCAGACCTCGTCCTCGCGTTTGTACTGACCCCGAGTCTCTTCTTTCACCTGCAGACAAGACGGGCACGGCCTTCTCCCTTGATGGTCGCTCTCCATGGCAGTCTTCCGGTTGGGGCCGAAAGCGGCGAGAGCGTGGTTGGCCAGGTCCTCGACGCCGCCGATTGGGTCACGATGTGCAGTGAAAGCTGCTGGCGCGAAGCAGTCGGTCGTTACCCGTTCATCAGCGGCAAGTCCTCGGTCGTTCGTAACGCCCTCGAACGTCGCTTTCCGACGCCGTCGCGCCTGAGCTTCGATCCACCTCGCCTGCTCTACGTCGGCCGATTGTCTCACGAGAAGGGCGTGGACATCGCTATCGCGGCTCTGCCCGCGGTATTGGAGCGGGCGCCTGACGCCCGCCTTCAGGTTGCCGGAGATGGGCCGCTGAGGACGGTCCTCAGGGATCTTGCGAAGAAATTCGGTCTCGCCGACCGGGTCGAGTTTTTCGGATTCGTGTCGAACCACGAAGTGCGGCGCCTGCTGTCCGAAGCGTCGATCGTCGCGGTGCCGTCTCGCAGTGAAGGGTTCTCTTTGGTGGCTCTGGAGGCCGCTCAGGCAGGTCGGCCGGTCGTGGCATCGCGGCTGGGAGGTCTGCCCGAAGTGGTAGTCGACGGAGCGACGGGGCTCCTCGTCCCCCCGGAGTCACCTCCCGCCCTCGCGGCCGCAATCCTGAAGCTCATCGCCGATCCAGCCGGCGCGCAGGTCATGGCTGCCAACGCCTGCCGGCGCGCTGACGAAACGTTTCAATGGTCCGAATACGTCGACGCGTATCACGAGCGAATCATGGCCTTGGGAAGAAACGGATGATGCACCCAATCATCAGCTGCATCGTCCCTTGCTTCAATAGCCGCGCCTACGTCGCCGAGGCTCTCGACAGCATCTTTGCGCAGACCTATCGCCCCATCGAGGTCATCGTCGCCGACGACGGATCAACGGATGGGACACTGGAGGTGCTACGACGGTACCCCGAGATCGCCGCGGTGACACAACCAGATCGTGGCCCTGCCGCGACGCGCAATCTTGGACTGCGGCGAGCAGCCGGTGAGCTGGTGGCGTTCCTCGACGCAGATGATCTGTGGCATCCCGACAAGCTTACGCGACAGTACCAGTGCTTCGTCGACGATCCGGAGCTTCAGTACTGTGTCACCCACGCTCAGATGTTCTGGAGCGCCGATTTGGACGACGAGCGGGACCGGCTCGCAGATCATCCCCGAAGCCATGCCGTTCCCGGCTATGCGACGACGACCCTCCTCGCGCGCCGCTGCGTGTTCGACAGGATCGGCCTCTTCGACGAGCGCCTGCGGTTCGGTGATGCCGTCGAGTGGTTCATTCGCGCCTCCGAGGCGAACCTCAAGATGATGGTGCTCGACGAGGTCTTGACCTACCACCGCATGCACGACAGCAACCTCACGCGTCGCCAATCGGACGAGAGTCGCAAGGAGTTCCTGGCGATCGTCAGGGGCATGCTGCTCAGAAAGTCCGGCAGGGAGGCGAAGTCTCGATGAGCCACTCCTCCTGGACACGCCTCCTGGCGCTCCTCCTTCCCGACGAGACCGATCGGCTTCTGTTGAAGATGTGCACGCTCGAGGGCGAGGCCTGCGCTCGTGCAACAGGCGCGTGGCTCGCCGCGGTGGGGTCGCCCACCGAGTACTTCCGTCTCGACCGTCAATGTCACAAGCGGCTGCTACCCCTGCTCGCAGGGACGATGAGGCAAGCTCGCGTCGACCTTCCCGAGGACTTCGGCGCGGTTCTGCGAGCGGCCGAGCTGCACGAGACGCTCCGAGCCAGGACATTTCAGCGTCACGCGCTTCAGATCCTCGACACTCTGCTCGGCGCCGGCATCGATGTCGTGCTCCTGCCCGGAGTCGCGCTCGTGCCACGTCACTACCGGGACTGGCCGCTTCGCCACTGCCACGACTTGGATCTTTGGGTTGCCGAGCGCGACAGGACGGCGGTCGAAGGCGTTCTCGCGAGGGATAGCGTGTGTCGACAGAAGGCGCCGGCGGACCGGCGCGGCTCGTCGATTCTCGAGACCGAGTCCGGCTTCCAGGTTGCGCTGCACACGCACCTTTCACCAATGCACCTGCTCGAGCCACCGAGAGAGGCACTTCTCGCAAGACGACGGTCCATCGTGTTGGAAGGTTGTCGGGTCGATACGCTCGGTGACACGGACCTGCTGTTCTATGTCTGCCTTCGAGCCGCCTGCAGCGTCGGCCGGCGTTCGCTCCGATGGGCCTGCGACGCCGTGCGGCTGTTGGACAGTTCACCGGCGATTGATTGGGAACACTTCCTCGAAACGGCACGAATAACCGGCGCAGGCCTCCCGCTGTCGGTGATGCTCGGTTTTCTGAGTGGCGAGCTCGGCGCTGTCGTTCCGCCGGCTGTGATGCAGCGCCTCACCGACGAAACCGCGCTCACGCCCGAGTTTGCGGAGGCCTTCTGCCACATGGTCGCCCTCAACCAGAACCTCCATGCCGGCCGCTTGCTGCGGAGCGCCCCCGATCTGCGAATTCGCTTCGCACTGGTCCGCTATCTGATCTTCCCTTCGGCGTCGTTTCTCGGTCGAGAGAGGGGTTTGACAGGAGGGCGGGCGCTGTCGGGGGAATACTTGCGCAGAGTGCGGCTGGCGACTCAGCGCGTCGCCGGTCTGCACCGCCTCCCGGTCGCGCGTCCGCTTGGAAACGAAGGTCGCGAAGGCGAGGAGCGCCGCGTATGACCAGCGATCGCAGCGGGACCATGCTGCGGGGATTGTCGATCATCGGCCTGTCGGCCCTGACTTTTGTCTGCATTGTAGTGTTCGCGGTTCACCCATCCGACGATCCGTGGCTGCTGCGCTGGTCCGGGCGCTATTTTCTGGGCGCCGTGTTGCCGGTGCTCTGTGTCGTCGCCGCCCAGGCGGTGTTGGTTCTCCTACCTCCTCTCTCCGCCAATCGCGATCGCTACGTCGCGCTCGGCTGTCTCGTCTCGGGGGGCCTGGTGCTGGTGCTCGGGGTGGAGGTCCTGCCACTTTACGAATTGCCGCTGATGGCAGCCTTCCTCGGCCTCATGGCCTTCCCGCTCGCCGGCTATCGCGCCTTCCGCAGGGATCAGTGGCTCACCAGTTACCTCGCGCTGATCCTCGTTTGCCTCGTTTTGTTTGTTCCCGAAGCGGCGCGGCTTGTCGTTGCGGGGCGCGCCCCAGGGGACTACGGGTTGCCTCGTTGGGGTGACCAGGCGACATTCCGTCACCTCTTCCCCGAGGCCGAGCCCTTCATCTCGGCTGGAGGCAGGCTCCAGCCCAACCTGGATCTCGAGGTCTTCACCGACGTACCAGGCCGGCTCGCCTATCACCTGAAGACCAACTCCGACGGATTCCGCAACGATCACGAGATTCCGCCGGCGAAGGAGCCCGGCGAGCTCAGGATCCTGAGCCTCGGCGATTCGTTCTCGGTCGGCTACGGCATCGATCAGGAGCGATTCCTCGGGCCGCTGCTGGAGTCGCGATGGCGGCAAGAGCGATCTTCTCGCTCGACGCGCAAGGCGAGGTCCAGACCCATCCCATCGGGCTGGCTGAATCGCAGCAAAGGATCCGCGATGCCCAACTGCAATTCGCCAAGTACCTCTACCCCAGAGCGAGTCCCGCACGGATCCAGGTCGAGAGCAGCCTGTCGAAACATCAGGTCCCGTGGATGGACCGGTTGATCGAGAGTGTCCGTGAGTTCCGCTTGGCCCGGCCCATCTTCCGCTGGCTGACGTGGCCAGCGGACGGAATCGATCGCGACGGCCAGTTGACGTTCACCACCACCGCCTATGAGACGAGCGGTACCGCGGGTCACTTGCGTCTGATCGACTTCGCCAGCAACTGGGGAATGCTCTACAAGCACGGTGACGCGATGACCGCTCCGCTGTACTCGAACCTCTTCCACGTCTTCGAGAGTATGCAGAAGACGGCATCGCACCACGGTGCCGAGTTCATCCTCGTCTATTTCCCGCGCCGCCAACAGGTTCAGCCGCAAGACTGGCGGCGTTTTCAGACCTTCTGGAATCTCGATCCCGACGACTTCGACCTCGACCTCGAAGCGTCCAACCTCAGGTCCTTCTGTGAGACCCGGGGTATTCCCTTCATCGATACCACTCCAGCCTTGCGCGCGGCGGCCGTCGAACGCGGCCTCTACCTGGCCAATGATACCCACTTCAACGAGTATGGCCAGGCTGTGGCAGCGCAAGCGATCCTCGAATTCATGGAGGCTCATCGGTGAGCCCGTCGGTTGTGTGCGGCGACGGATTCTGAGCGCGCGGGATCAGCGCCATGCGACTTCTGTACTGGGCGGAACAGTTCCATCCCTATCTCGGCGGCATCGAGGTGTTGACGGCCAACGCGCTGCCGCGTCTCCAGGATCTCGGCTTTTCCTGTTCGGTCATCACATCGAAGGGTCCATTGGACCTGCCGGACGAAGATCGGTACGGGTCCATCCCAATCTATCGGTTTCCGTTCCGGAGTACGCTCGAGTCGAAGGACCCGGGAGCGGTCAATCGGCTCATCCGCCGGCTTGCCGAGTTGGAGTCGGACCTGGCCCAGGACCTCGTGCATGTCTTTCTGAGCGACCCTAGTTGCCTTTTCCACCTCGCGGCGCGGCGGTTGCACCGCTCTCGCCTGGTCGTGTCGGTTCACAACTCGCGTTCGACATCGGCACCGGAGACAGGACCGTCGCTGCTCGCAAGACTACTCACTGAAGCCGATTGGGTCGTCGGCAACTCGTCGTTCACTCTCGGCCAGCTTCGCGTCGTTGCGCCTTCGTGCGCCGATCGGTCGTCGGTCATCTTCAGCGGCGTTCAGGGGCCGGCGTTCACCCCGGCCGAATTCTCGCTGGATCCCCTGCGAATCGTGTGCGCGGGTCGTCTCGTGGAAACGAAGGGATTCGACCTCGCCATATCCGCTCTGTCTCTCCTGTTGCCGGACCATCCACGCGCCCGTTTGCAGCTGATCGGTGACGGTCCTGCACGACCAGCGCTAGAAACTCTGGCTGGGAGACTTGGGATCCGCGACGCGGTGGAGTTCGCGGGCTGGGTCGATCCGGATCACGTCTACGAGCACCTCGACCGCGCGTCGATGGTGCTGATCCCATCTCGATCGCCCGAGACTCTCTGCCAGGTCGCAATCCAAGCCTCCTGGATGGCCAGACCGATCGTTGCGACCCGGATTGGCGGACTACCTGAGGTGGTGGTTCACGAACGCACAGGACTGCTTGTCGGGCTAAACGACTGTTCGGCCCTGGTCGAGGCGGTAGACAGGCTCTCGCGTTCACCCCGACGAACAAGGGAAATGGCGAAGGCGGCCCGGGTGAGGGCCCTTTCCATGTTCAACATGTCGTCGTACGTCGACGGCGTCGCCGCCATCTATCGACGGGTCGGTGGCAGCTGATGTGCGCGATCTTCGGGCTGTGGTCGGAGAGAGACGAACTGTCTCGGCTTGACAGCGCTCTGGCTCACCGCGGGCCGGACGGCGCGGGTCGGTTCGATCAGGGGCTGCTGCACCTGGGGCACCGCCGGCTCGCCATCCTCGATCTCGGCGAAGGCGGCCGCCAGCCCATGGTCTGCGAGGATGGTTCCCTGGTGCTCATCTCAAATGGCGAGATCTACAACCACCGGGAGCTGCGCCAAAGGCTCGAGGCACACGGTCAACGATTCAAGACGAAGACCGACAGCGAGGTTCTGCTCGGCTGTTTTCGGGAATGGGGTGAGGACGCCGTTCACGAGCTCGCCGGGATGTTCGCTTTGGCTCTTTGGAAGGCCAAGGCGGGCGAGCTTCTGCTGATCCGCGATCCTACCGGGGTCAAACCGCTTTTCTACGTCGAGCTGGAAGATGGTTCGTTCGCCTTCGCTTCGGAGCTCAGGGCCCTGCTCGAACTGTCGGGCGTCCGCCGTGAGATGGATGCGCAGTCGCTGTGGCAGTACCTCGAATTCGGATACTGCTGGACCGATGATCGTACGGTTCTCAAGCAAGTGCGAAAGGTGCCACCCGGTCACCTGATTCGGGTCCGCGGTGGCCGAGTCGTGTCGACGGAGGCGTGGTACCGGCCGCCTAGGTCCGAGCTCTCGATCGAAAGCCCCGAGCAGCTCGACCGGAAAGCCGACGAGCTGCGGGACGTTCTCGTGCAGGTTGTCGAGCAGCAGCTCGATGCCGACGTACCGGTGGGGCTGCTGCTGTCGGGTGGACTCGACTCGAGCATTCTGGCCGCGATCTGCGCCTCGGTGCTGAAGGTCGACATCCCGACTTTCACGGTCGGCTTCGACGGTTCTTCGCAGGAGGATCTACAGTACGCTCGACTGGTTGCCGGCGAGCTGGGATGTGTGCACCGTGAGTGGGTCCTCGACGGAGCGGCGATCGTGCGGGAGCTGCGAACGAACGTAGCGTGCTTCGACGATCTCTTCTGGGATCCCGGCCTGATCACGTCGTTGGCAATGTTCCGGTGGTGCCGATCATTTGGGATCGTGGTGGCACTCGTCGGGGAGGGAGCCGATGAGCTTTTCGGAGGCTACAGCAGCTTCTCGAGGCTCGGCCGTCCGCAGCACAACGATCTTCCGCCGCTGGTGGGCTTCTACCGTTTCTTCCGGCACTACACCGGACTACCCTCGGGCCGTTCGCTGGCGGCAGCGCTCGGCCGCATCCGGGATATCCACGGCAGAAGCGGCGACAGCTGGTACGAGACGATTCGCGACTTCGAGCTTCACTACCAGTTGCCGAACAACCTCAACGAGAAGCTCGATCGATCGAGCATGGCCAGCGCGGTGGAAGCACGGGTTCCCTACCAGGACCCCAGGGTTACAGCCCTTGGGTTGAGGGTCGCGGGAGGTTCGGAGCTCGGCTGGGGCGGCAAGACGCTCATGAAGCATATGGCGAAGCGGCACGGGCTGCTGCCCGAGTCCGTCATTGGGCGCCCGAAACTAGGGCTGATGATGCCCAGAGCTTGGATGGTCACCAACCGGGATGTGCGTACATTTGCCGAGCAGACGCTCCTCGGTGAAGGTCGCTGGGCGCAGCGCCTGGGTCTGGAACGACAGTTGGCACAGACTCTTGGCGGCGGGTTGAGCGGCGATGCGACCGACTCGGATCTGAACCTCGCCTGGCGAATGCTGATCCTCGAGAATTGGAGCCGCTGTATGGGGTTGGCGGATGCGCCCCTCGTCTGAGTCGGCCGCCCCCGCTGCGCAATCCGATGCTCCCCGTGTACAAAGGGCCATGACAATGCCCGCCGAGAAGAACGCAAGCACGGCTCCGCTCACGATCTTCGGCGACCGGTGTACGGGCAGCGGCCGGTTCGCGCCGGTCTTCCTCGGCAAAGCGCCGCCCAACCGCGATACAGGGTCGCAAGGGAATGACCGGTGCAGGTGATGAAAGGTTGCAGCGATGAACGTCCTGAGTGTGGAACCACACCCTGAATCATCCAGGCCAGATTTTTCGACGCTCGTCCGCGCCGGCTGCGAGGACTACGTTCTCAAGGGGATCGGCTTGCCGATCGCCGCGTACGTCTTCCACGCCGTCAAGCTGGCTCTGCTCGTGCTCGCTTGGATGTACTTCTGCAGCTTCACGCCGGGGTTGGGTAGCCCAACTCACTTCTTTGCATGGTGGGCCGAAGGCATCGCCTTCCAGAAGGCATTCCTGTTTGCCTGCCTGGTCGAAGTGCTTGGATTCGGTTGCATGAGCGGCCCGCTTGGTTTTCGTATCTGGCCGCCGTTTACGGCGTTCCTGCATTTTTTGCGTCCGGGGACCATCAAGCTGGCGCCCTTTCCAAACCTGCCGCTGTTTGGTGGCCGGACACGCACCTGGCTCGATGTCGGGTTGTACGCCGCGTTCATCGCTTCCTTGGTGCGGGCGCTGATCGCGCCAGAAATCGGCGCGTTCCAGCTCGTGCCGATCGTCGTGCTGCTGCCGCTGTGCGGGTTGGGCGACAAGACCGTCGTCCTCGCCGCGCGCGTCGAACATCACTTTGCGATGATCGTCTGCTTCCTGCTGGCCGGCAACTGGATTGCCGCGTGCAAGGCCGTGCAGCTGGCCATCTGGTTCTGGGCAGGGGTGTCGAAGCTCACGGTGGCATTCGGTTACGTCGTGCCGGTGATGACCGTGAACAATCCGTTGTTTAAGAGTCCATCGTTGCGGCGCCGCATGTTCGTATCGTATCCCGGTGATTTGACTCCGTCGCGACTCGGCGTAGCGATGGCGCATGCCGGGACGTTCCTCGAGTTTGCGGCGCCGCTGACACTGCTCTGCGTGACGCATTCCGGGCCGTTGCTGGTGCTCGGTATGATCTTCGTCGTGATGCTGCACGGTTTCATTCTCAGCAATATGCCGGCCGGAGCGGTGTTCGAGTGGAACCTGGTTAGCCTCTACGCGGCGTTCTTCCTGTTCGTCGGGCATACGCAGGTGAGCCTCCTCGACGTCGGCTCGCTGCCGCTGGCGCTCTACTTGCTCGTCGTTCTGATTGCCCTGCCGTTGCTCGGAAACCTGGTGCCGTCGCGGGTCTCGTTCCTGGTGGCGATGCGTTACTACGCCGGCAATTGGGCGTGGAACGCGTGGCTGTTTCGCGGCGCAAGCTACAAGAAGCTCGACCGGGTGAAACGCGCCTCGCCGTTGCTGCGCGAACAGCTGCAACGTTTCGCCCCCGACGAAGCGGGCAGCATGGACAGTCGCGGCATGGCGTTTCGCTCGTTGCATTTGCAGGGGCGAACCCTCGGTCTGCTCCTGCCGCGGGCGATCAGCGACCGGCCGTTCGAAGAGTACAACTACGTCGACGGCGAGAACGTCGCCGCTTCGGTGCTCGGTTGGAATTTCGGTGAGGGACACCTGTGCGACGAACGCTTGCTCGAGTGCGTTCAAGCGCAGTGCAATTTCGAAGAAGGGGAGCTGCGTGCCATCATGGTCGAATCGCAACCGTTGCTCGGTTCGACGTTGCACTGGCGCATCGTCGATGCGCAGCGCGGGCTTCTCGAAGAAGGGTACGTGGGACTCGACGAGCTCAAGAAACGCGCCCCCTGGGACTACGGTCCGCTCCGATCCAACGACTGACCCCTCAGGCGACGGCACAGGGCGCGAGAAGTGAAGGTACGGTGGACGACGCCGTCGTAGTCGGGTCGGGACCCAACGGGCTGGCTGCGGCTGTCGAATTGGCGCGCGGCGGCGCTTCCGTGCTGCTTCTCGAAGCGCGCGACGAAGTCGGCGGTGGAATGCGTAGCGCCGAGCTGACGCTTCCGGGCTTCGTGCACGACGTGTGCTCGGGGTGCCATCCTATGGCCGTGCTGTCGCTTTTCTTCCGGAGCCTGCCCTTGGCGCAGCACGGTCTGCGCTGGATTCATCCCTCTGCCTCGGTTGCTCACCCGCTCGACGGCGAGCCTGCGGTTCTGTTGCGTAGTTCACTCGATGACACCGCACGCGAGCTGAACGAAGACGCCGACAGCTACCGAAACCTCTTCTCGCCGCTTTTGAAGAAGCCGTATGAGTTGCTTGCCGACCTGCTTGGTCCGTTGCGCTTCCCGAGCCATCCGTTGCTCATGGCGCGCTTTGGATTGCCGGGACTTCTGCCAGCCGTCGGCGCCCTGCGCGCGCGTTTTCGCGGTGTACGAGCGCGCGCCGTGCTCGCCGGTTGTGCGGCACACTCGATCCTGCCGCTCGAGCGACCGCTGACGGCGGCGGTGGCGATGATCTTTGCGTTGACGGCGCACATCGAGGACTGGCCGGTTGCGGCCGGTGGATCGCGGTCCATTGGGCGAGCGCTGGCGTCGTACCTAAGCGAGCTTGGCGGCCGCATCGAGACCGGCCGGTACGTTCGCAGGCTCGCAGACATTCCTCCGGCGCGCGTGGTCCTGTTCGACACCAGCCCGGCGCAACTGGCCGATGTGTGCGAGACGATCCTGCCGCCGGGCTATGTACGGCGCTTGCGGCGCTACCGCTACGGACCAGGTGCTTTCAAGCTCGACTGGGCGCTTGACGGTCCGATCCCGTGGCGTGATCCGCGCTGCCTCGAAGCGTCGACTGTGCATGTCGGTGGAACGCTTGAAGAGATCGCCGCCGCCGAAGCGGCGGTGTGGCGTGGCGAACATTCCGAGCGGCCGTTCGTGCTCGTCGTCCAGCAAAGCCAGTTCGACAGCAGCCGCGCGCCTGCCGGCAAGCACACAGGCTACGCCTACTGTCACGTTCCGGCCGGGTCGAACGTCGATTGCACGGCGGCGATCGAGCAGCAGATCGAGCGCTTCGCACCGGGGTTTGATGAACGTATCCTGGCACGACACAAAACGTTCACCGCCGACCTCGAGCGCGACAACCCCAACTACGTCGGCGGTGCGATCACCGGCGGCGTTTCCGATCTCTTTCAGTTCTTCACGCGCCCAGTGGCCCGACTCGATCCGTACTCGACGCCAAACCCGCGTCTGTTCCTGTGCTCAGCGTCGACGCCGCCCGGTGGAGGGGTCCACGGCATGTGTGGTTACTTCGCGGCGCAGAGCGCGAGACGGAGCTTGGACAAGCTGCCGATTGTGTTGCCGGCGCTCGTCGGATCGTAATCCGTTCGTACGCCGGTCAAACCCGTCGCTTCTGACGCAGCGGATTGTGCCAGCGCAGCCCGGGGAAGCGGTCGAAGTCATTGTCGTTCGAGTGCAACTCGCACTGATGTTCCATGGCCAGTGCTGCGAGGTGTGTGTCGGTCGTTAGCCGTCCTCCGAGGTTGGTAGTGGCAAAAAGCGAGCGAACAATGGAAAGATGACGCGGCCCGAGATCCAGAGGTTGAACGGAGGGTTGATTGAACCAGCTTTCGACCCGATCGAGTGCCGCAAGGGGCTCCAAGGGCGACGTCAACACGGCTGGGTGCGTCACGAGACGGACGAAACCAAACGTCACTGCCCAGGGCAAGGCGACCGGTTGTTCGCGTGAAAGCAAGTCCTCCCACCACCGACGCGCCGGTTCGTGCAGGGGTGCCGCTGTGTTGTGCGCAAACACCAGAAGATTGATGTCCGGAATGATCATCGCCTTCGCCGAGTCGTGGCGTCTTCGACTTCTAGCTCATCGGAGAGTTGATTCAGGCGCAGAGGATCGACGCCGGTACGGAAAGGGCTGTTGAAAACGGCGATACGAAACCTTCGGTGTTTCTCGCCGCGCGGTTCCTGCGTTACGAATCCGCGGCGCAGGATCGCGTTCACAGCTTCCTTGAAGGGAACGCGTTTGCGATGCGCGAAGTCCTTGAGCTTGGCTGCCACGTCGTCATCGAGAGTCAACGTCGTCCTCATTGAGGCATCGTGATGTCTCGATAAGTTGATGTCAAGATGTATAACGAGATCGTTTGCCGTTGATGGCGCCAATCGGCGTTCGTCGCGAAACCGGGCCAGACCAAGTCTTCGGGCTTTGCTCGGATGTGTTCTTGGCAAGAGATACGACGGTCATAGGGCGGCTCCTTGGGAGTCGAAGATGCCTTCGAAGAGGATCGAGCTGAGGTAACGTTCACCGCGCCGCTCGAGATCCCTGAAAGGATCCCTTCCTCGCGTGCCAAGCGCCGCGCGTAGTCGATCGACTCTTCGTTGCTCACCTGCTCGACGGCGTCGACCAGCGACAGGTCGAGGTTGTCGGGAATGAACCCGGCGCCGATGCCTTGGATCTTGTGCGGCCCCGACTGGATCGCCGCGCCGGCGCGTTTCTGGGTGATCACGGGGCTTGCGGCTGGCTCGACCGCGATCGACTGAATCGCCTTGCCGCGAGTCTGTTTGATGTAGCGCGACACGCCGCTGATGGTGCCACCGGTGCCGACGCCGGAAACGAAGATGTCGATGGCGCCGTCGGTGTCTTCCCAGATTTCGGGCCCTGTCGTGCTTTCGTGAATCGCCGGATTTGCTGGATTGCTGAACTGTTGCAGCAAGACGAAGCGCTCCGGGTCGGATGCGGCGATTGCCTCCGCTTTAGCGACGGCGCCACTCATGCCGCGCGCCCCTTCGGTCAGCACCAGCTTGGCGCCGTAGGCCACCAGCAGCTTGCGGCGTTCTAGGCTCATCGTATCCGGCATGGTCAGGGTCAGCGGATAGCCGCGGGCTGCGGCGACGAAGGCGAGGGCGATGCCGGTGTTGCCGCTCGTTGGCTCCACCAGAGCCTTGCCCGGACCGAGCAAGCCGCGCTTTTCGGCGTCCCAAACCATCGCTGCGCCGATGCGGCATTTCACCGAGTAAGCGGGATTGCGTCCTTCGATTTTCGCCAGGATCGTTGCCGCTGCCCCGTCGTGAATGCGGTTGAGACGGACCAGCGGTGTGTGCCCAATCGAATGGGCGTTATCCGTGAACCAATTTGCCATGAGAGTACTCCAGTTGGTGTTCGACCCGGGACGACGCGGGGAGGGTCACACCTCGTCCCAGTCGTTGGATTGAAGTGCAGGCCTGTGGTGATCCAATAGGGCCCGTGCCTGTGGGTCGTCGAAACAGTCGCCGACCTTCTTCCTGCGCACCGGGGCTACCGCTTGCTTCTCGAGATCCGGAGTCTGCGCCGACAACTCCATGGGCAGGACTGTGTTGGCTTGTGAGACGATGGATGAACTGGCGCTGCGACGGACGATCATGACTATCTCCTCTTCAAAGATTTCGACGGTGACGCGAGCGGCAGCCGCGCTTGTGAGAAGGTGACGGGCCCTCCGGGAGTTGAACCCGGCGCTGACGGTTTTGCGGACCGCGCCATCCCACGATGTAAGGCCCGAACGGCGGGGGTACCCCGGCGAAGAGGATCCAGGAGGGAGGCCACGACCCTCCTCGCCGAGGCGGAAATGAGACAGCCGAGCGCGACGTCGCGAGCCGGGGGTGGGCCCGCGGCAGGGCTTCTGCGCCAATCTCCGTGCTGCGTCGCGATTTGCCGGAGCAATTCGGCGACGTACGGGTGGGTCAGCTGCAGAAGCTCGATGTCGAGGTCGAGTGTCTCATGAGACTTGACTGCGCCAGCTTGGTGTCTGGGGCCCCGCGGCCACCGGCGGCGCACACTCGGACTGGAGGCAATCCGATGTGAGCGCTGCCGGCGCCGACGAGATCCACGCGATCGGGGAGTCATCCCAACACGGCCACTCATCGCAGTCCCCTGATCGCTTGTTGGCCGCGAACCGGTTGGACGCGGACATCAAGGCAGTGCACATCGTTCATGTTGCGCGCGACGATTTCTTCGAGGTCGTCCGCGGCGACGCGGAAGGTCACCGTGACCTCGTAGTGTGCGGCGGTCGGCGATTCGGTTGGCGCGACCACACCCGCAGGTCGTGGGACGCCGCCGTGTCCGCGGCGACAGCCCATCCAACCCTGGCTGAGCGGCATCATGCCGACTTCAGCGAGCGGGTGCAGGGAGACAAGCACCGGCGAGGGTTGCACGGTTGTCGCGATGTAGCGCGCAGACATGGGACATCTCCTCACTTGGCCGTTCCAGTAGGATCTCGGACGACGCATCGAACGGCCGGAGTGATGCGTCGGGGAGAGCTCCTCGGCGGTCGTCACAGGCCGGCGCTGCCACGCCGGTCGAGGCATTGGGGGGCATGTGACGAGCCGCCGAGGATTGGCAGATTCAGAACGCCAGCTGCACCCGCGTCTCGATGGCTTGCTCGGACTTGCGATTCGCCGGCTTAGATGAGGTGCCGGCGCCGCCGGTGAAATCGGAGTGGGCGTAGTCGAGCACGAGCTTGACGTTCCTATTCAAGTACCAGTTGAGGCCGCCGACATATTCTTCGACGCGTCGAACCGATGAAGTCTTGCTCGCAAAGCCGTACTTGAACGCGTCATCGTCGATGTCGAGCTCGCCGTAACGTGCCGCGAGCTCGAAGGCGCCCCACTTCCCTTGAAACGGATCGAACGGTTGGAACGGAAGCACTCCTTTGAACGTTGCCGGTTCACCGGTGAGAACGTACGACGCGGCGATCTGATACGCGCGGTGATTGAGGTTGTGTCTGCCCACCGGACTGCTTGGGCCGGGACGATTCACTTCCTGCTTCGACGAAACCCATTCCGCCAACAGTCCGAACGGTCCGTAGTAGAAATATCCTTGCGGCGTGATGCGGGAGTGATCTCCGGAGGCGACGGCGGCAGCGGTTCCATTGACGGCCGGTTTTGTCGTGCAGACGTTGCTGGCATCGCACGTTGTCGTTGCGGCGGTTCCGGCGCTGCCGCCGCTGTAGCTGAAGACGGTGGCTTGCCCGAACGAGCGGTAACCCGGCAACTCGGTGTTGTTCACGGGTGCCGCCGTACCAGAGACGACGGATGTGCCGCGTTCGTGACCGTACGAGCCCGCCAGGCCGATTCCGAAGTCGGTTAGAGGAACGATCCCCAGAGGTCGAAACGGATGCGCGAACAGACGCCCGGCAAAATCCTTGTCGTCGTTGGCGTCGGTGGCGGTGTTTCCGAGGTCGGGCGTTCCGTTGAAGACGCCCAGCTGGTAGCTCAAGGCGCCGTCCCATAGATCGCTGAACAGCTGAATTCCGTTGTCGCGGGTCGGTACGAGGTTCGTCGGTAGCCCGCGCTCGATGAACATCGTGCTGGTCGCCGATTGCAGGCGTTCCAAGCCGACCGGCGGTTTGAACTTGCCGACGCGCAGCTTGGCTTGGGGAATATAGTTGACGTCGACGTAGGCGTCGAACAGTACGAAGTTGGCGCCGGCGAAGTCGGGAAGAATTCTGAAATCGAAGTACTTGGCGACGGTCCCTTGAATGTCCAAGCGAGCGCGCCGGAACGTGAATTGGCTGGTGTTGCGGTTTTGGCTGTCATTCAAGAAGAAGCGGCCGTCCGCCTGGGTGTAGGCGCCGATCTTCAGTTTGTAGGCATTGTCGGCCGAGTTGATCTGGAAACCGTCTTTCCATTGGGCCAGCGGAAAGCGCGTCAGTGTGTCGATCGATGTCTCGTGCTGGCGAGTTTCGTGGTTGAGGCGATCAACCTGTTCCTCGAGGTTCTTGATCTTCTTTTGCAGCTCAGCGGGCGAGGGCGGTGGTTCGGACTCGGCAGCCAGCGCGGCGGACGCCGTCGCCAGCACGGCGGCGAAGGCAACGGTGAGCAATCGCCTCCGATGGTCAAGTGGATAGGTACGCATGATGAGACTCCTTGTGTCGTCATGGCGTGCCTCCGGTTGACCGGTCGACCGCTGTGATTGCCGCCGATGCCTCCCGAGGACGGGTCGGCAGATTGTCTCTGTCTATGCCGGGCGCACGAGGCGTAGCTTCTCGGTACGATCGACTTGCACGACGACGCCGTCTTGCACGATGATGGTCACCGCTCCGAAGCGTAGACCACGCAGGGCATCGCGTATGCGATCGAGTGCCAGCGCATCGTTGCGTTGATGGCCCGTGGTTGCTGCTGGGGTTTCTTGAAGTTTCGTTGATTCCGACATGGCAGTTCTCTCCTGAGCTTCGTCGCTCCGTGTCAGATCTGGTAGTCCTCGGCGAAGACGCGCACGCGCTTCGGAAAGACGAACACAACGTCACCTTGCTGCAGGTGCAAATCGTCGTATCGTTCGCGCGTCAGGTCGACGAGCAGCGGCAGGCCGAAGTCGGCCGAAAACAGCTCGACTTTGACGGCCGCGGCCGCCGAGTTGATGCGTTGCACGACGGCCTTGAGGCTCGAATCGTCACGCGGCAAACGATCGATCTCCAATTCGTGTGGCCGGACATAGGCTTTGACTGCCTGGCCTTCGGTCGGCGAGTCGGAGGGGTAGGCAACCTCGAAGCTACCCACTCGTGCTCGGCCGCCTTCGACGCGACCGTGGAAGACGTTGACGTTGCCGAGGAAGTCCATGACGAAGGCGTTTGCCGGATGCTCGAAGACCTCGGACGGCGTGCCGGCTTGCTCGATGCGTCCGCGGTTCATGACGACGACACGATCCGCCACTTCGAATGCCTCTTCCTGGTCGTGGGTTACGAACACGCTGGTGACATGAATCTCGTCGTGCAGCTTGCGCAGCCACTGGCGCAGCTCCTGGCGGACCTTGGCATCGAGCGCTCCGAACGGCTCGTCGAGCAGCAGCACCTGCGGATCGGCAGCCAAGGCGCGCGCCAATGCGATGCGCTGGCGCTGTCCGCCCGACAATTGCGATGGCATCTGCTTGCCGAGGCTGTCGAGCTGCACGAGGCTGAGCAGCTGGTGCACGCGCTCGTCGACCTTTGCCTTCGGCCATTTGCGTACGCGCAAGCCGAAAGCGACGTTTTCGAAAACCGTCATGTGACGAAACAGCGCGTAGTGCTGAAAGACAAAGCCGACGTTGCGGTCGCGCGGCGAACGGTTCGTGGTGTCCTCGTCCTGGTAGTGGATCGTACCTTCGTCCGGAAGGTCGAGACCCGAAATGATGCGCAACAGCGTCGTCTTGCCGGAGCCGGAAGGGCCGAGCAGCGCCAGTAGAGCGCCATCAGGGACGTCGAGGCTGACGTTGCTGAGGGCGGCGAAATCGCCGAAGCGTTTGGTCACGTTGCGAACTTCAATTCCTACGCGAGTCGTTTCCTGTTGCACGCCGCGCTCCCTCCGTTCGGGCTCCGGGTGTTCCACGAGTAGCCGGCCGGCTGAGCGCGGTGCGGCTAGCGGCTCGTCCTGAGCCTCACGCAGACGATTTCTCAGATCGCGTCGCGTCTGCCATTCCAGGGCTGTCTTGATGCTGAGCGTCACCAGCGCCAGAAACGACAGCAGCGATGCAACCGCGAACGATCCGACGTTGTTGTACTCTTGAAACAGCTTTTCGACGCGCAACGGCATGGTGTCGGTCTGCCCGGTGATGTGTCCGGAGACGACGTACACTGCTCCGAACTCGCCCATGGCGCGTGCGTTGCAGAGGATGATTCCGTACAGCAGTCCCCATTTGATGTTGGGCAGCGTGATGCGGCGAAAGAGGTACCAGGCGCGGGCTCCGAGGCTGACTGCGGCTATCTCTTCTTCGGCACCGATCGCTTCCATCAACGGAATGAGCTCACGTGCGACAAAGGGGAAGGTGACGAACGATGTTGCGAGGATGAGCCCGGGTGTGGCGAAGATGACCTTGAGATCGTGATCGCGCAGCCACTGCCCGAGATATCCTTGCAAGCCGAAGATCAGGACGAAGATCAGCCCGGCGACGACGGGTGAGACCGCAAACGGCAGGTCGATCAGGGAAGTCAGCAGTGTGCGGCCGGGAAAACGGAAGCGCGCGATGACCCATGCGGCAGCGACTCCGAAGAGGGTGTTGAACAAAACCGCAACCGGCGCGACGCGCAGGGTCAGCAAGATCGCGCTCAGCGTGTCGTGATCGCCGGTGAGAGCGGTCCAGTAGGCACCGAATCCGTGCCGCAACGCTTCGTAGAAGACGTCGACCATCGGAATGATCACCAGCACGCCGAGAATCAGAATGGCGAGGGCGACGATCGTCAGTTGAATCCAGCGTGGTTCCTGCTGTGCGCGCCGACCTGGTGCGGCAGCGCCGGCGGTGATGGCTCCAGCTTTCATGGATGTTTACTCCAGCGTTCGAGGAGGTTGATGAGGACGAGCATGCCGAACGACATGGCCAGCAAAACGATGGCGATGGCGGCGGCCTGGGCGTAGTTGAACTGCTCGAGCGAAGCGACGATCAGCACCGGTGCGATCTCGGTTTTGAACGGTAGATTGCCGGACACGAAGACAACCGAGCCGTACTCTCCCAGGCCGCGGGCGAAGGCCAGCGCGAAACCGGTGACGATCGCCGGGAAGAGCGATGGTACGATGACGCGGCTGATGGTCTGCCAGCGCGATGCCCCCAGGCAGGCGGCGGCTTCTTCGATTTCGCTTTCGACGTTTTCGAGCACCGGTTGCACCGTGCGTACGACGAACGGCAGGCCGATGAATGTCAGCACGAGAACGATGCCGGTTCGTGAGTAGGCACCCTGGATCCCCAGTGGCACCAGGAACTGCCCCAGCCAACCGCTCTTTACGTACAGACTCGAGTACACCAAGCCGGCAACGGCGGTCGGCAGTGCAAACGGCAGGTCGACGATGGCGTCGAAGAAGCGTTTGAACGGGAAGTCGTAGCGCACCAGGACCCAAGCGACGATGAAACCGAAGCCAACGTTGAGGATCGCCGCCGCCAGTGACGCGCCGATCGTCAGCCCGTACGCTGCACGGGCTCGCGGCGTCCATACCGCCGCCCACAAAGCATCGAGACTGAGCGTCGACGCCTTCAGAAAGCAGGCCGTCAGTGGGATGAGTACCAGCAGGCTGAGGTAGAGCAGGGTAAAACCCAGACTCAATCCGAAGGCCGGCAGTACGCGGCGGTTGACGTCGATCATGGCTGTCTCGTTCTTCCTAGTGAACCACGGTCCAGACGAAGGAGCCGATGAGTGTCCACGCCACCAGTGCCAGGCCAGTTCCGACAACGAACCCCAGGAACGGTGTTCCGGCAGCCCGATCTCCGTTGGTATACGTATCGATCATGGCGTCCATCCTGTTGAAGGCGGTGTCCACGAGCCTACTTGCTCGCCAAATAAATGGTGTCGAAGAGCTTGCCGTCAGCGAAGTACTTGGCAGAGGCATCGTTCCAGTCCTTTGCAACCGTGCTGATCGGGAAGAGCTTCAGGGCGGGAAACTTGTCCTGATACTTCTTCAGCACGTCGGGGTTGGTGGGGCGGTAGTAGTTCTTGGCGATGATTTCCTGTCCTTCGGACGTGTACAGGAACTTCAGATACGCCTCGGCCGCATCGCGCGTGCCGTGGCGGCGGATATTGGCGTCGACCCAAGCGACCTGCGGTTCGGCGAGGATGCTCGATGATGGGTAGACGATCTCGAGTGTGCCGCCCGACTCTTGGACTTCGAGATACGCCTCGTTTTCCCAAGTCAGATGGACATCGCCGATACCCTTTTGCGCGAAGGTCGTGGTCGAGCCGCGGGCTCCGGAGTCGAGTACCGGCGCATGCTTGTAGACTTGCGTGACGAAGGCCTGAGCGTCGCCTTCTGAGCCGCCACGCTGTAAGACCGAACCCCAGGCCGCCAGAAAGCTGAGCTTGCCGTTGCCGGACGTTTTTGGATTGGGGGTGATGATTTCGACCCCGGGTTTGATGACATCCTGCCAGTCCTTGATGCCTTTCGGATTGCCCTTGCGGACGACAAAAACGATCGTCGATACGTAGGGCAGGGAGTTGTTCGGCAGCCGGTGCTGCCAACCCGTATCGATTAGGCCAACCTTGCGGATCGCCTCGGTGTCGGGTTCCATCGCCAGGGTCACGACATCGGCTTCGAGTCCGTCGACAACGGCACGCGCCTGCGCGCTCGAACCGCCGTGCGACTGCTTGATCGTCAGTGTCGTGCCGCTCTGCTTGGCGTAATACGGGATGAAGGCGTCGTTGATCTGGCGCCACAGCTCACGGGTCGGATCATAGGAAACGTTGAGAAGCTCCAGCGCTCGTACGGGCGTCGCCCAGATGAGTATCAGGCTCAGTAGGGTGAACAGTACGTTGAAGTGGCGACGGCGGGTCTTTGTCGTTGCGGTCTCGATGGGCATTGTAGGTTGTCCCTTCTGCATATTGTCTGTGATAACGGACGAACATGTCCTTGCAGGGCAGCACGCTGCCCCCAAAAGCAAACGGCCCGGGAAGCTCTGGCTTCCCGGGCCGTTTGGCATCTACTCGCGTTTAGGAAGGATTTGATTCAGACCCACACGCAGGGTGCCAGCGGCCGGGAAGCTTCCCGGGCCTTGGTACAACAACACATTGGCGTTGGGCGTGGGCTCGTCATTGCGTGTCCGTTATTACAGATGTGCATCTGTTGAGTCAATGGCCTTTTTGAAGAATTTCTGTGCTCGCTTTCGGGGTGCAGGCGCTTGGGGGTGCAGTTGGTGGCCTCACGCGAGATCCCGAAACCACAGCACGCGAGGGACTGTGTTGATGACTTGTCGGATATGCGTTGTAAGAGCATCGAGCGCCGGAAGAACGTCACTTTGCCGCCGTGAAATCGCCCAACGCGCGTTGCCGTGAACAGGGCGCTGCCGCGGGTACGCGGGATGCTTCCCTTGAAGCATCTGAGTTGGTGCGGGCTGGCGCGTGGCTGGCTGGTGGCGCGGTGCTGTCGTTAGCGAAAATTTTGCGTCCGAACGACTTGCGCTTTACACGCAGATTGGCGAAACGTAGTGGCGTCAGGAGGACTGAAGCATGCGATCTGAACTGAGAATAGCTGATTTGAAGAACCGTGAAGGCGGCCGTACTGCCCGCCTGATGAATGTAAAGGTTCCAGCCTCCGTCGGCGCGGCAATCGAACGTATCGCCGCCGATCTTGATGCGACGAAGACCGATGTGGTCATCGCCCTTCTGAATCAAGGGATCGACGTCGCGTCGAAGGCTCTCGGCGGCTGGCAGCCGCCTTGGGAGGCGACGGCGCCGGTGCGCAAATCGCGCCGTACCAAGTAGGCGGGGCCGGCGGGTACGCCTATCGAAGGCGTATCGAAGCACAAACAAAGAACACCTTTCGATTC
>JACQEN010000013.1 GCA_016200585.1 Deltaproteobacteria bacterium
CTCGAGCCGGACCCCGAAGAACGGCACCCGCTGGCAAGGGCTCCATTTCAACAACCAGGCGCCGACCAGCGCCTCGCATCTCGATGCTTGCGTCATCGAGTACGGCGGCGCCGGCGGTCAAGCGGCACTGCGGATCGGTCAGACGTCGATCACGGTCAATGACGTCAGCGTGACGGCGAGCGCCGGTGTCGGGATGCAAATCACCGGCAACGCCACTCCCAATATTGTCGGGGCGGCCGTGTCGTTGAGCAACGGCGACGGCATCCAGGTCGCGTCCGGATCGCAACCGACGTTCGCGGGCTCGACAACCATCTTGCAGAACGCCGGCACTGGAATGCTCAGCCAAGGTTGTGGCTCCGCAAGCACGAGCCGCAATTGCAGCACTTCTTCCAGCGCCATCCGCGCCCAGAACGTCTATTGGGGCGACGATTCGGGTCCGCTCGACGGGTCGGACGATCGCGCTAGCGGTGGTCTCTACAACCCGAGCGGGCACGGCGACAGGGTGAGTGACTGCATCTGTTACGACCCGCCGATTCACATTCACCCGTCGGTCGAAGGAACGCTGGCAGCCGTGTCGGGCGGCGGTCAAAGTGGCCCGCCGGGAAGCCTGTTGCCCACGCCGCTGGTCGCGCGCGTGACGAGCAACCTGGGAACACCGCTGAGCGGTATCAAAGTCATCTTTTCGACAGCCGCTGGTGGCGCTCAAATCGAAACCGATCAGCCGGTGACGACGGACGCAAACGGGCAGGCCAGCGCTGTCGTTCGGCTTGGAGCGCAACCCGGGCCGAACACCATTACGGTGACGGCGCGTGACGTCAACAGTCCACTCGCCACATTTGCCGCGCAGGGCAGCGGCAGCAACGCCACCGAGCTCTTCGCGCTTACGGTTTTGCCGTCGTCGTTCGGCGTCGGCAGCGGTGACGTGAACGGTGACGGCAGAGTCGACAACCTCGATGCGGCGCTGATCGAGGCTGCGCTCTCCAGTCGCGTACCGTCCGACGACGAAACCGCCGCCGATTTCGCTTCGCGAGGCGACGTCAACGGCGACGGCGTCGTCGATCGCGGCGATGAACTGGTAATACTGAATCGCGTCGTGGAAGCGGTCCCCCTTTCCATGGACCAAGCAACCACAGTTGCGAGTCGCGCCGGAGCCAAGCCTGGCACTGCTCGTGCGCGCCTGCGTCGGCCTCGCGTCGCGCCCAAACCGGATGAGACATTCCGCGTACCAATCGAAGTTCTCACGGTAGGCGGCGACACCGCTTCGTACGCTCTTACCCTGCAATACGATTGGCAGACATTGGAGCTCGTCAGCATCGACGGTGGAAGGTCTGCAGGGTTCGCCGATCCGCCGATTCACAGTCGGCCACGAACACACCACGGACGGATCAGACTCGCCGGGGTGAATCAGGGATTGCAGCCGACACGCCACGGTCTGAGCGTGGCAACGCTCGTCTTTCGTATCGTAGGCGGATCGGGCGATCGAGCTCGCATCGCATTGCGCGGGACCGATATTGCCGCGATCGTGACGACCGGACACTTCAAAGCGAGCACGCTGGTGAAACCCCCGGTTTTGACGGTTCCGATCCGCTAACGCCTTGATCGAAATTGCCGGCGACGGTCGCGGTATCGTCGCCGATGACACCTTCCGTAGTCAGGAACATCGTCATGCCGACGGCAGGGTCAGGCCAGCTGATCCTCAACCAGTTTCGCGACCTCGGCGTGCGCGTCATCGCTGCCGACTCAGGTACCGAATTGATGACCGCTGACGACGACCCGACGCGGACGCTGATTCGCCAAGTGCTCGGCGCTGTGGCTCAGTTTGAAAGGGCCGTCATCGTTTCCAAGCTGAAACCCGCCCGCGTGCGCAAACGCCACGTCGAGGGCCGTTGGGAAGGCCGCAAGCCTTTCGGCATACGACCCGGCGAAGCGGAAGGGTGGCGCCGATTCAGAAGCTACGCCGTAAGCCACGCGGTGGCGAACGATTGAGCTTCGCTGCAATCGCGGAGCGGCTGAACCGCGACGGCTTACCTACTCGCACAGGCCGGCCGTGGGCGCCGGAAACTGTGCGCGGCATTGTGCAGCGAAGCTGACCCAAGCTGTCACACACCGACCGGTCCGTGACAGCTCGTTTCTGGCGCGAAAATCACCGTGAGATCCTTGTGGGACACGCGGCCAGAAGCCGGCTGGTGAACTCTGCGGCATGGGCACCGATCTGGGCCGCCTGCCCCAGCCAGTAGTTCACGTCGCGCATGGCGTAGGCGGCGCGCTCGGGCGGGTAGTCTGAGTAGTCGGTGGACTTCTTGCCTTTGGGGACGCGCGGATGGGTCTTGATCAGCTCGCCCTTGACGTAGATGCGCACCAGTTGCTGATCGCCACGGACGTCGACCTTGTGTCCGACATAGCGCGTCGGGACCGAATAGAACGACAGGCCGAAGCACACGTGATGATCGGGGTGCACCTTACACACGCTCCACTGCGGTGGGTCGAAGCGCTCGCCGATGATGGGTCCCAGATGGCAGCGCTCCTGTCCTTCGAAGACGATGGCTGGCATCTGGCGGGTAGTGCCGTGAATGCGCTGACCGGCTTCTTGTAGACACCAACGCTCGGCTTCGCGCTGCACGTGGGCTGCGTCCCGCCACTGGCCACCGCGAAAGAAACTCTCGCGTACGTACGGCACGGCGCGCTCCACGTGCGGCTTGCCGGTGGGGTGGGCCGCCACCGCCGCATCGATCACGAAGCCACGGTAGGCTGAGTACTCGGCAAAGACGCGCTGGAAGGCTGGCTCGTAGCGATCGGCGCGGGTGATCGCCGTCTTCATATTGTCCACGATCACGCGTTGCGGCACACCGCCGAAGAACTCCCAGGCGTTCTCCAAGCCGTTGACCACATCCCCCAAGTTCTGCGTGTGGGTGACGTAGACGTACTGGTGGCGGCTGAAGATCAGCGTGACGATCAGCGCGTAGAGCAGGCGCTGCTTACCGGTGTTCGGGTCTGGCACACGCCCGAGCAGCCCGAAATCCACCTCCGCTATCTCGCCCGGCGCCGTCTCGGCCATGCGTACCGTCAGCGTGCGGGCGCCGAACTGGCAGTAGGCTTGTGCGAACCGACGCAATCCGCCGTACGAAACATCCACGCCGCACTGCTGCTTGAGCAGGGTCCGGATCCGAGTCAGACGCAGCCCACGCTTGCCGTCGGCAGGTTGCAGCCAGCTGCGGATCTGATCGATGTGCACCAACAGCCGCTGCTCATTGGTCAGGCTTCCCGCCGGCGAGGCGCGCGGACCAGGCTGCAGTCGCGCCACCACTTCCCGCGCCAGCTCTTCGTCGGGCTCGCGCTCGCTACTCCATCCCAGCTTCTGCGCCGTGGCGATGTAGCGGCGCACTGTAACTCGCGTGTGCCCCGTGGCCAACGCGATCCGTCGTTTCTTCTCCCCGCGATGATGGCGTCGCAGGACTTCCAAAATCTCCCACATGCCGTACTCCCGATATCCCATCCCACCTCCTCCGCCTGGCGGCATCGGCAGGATGTCTGAGCACGGCCTCGCGAGTCAGCTTACTGCTCGCCCCTGAAAACCAAGTGGATCATGTTTGTGGTAATCCGGGTGGATCATGATCCTGGCAAACTCGCCCCTCGGCGTGGATCATGTTTGTGGTAACTGACAACGCTTTGGCGAGCGTGATGGGGCGCGCGTGGCGAATGTGCTGCAGCATGTTGTCGAGCCGATCACGGAGCACGATCAGGTCGCCCGACGACATCTCCGCTCTCCACTCCGCCCGCAACACCTCCACCATTTCCGGAAACCAGGTCCGCTGTCGATCGCCAGCCGGCATCAGGTGCCCTTCACGTTGTCCATACCAGACTCACGGAGCCGGTGACTGCCTCTTCCTTGTCGCCTCAGCTCCGTCCGCTCCGCCCGCTTGACTACGCATGATAACGTCCTTCGCCATGCGTAGTGACTGCTTCCCTGTGGCTGCTACAGCCTTCACTTGTGCAACGGTCTACTCGACACGGCGAAGCGGAGTCAACCGTATCGAGCCCCAAGGGCCGACCGTCCTTTGAGAAGGCTGTCGGCTACGTGCGCGTGAGCACTGGTGAGCAACGGCTCGGCCCTCAGGCGCAACGAGAGAGTCTAAAGCGCTGGTGCGCTGGCAACCGCATTCGCCTGGTTGCCGTGTTCACCGACGACGGTGTCAGCGGCGGCACGGCGATGGAGCAACGACCGGGGTTGATCGCCGCACTCAAGGACATCCGCAACTTGCGCGCCGCGGTGCTCCTGGTGGCGCGTCGCGATCGCTTGGCGCGAGAAAGGTGGCTAGGGTGACGAACCCATTGCAGCACCCTTCGCAGCTTCAAACAATGCAAGATAGGGTTTGTAACGGAAGCGCCGATTGCGCGCCCCGCCGGTCGTCTCGCGCAGCAGCTTCAATCTTTCAAACTGGTCGACAAGCTTGTTGGCCGTAACGAAGGAACACTTGAGGTGCTGCTCTACCAGCCGCACCGTAACGACCGGTTGCTCGTACAAGTAGTCGAGTAGTCGCGGGCCGGCGGCGCCGATCTCCTCTGCGACGAGCTTCCGATGGCGTTCGCGCAAGACGAGGATAGCGCGGGCCGTCGCAGTAGCCGACTCGCTGACCTCGTGAACGCCGCGCAGGAAGAACTTTAGCCAACCCTCCCAGTCGCCGTCGTTTCGCACGGCCATGAGTCGGTCGTAGTACTCCGCACGATGAGCCTTGAGGTAAGCGCTGAGGTACAGCAGAGGCCGATGCAGCACGCCGCGCTGGCAGAGGAGAAAGGTGATGAGTAGCCGACCAACGCGGCCGTTGCCGTCGAGGAAAGGATGGATGGTCTCGAACTGAGCGTGCGCAAGTCCGCAATGGATCAGGACCGGCAACGAGGCGTCGTGGTGAAGGAACTTCTCGAATAAACCCAGTGCCGCCTGCATCTCGTGGGCCGGCGGAGGGACGAACGAGGCGGTTTCTAGAGTGCAGCCCGCAGGACCGATCCAATTTTGCGTGCGACGGAATTCGCCTGGAGCTCGAGGACCTCCGCGCGTGCTTTTGAGCAGCTGTTCGTGGATTTCGCGAATGAGGCGTAAGGAGAGCGGCAACGTTTCTAGGCGCTTGAGGCCGTATTGCATGGCGTGCACGTAGTTCACGACCTCACGAATGTCCTTCGGGTACTCCTGGCCCCTCGGATCGACCTCGAACTGCAGCACCTCTTCGAGCGTGCTCTGCGTCCCTTCGATTTGTGAGCTGAGCACTGCCTCTTGGCGGACATACATCGACACGAACAAATCCGGGTTCGGCAAAATGGAGGTGACCCCGTCCAAACGACCGACAGATCGGTCGGCCTCGGAGTGGAGCCGCAACAGCTCAGCGTCAATCTGCACCGGGGGGTCGGGCGGGAGCGGCACCGGGATGAACGCCCGATACCCCTCGGCCTGCTTCACGTATCGTCCAGCTCGCATGACAAGCAGGTCGTCGATCACGTCATTGTTTCACTCAGCTACAACATGATCGGCGACGGCGGTCCCTTATTTCAGATATTGGCACATTTGTAAAATTGGACCGCTCGCTATTTCATCCCGCTGAAATATCGCCGAGTACACGCAATCATCGGCCATCAGCGCATAACGAGCCGATCGATCTCGTGACGAGGAAATGCTGTCCGCCCCATTCATGCATGTGTTCGATGCGTCGCCGTCGCAATGGGCCTTTGCAATAGTAACAAGTTCCTCATCTCTTCACCCCGCGCACGAGTCTCATGATTCGGGGGTCCGGTACGCACCCGAAGCCCCAGTGCTAGGAGTCCCGCGTCACCCGGATGCGACCGCCGCGCACCGTTATGACCGCCTTTGCCATCAGCTCCTCGCTGTAGCGCAACACCAAATCGCGCATCAGCGCAATCCGCTCGGCCGCCGGAACATCGGGGAGCCGAACCATACCGCAATGCGCTGCCCCACGCAGAAAGACCAGTTCGCCGAAATCGGTGTCAATCGTTACGACGATTCGATTCTCAGTGACCGCCCACTGTAAGATGGTCACATCGCCCGGATCGATACCGCGGTCGCGCGTCTCCTCGACATCGTGGCCTTGCTCGCGTAGCCATCTTGCCAGACGATGACCGGCGCAACGATCGACGAGAGAAACCTCACTTCGAAGCAACACGCACTGCGTCAAGCGAATCGTAGGCGATCACGGCGTGCGCGTATGCCAAGCAGGCGCGCACGTCGTCGAACTCCAGGTCTGGATAATCAGCCAGAATGTCTTCCGGCGTCTCCCCCTGGGCAAGAAGACTGAGGATGAGCTCGATGGCAGGCAGCCGACCAGTCCAACGATGGCACCTCCTAGCCCTTGTCTATCAAGGGCTAGGGAAATGGGCCGTCAGGGACTCGAACCCCGGACCCGCTGATTAAGAGTCAGCTGCTCTAACCAACTGAGCTAACGGCCCGCTGTGGTGGAAGGAAGCGCCGCGGTAAGCGCGCAGGTCGTCGCTTGTAGCCAGGGAAAGCAGCGCAGGTCAACCCCTGAGCCGATTGTACTGATCATTGAGGATTGTCGATTGGGCTCGAGGTCGCCGTCTCCAGGCCATCTAATTCGCGGCACGTTCTCCGCCGGCTCCAACTTGCGGTTGACGACTCATATCGACAATGGTTTCTTACCTGCCTCACACGAAAAAGCATGCGGGCTGGGAGGCAGAAAAGAACGATGCGGTTAGGATGGACCTTCGGATGCCTGGTGGTAGGGGTGGTAGTCGCCGTCATCGTGATGGGGTCGCGCAACGCGTGCCCTGCAAGCTCGGAGGAGAGTCGACTCGCGATTTACGTGCACAAGTCGGCGCGCGAGCTTTTGCTGCAAGATGGTGAGCGCGTGCTGCGCTCGTTCCCGATCGTTCTCGGAACCGACCCGAAGGGCGGCAAGCTCTACCGTGGCGACGGCCGTACGCCGGAAGGTACATACTACATCGGCGAGAAACGTCCGAACAGCCGCTTCCGCCGCTTCCTCGGCATCAGCTACCCGAACATCACCGACGCCGAGCGTGCCGTGCAAGACAAGTTGATCAACGACGATCAGTGGGCTGACATCTTCTTCGCCAACCTCAACAACACCATGCCCCCGGCGAACACGTCGCTCGGCGGCCGTGTCGGCATCCACGGTTTCGGCGGCCGGCCGGAAATGCCCATCGACTGGACCGAAGGCTGCATCGCCGTCCCCGACGGCGACATCGACTATCTATATGATACGGTGCCGCTCGGAACGCCGGTGATCATTACCAACTAGAATTCCGGCAAGTCGAAGAGTCAAAGAAATCAAAGAGTCAAAAGTCGAAGGGTCGAAGAGGGAACTCGGCACTCGACTCCTTCGACTCTTTGACTCTCGACTCTTCGACTTCCCCACTCAATCCATCCCCAACAGCTGCCGCCCCTCGGGCGTGATCATCTGCGGGCTCCAGGGTGGATCCCACACGACTTCGACCTCGGCATCTTCGATGCCGGGCAAGTCGAGCAGCTTCGAACGCGCGTCGGAGGCGATGTGTCCACCCATGCCACAGCCGGGCGCGGTGAGGGTCATCTTCACGTCGACGCGTTTGCCGCCTTCGGGAACGTCGGCGATCTGCATGTCGTAGACGAGACCGAGATCGACGATGTTGACGGGAATCTCGGGATCGTAGCAGGTCTTGAGCTGCGCCCAGACCTGCGACTCGAGGTCGCCGGTTGCGCCGCTGCCAGCCGCCGGGGTGCTCACCTCTTTGCCGATCGCATCGGCATCGCCGCTGTTGATGCGATAGAGGCCGCCATAGCTCGGGACCTGCAACGTGTAGCTGCCCCCGAGCGACTGGGTAATGTACGCCACCGTGCCTTGGGGAAGAGAAATCGTGTGCCCGGCCGGAATCTCCACCGCCTCGCAGTCACGACTGAGTTGAACTTGTTCGCCACTCATTGTGGTTTGCCCTCCTTAGAGTGAGATCGAATGTAAGCCGATCGGTAGGCAGCGGCAAGTGTCGAGCGAAGCAAGCGGCGCCGGCGCTCGGAGCACCGGGCTGAGCGAGTCGAAGAGTCGAGAAGTAAAAAGTCGAAAGTCATCGAGCCAGGGCGGCAGCGCTGCTTCCGGAAGGCGGCGAGCCCAATCCGCTCCTCAACACGATCGCGCCACGGCTTATCGAGCGCGACTCGTCGACTTTTCAGCTCTCGGGCAGCGGCGTCCGCTTCCACCACGGTGCGCCGGGTTGATCGTACTTTGCGTTCGTCTTGCTGCTGCGCCTCGCCTGCACGGCGACCTTCTTCGGCGCTGCGACTTTCTTCGCTGTCGGCTTCTTGGCGGCCGGCTTCTTGGCAGCCGTCTTTTTGGCCGGCGCCTTGGTCTTCGCTTTCTTCACCATCTTCAACTCACCTCCAGAGTTTTGCGGGTGGCCAGCAAACACCACGCAGCGTCGCGCCGCAAGGGGCACCGGGCATGGAAGCACGACCCAACGGCCGAGTCGCAAATTTCGATCACCATGACCGACAACAGGAGACGGGTCCTGGGTCGGTTGTCTCGACCATCCCCTCGCCTTGCCGGCCGCATCTCGCCTTGATTCAACGCCGCAATCCGGCTAGTCAGGCCCGTCACCGAGCGCCGCCGCCAGGCGCCAATCAAGATTCACCGATCGCCCACTGCACACGTCCCCGTCGTCTAGCTCGGCCCAGGACACCGGCCTTTCACGTCGGCAACACGGGTTCAAATCCCGTCGGGGACGCTTCTTTTTCTCGCTGTGTTCCCAAGCTTAGCGAGGCCGAAAAAAATGTGTCCCGTCGGAGCACTGCATTTGCACTACTTCTCGGCGTGCGGAGGTGAAACCTTGAGCAAAAGGTTCCCTTTTTCGGACAGCCACCATGAGCACCACCGGTCCGGCACCCGACTTCGTCGAACGGCCATCTCAATGGATTTTCCGGTAGATGACGGTGTAGTCGAGCTCCACCGAGCGTTGGTAACGCTTGCCGCTGTCGGCGAGTGGGATCAGCGCGGCGTAGGGCGCGTATTTCGGCAGGACAATCCAATCGTTCTCCGCTCGCTCCACGAGAGCTGCGAATCTCTTCGGATCCTCGTCGAACTGCTCCACCACCTCGTAGGCACGCACGCCCTGCAGGTTGCCGTAGAAGATCAAGGAACGCGCGTTGGGGGTCGCGATGCGCCCGGCTGGGATTGCCGCCACCATACGGTCCCAATCCATCATATGGATGGCATCACGCCAATCGGCATGGAAGGCCGCCCCCCTGAATCCCTACGAGAATCCACGGCGCGTAGGCCACAATGTACAACGTCACTCTGCCCGCGACCTTCCTCCAGTTGCCGTCGTAGCGTCGATAGTAAAAGAGCAGCAGCCGCGGAGCGAGATAGAAGCCGAAATAGTGGGTGTAGACGGCACCGAGGAACCCGCCCGCGACGAGTCGTTCGCTGCCGGAAATCATGCCGTACACGCACAGCGTCACGAAGAACGTCGCCATCGAGTACATGGTGGCGGCTTGCGAATACTGCTGATGCAGAACACTGAAG
>JACQEN010000223.1 GCA_016200585.1 Deltaproteobacteria bacterium
ACTCACGCGCCCGGAGCCTGCGTCGGCGACTGCGGTAGCGATGGTGAACTCACCGTCGACGAGTTGATTCTCATGGTGAACATCGCGCTGGGGGCGGACGTGAACAACTGCTTGGCCGGTGATGCCAACAGCGACGGCGAGGTGACCATCGACGAGATCATTGCGGCCGTGAACAACGCGCTGAACGGCTGCAGCCCGTAGCGACGGTTTGCCCTTGCGCTGACCACCGCCGTCGGCCTGTTGCGGGCGATTTCAACGCACCTCGGTGCTTGCGATAGCCTTCGTCTCAGGGGTATCGTCCGTGCTGATTCAACGGATTAGAACGGATGTCACAGTACGTCGCCGACACCTCTGCGCAGGTTCCTCTCGAAGCCTACGACCAGCTCGTCGAGTACTTCGAAAAGGCCTGCAAACCGCGGGCGAAGTGGCGTATCGGGACCGAATACGAGAAGGTTGCCGTGTGGGCCGAGAATGGGCACGCCGTACCGTTCACCAACGGCATCGAAGAGGTCCTGCGTCGCTTGGCCGATCGCTATTCCTGGGAGCCGGTTCTCGAGAACGGCCGCATCGTTGCTCTGAACGGGGCGCGCGCGGCCATCACGCTCGAACCCGGCGGACAACTCGAGCTCAGCGGCGAGCAGTGCGAGAGCGTTCATTGTGCGCGTAGCGAGTTCGCCGAGCACGTCAAGCAGATCGTCACCATCGGCGAGGAGCTCGGGATCGTCTTTCTCGGCCTCGGCATGCAGCCGCTCAGCAAGCTGGACGAGATCGAATGGGTGCCGAAGAAGCGTTACGGCATCATGGGTCCGTACATGCTCAAGGTCGGTACCCTCGGCCAACGCATGATGAAGCAGACGGCGACCGTGCAGGTGAACATCGACTACGACAGCGAGCGCGACGCCATGTTCAAGCTGCGCACCGGCATGGGCATCGGCGCCCTGCTCAACGCCATGTTCGCCAACTCGCCGATCTGCGACGGCCGCTTGAACGGCTACCTGAGCTTCCGCGGCCATATCTGGACCGACACTGACAACAACCGCAGCGGTTTGCTGCCGTTCGTGTTCCGCGACGGGTGCAGTTTCAGCGACTACGTCGAGTACGCCCTCGATGTGCCGATGTACTTCATCGTCCGCGGCGAGCGCTGGTACGACATGACGGCGCTCACCTTCCGGCAGTTTTGGAAGGACGGCCATCAAGGCGAGCAGGCGACGCTGGCCGATTGGAACGCGCACCTGACGACGTTGTTTCCGGAGACACGGCTCAAGGGGTACATCGAGGTGCGCTCGATCGACAGCCAACCGCCCGAGCTCATGCTCGCCGTCCCGGCGATCATCAAGGGCCTGTTCTACGAGGCGGATTGCCTGGCGGCGACGTGGGACCTGGTGAAGGGCTGGAATTGGGAGGAGCGCCTGCAACTCCACCCCGCAGTGCACCGTCAAGCGTTGCGCGCCCACGTTCGCGGCATCGAAGTGCGCGAGCTGGCCAAGGAGCTCATCGACATTGCCGAGACCGGTTTGAATCGCCTGCGCCCGCCGACCGAAGAGAGCGAGGCGATGTACTTGGAACGCCTGCGCGACATGGTGCGGCGCGGCCGTTGCCCGGCCGACCTGATCGTCGAAAAGTGGAATGGCGTCTGGGACCACGAGCACAGCCGGTTGGTGCAGGGCAGCGCTTACCGGACCGCGGCATGAGAACAACAGACGGTCGAGGGCAGACAACGGCCGACGGACTTCCGATCGTTTCGAATTGTGAGCCCTCGGCTATCCGTCTCCTAACCGGTTTGGGCAGTCTGTTGAAAAACTGCAGCCCATGCTTCGACAGGCTCCGCATGAGCGGATCCCCATCCCCATTTCATTTGTCTTTCCCGCTCGCCCTGAGCTTGTCGAAGGGCTCTGGGACCATTTTCCAGCGATCGGCTCGATGAGCTACCGCGTCGTTTCCCTGCTCACCGACTTCGGCAGCGACGACCCGTTCGTCGGTATCATGAAGGGCGTGATTCTCGGTATTGCGCCGGCGGTGCAGGTCGTCGACCTGACGCACGCCGTGCCGGCACAGGATATTCGCACCGGCGCCTTACTCTTGCGCAGCGCGGTTGGTTATTTCCCGGAGCATACGATTCACGTCGCGGTCGTCGATCCGAGCGTAGGGTCGGCACGGCGGGCGCTGGTGATCGAAACGGCGCACGGCTTGTTGGTCGGGCCGGACAATGGTCTGCTTGCCCCGGCTGCAATTTTGCTCGGGCAAGAGAGCGTGCGTGCGATCGAAAACCCGGCGTTCCTGCGCCATCCGGTGTCGCAAACGTTTCACGGCCGCGACGTCTTCGCGCCCGCGGCGGCACACTTGGCGCGCGGCGCGGCTTTGACGGAGATTGGACCGGTCGTCGAGTCGATCGTCGACATCGACCTGCCGCAAGCGCGTGCAACCGCAAGCTCGATCGACGGCGAAGTCCTCTACGTCGATCGCTTCGGTAATCTTGTCACCAATATCTCGGCGGCGATGATCGATCGCTTTCAAGGACGAATCCTTTCGGTTAGCATCGCCACCATGCAGATCAGCGGTCTCGCCAAGTCGTATGCCGATGTTGCGCCGGGGATGGGCTTGGCGATCGTCGGGAGCTCCGACCTTCTGGAGATCGCCGTACGCAATGGCAGCGCGGCTCGACAATTGGCGGTTGGTGCAGGTGCGGTGGTGAGAGTGTGGGTGGGCGGCCGATGAACGGGCTCGAGACGGATGAGCTGGTGGAGGTCTATCGGCCGCGACCGTATCGTCCGGCGGTGGCCGAACGCCAGCCGAAGCGCGTACCGGTCGTTCACATCGTTCTGTTTGCGGCAACCTTTGCCACGACCACCCTGGCGGGTGCCTTCAACGCCGGTGTCAATCCGTTCAGCGATCCGTCGGCCATTCGAGCCGGATTTCCTTTTGCGGTGACGTTGCTCAGCATCCTGCTGATCCACGAGCTTGGCCACTACACTCTGGCCCGGGTGCACAATGTCAACGCCAGTCTACCGTACTTCCTTCCCGGCCCGCCTTTCTTGATCGGAACCTTCGGTGCGTTCATTCGCTTGAAGTCGCTGCCGGAGAGCCGGCGGGCGCTCTTCGATGTCGGTGCCGCGGGGCCGTGGGCTGGGCTGATGGTGGCGATTCCTGCCGTCCTGATTGGTCTGCACTTTTCCGAAGTGCGGCCGGCCGGCATGAGCGACGGCGGCCTGATGCTCGGCGACTCCATGCTGTTCAAGTTTCTCTCGTGGGTGGCGCTGGGAGTGTCGTCGGACGACGTTACCATTGTGCTTCACCCTGTGGCGCTGGCGGGTTGGATCGGGCTGTTCGTCACGCTGCTGAACTTGCTGCCGATCGGCCAACTCGACGGCGGTCACATCACCTATGCGATGTTCGGCCGTCACCACCGTTGGATCGCGCGTGCGGCGCTGATCGTGATCGGCGTCATGGCCTACACATCGTGGCCGGGCTGGTTCGTGTGGGTGATTCTGCCGTTGATGATTGGCATCGATCATCCACCGACCCTCGAAGACTACGTGCCGATCCGTGGTTGGCGGCGCCTCGGCGGCTGGTTGACCGTTGCCATCTTCATCTTGCTGTTTACCCCGGCGCCGTTTTCCGAGTCGAAACCGGCAGCGCAATTTGAAGGGGACAAGACGCCGGTGCTGTATCGCGCTCCCCAAGAAACCTCCCCCTTTCTTGAAGGGGGATTGAGAGGGATTCCTCTGTGAGCGCACGACCAAGTTGGGATCAATATTTCATGACGATCACCCGCCAGGTGGCGGAGCGATCGACCTGTCTGCGTGCCAAGGTTGGCGCTGTCATCGTGCGTGACAAGAATATCCTGGCGACCGGCTACAACGGCTCGCCGGCGGGTTTGCCGCACTGCCTCGACGTCGGTTGCTTGATCTACAAGTCGCAGACGCCGACCGGAGAGATGGAAGAGAATTGTTTCCGTACGATTCACGCCGAGATCAACGCCATTGCGCAGGCGGCCAAGAATGGTGCGGTGATTCGTGATGCCTCCATCTACATCACGCACACGCCCTGCATTCACTGTTTCAAAGTGCTGATCAATACCGGCATCGTTCGCATCTGCTACGAGAAGGAGTACAAGCTGCAAACCATCGAGCCGCTGCTCGAGTACACGCCGCAAGTGCAGTTGCAACGCGTCGAGTAATCGAGGTCAGACGCGGCGGGGCAGGGTGCTCGTATGGAATTGGACTCGCAAACTCTCGAACCGAGCCGCCTGATTGCCGAGGCGCCGCACAGCTTCCTGTTCCTGTCGTCGCTGCTCGGGAAACCGGTTATCGATGGACACGGGTCCGTCATCGGCCGCCTCAGCGACCTCGCCGTGCCGGTGGCTTCGACCTTCCCACCGGTGGCGGCGTTCGTCGTCCAACGCGGCCGCTGGGATCCGTTTGCGCTCACGGGGCGCTGGTCCGATGTCGCCGAAGTCGGCGGCGATGCAATTCGTCTGGCGGTCGGCATTCAAAGCTTGAAGCCTTCAAAGCTCGAGCACAGTGGCGAGATTCTGTTGCGTGAGGTGCTGCTCGACAAACAGATCGTCGATATGAGCGGTGCCAAGGTCGTACGCGTCAACGACCTGCACTTTCTCAAGCTCGGCGGGGCAGATCTGCGATTGATTCACGTCGACGTCGGCACACGTGGCTTGGTGCGGCGGCTCGGGTGGGAGAGCTTCGTCGACGGTCTGCTGCGGCGCTTGCGACCGCAGGCCAACTACCTCACCGCCGAGCGGCTGATTCAATGGCAGTATGTGCAACCCATGTCGCTCGACGACCGAGCCCACGCGATCCGCTTGAGCGTCATGCAAAAGCAGTTGGCCGAGCTGCATCCGGCCGACATCGCCGACATCCTCACCGATCTCGATACGCACGAACGAGCCACGGTGTTCCGCTCGCTCGACGCCGAAACCGCCGCCGAGACTCGATATCCTGGAGGAAATGCAACCCGATGAAGCCGCCGATCTTCTCGGTGAGCTGCCGCAGGAAACCAGCTCGGCGCTGTTGCACAAGATGGAGATCGATGAGGCGGCCGACGTGCGCGAGCTCTTGACCTACGCGCCCGACACGGCCGGCGGCATGATGACCACCGACTTTGTTGCCGTGGCTTCGGATCTGACCGTCGAAGACGCCTTTGCCAGATTGCGTGCGGTGGCTCCGGAGGTCGAAGCCATCTACTACGTCTTCGTCATCGACAGCGACGGACATTTGGTCGGCGTGCTCAATCTGCGGCAGTTGATCCTGGCGCAGCCGGAGGTGCGCGTCGGTGACATCATGATTGAAGATCCGGCACGCGTGCACTACACCGACAGCCGCGACGTGGTTGCAGAGATCGTCGAAAAGTACGACTTGCTGGCTCTGCCGGTGGTCGACGACAGCGACATCCTGGTGGGCATGATCACCGTCGACGACGTCGTCAGCCATATCGCCAAACAAGCATGGAAACGGAAGCTGGGACGGTAAAGGCGATATCGAGCGCGCTGCGCCGGCGGCTGCGTGGTCGTCTGCGCGCCGGCGCGCCCGCATTGCCTCTTCGTGGGCGCTGGAAGCGCTGGCAGCGTGATCATGTCCCGCGCCGCTTGATTCTGCTGCTGTCGATCATCGGTCCGGGGATCATCACCGCCAACGTCGACAACGACGCCGGCGGCATCGCGACCTACTCGTTGGCCGGGGCAAATTTCGGTTACGGGCTATTCTGGGTGTTGATCCCGATCACTCTCGCCCTGGTGGTTGTGCAGGAGATGTGCTCGCGCATGGGCATCGTCACCGGCAAGGGATTGGCCGATCTCATTCGCGAGCAATACGGGGTGAAGGCGACGTTCTATGTGATGGTGGCGCTCCTCCTCGCCAACCTCGCCAACACCGTCGCGGAGTTTGCCGGCGTCGCCGCCTCGCTGGAGATCTTCGGCGTATCGAAGTACGTCTCGATTCCGGCGGCGGCGCTCTTCGTCTGGTGGCTGATCGTTTACGGGACCTATCGTCGCGTCGAGCGCGTCTTTCTGATCGCCTGTTTCTTCTATGTTGCCTATTTGATCTCCGGCGTGATGGCCCAGCCGCCGTGGGGCACCGTGTTGGCGCGCATGGTGGTGCCGGAGGTTCAATGGAACAGCCGCTACCTGGTGATGCTGGTCGGCGTTGTCGGCACGACGATCGCTCCGTGGATGCAGTTCTATCAACAATCGGCCGTCGTCGAGAAGGGGATCCGTCCCTCGCAGTATCGCTACGCGCGCTACGACACCATGGTTGGCTGTTTCATCGCCGTCGTCGTCGCGATGTTCATCATGGTGGCGTGTGCGGCGACGCTGCATGAGCGCGGCATTGCCATCGAGACGGCGAAGGATGCGGCCCTGGCGCTGCAGCCGCTGGCCGGGCGGTACTGTGCCGGTCTGTTTGCCTTCGGACTCTTCAACGCCTCGCTGTTCGCGGCGTCGGTTCTGCCGTTGGCGACGGCGTACTACGTTTGTGAAGGGCTGGGGTGGGAGACGGGGATCGACAAGAAGCTGCGCGACGCTCCACAGTTTTTCGGGCTGTATACGGCGCTGATCGTCGTCGGTTCTCTGTTCATCCTGATCCCCGGGTTTCCGCTGCTGGCGGTGATGTACCTCTCGCAAGTGCTCAACGGTGTCCTGCTGCCGTTCGTGCTCGTATTCATCCTGCTGCTCATCAATCGCCGCGACCTCATGGGTCAGTACGTCAACACGCCGTTGTTCAATGCGGTGGCGTGGAGCACGTCGATCATCATGATCGGTCTCACCTTGGTGATGGTTGGCAGTCTGTTGTTGGGATACTGAAGGGGACTCTTTCTTTTGATGAAGGCAATGGTGCTCAAGCATCCGGCGCCGATCGAAACGTCGCCCCTCGAGTTGTGCGAGGTTTCCTTACCCGAGCCGGCGGCCGGCGAGATTCGGGTGCGTGTCGAAGCCTGCGGGATCTGCCGCACCGACTTGCATGTCATCGAGGCGGAGCTGCCGCCGCAACGCGCCGACCTGATACCCGGCCACCAGGTGGTTGGTGTCGTCGATGCATGTGGCCCGGGCTCGCAGCGCTTCGCCGCCGGCACGCGCGTCGGCATCGCCTGGCTGCGTTCGACGTGCGGCGTCTGCCCCTATTGCCGCGACGGTCGCGAGAACCTTTGTCCCAACGCGCGATTCACCGGCTACCATGCAAACGGCGGCTACGCCGAGTACGCCGTGGTGCGGGAGGACTTTGCCTACACCGTGTCTCCCAACTTGACGCCAGCCGAGGCGACACCATTGCTGTGCGCCGGCATCATCGGCTTTCGCGCTTTGCGCCGGGCGGAAGTTCGGCCCGGATGCCGTCTGGGTCTCTACGGCTTCGGCTCGTCGGCGCACATCGCCATTCAAGTCGCGTTGCATTGGGGTTGTACCGTGTACGTGATGACCCGCGGCGAGCAGCACCAGCAATTGGCGCGCGACATGGGGGCCGCGTGGGCCGGCGCTGCCGAGGCGATACCGCCGGACCGGCTCGACAGCGCCATTCTCTTTGCGCCGGCCGGAGAGCTCGTGCTGCCGGCGCTCGCAGCACTCGATCAAGGCGGTACGTTGGCACTGGCGGGGATCTATCTGAGCGACGTCCCGGCACTGAACTACGAGCGCCACCTGTTCCACGAAAAGAACCTGCGCAGTGTCACCGCCAACACGCGGCAGGACGGAGAAGACCTGCTGCGCGTCGCTGCCGAAATCCCCATTCGGCCACACACGACCTTGTTTTCGCTCGCCGATGCCAATCGGGCTCTGCAGCAGCTGAAGGGCGATGGGATCCAAGGGTCGGGGGTTCTGGTGCCAGGGCGCGGCTGATCCCATCCGGCGCGGCTTTGCCCACCAGTTCGCCGTGTGGGTTTGGCGCGGCAAACCGACGATGAATCGTCGGGCTGAAATCGGGCACCCCCTGAACGGGGTGCATAACGCCTCGGGGGTTCCTGTGCTTGCGCCCGCTTCGAGCGGGCGCCTGTTTTCAGCCGGGGCATTCATGCCCCGGTCCAGAGCATGCGTTTCGTCATTGGTGGGCAAAGCCCCAGCCGGCGGGGAAAGATTTGGGAAGCCCACGTTCGTCGCAACATCATGGTTGTCGCTGGCGCGAGGCTGCGATACTTGCGGCCGATGCATCCGTTGCCCGACGGCTATGAAATCGACACCGACCGCACGCGACTCGATATCGATCGCATCTGGCGCTTTCTGCACGACGCCTATTGGTCGCCGGCGATTCCAAAATCGATCGTCGAGACGTCGATCCGTCATTCGGAATGCTTCGGCGTGTATCGGGGCGCCGAACAGGTAGGCTTTGCGCGCGTCGTCACCGACTACTCTACATTTGGATACATTGCGGATGTTTTCGTTCTTCCGGAGCACCGTGGTCGTGGACTCTCCAAGGCTCTGATGGAACGCATCCTGAGCCATCCGGGGCTGCAGGGTTTCCGGCGTTGGCAACTTGGGACGCTGGATGCGCACGGACTTTACGCGCGCTTCGGCTTCGCTTCGCCAACTCATCCGGAGCGGCACATGGAGATGGCAGACCCGGAAATCTACCGGCGCCCAGCGGCACGAGAACGAAAGAGCGGCTGAATGAATCCTCCCTTGCTCCCTCCTTTGGGCAAGGAAAACGAGGGATCGTAAACCGAGCCCGGCCATCGGCCGGAGCCAATCTTTGTCGTGCAAACTATCGTTTGGTCGGTGACAACTCGATGGGATTAGAACGGGCCGTCAGTGGTGTGCGTTCGATACGCGGCTCGCAGGTGTCGATCGCAAGGTGCGGCCGTGCCGCTTCCGCGTCTCCCGTGCCCTCGACGTTGAGCGATGCCGACAACACTTGCAGCTCGTAGGCCTCGGCGGGTGAGTTGATCATCAAGCAATCGCCGTCGCGAGCGATCGAACCGCGACCTGCCAGTGCAAGCGCTTGTACACCGTGGCGTCCCACCAAATGTGCTTGTGGCGCGATGCGCAAGGGCAGGGTGGTGACGCTCTGCAAGCTGAGGACGGCGCCCGCCAGGTCGTCGTAGCGATCGAAGTCGGTGCGCACGAACATCCGGGCATTACCGGCGGAGAGGTTTTCGCTCACCCGTGATGTCGTCTCCTCCCAGAAGCGCGGCGGTCCGGTGTCGATATGCAGGAAGTTCTGCTTGCGGTAATAGCCGGCACCGCCGGTCTTGAGCTCGCGTAGGCTGAGCCACAGACGCCGCAAGTCGACGCCGCCGAAGGCGATGTCGGAGGCAAGGCCCTGTGTGTGCAGCGACGCCATCGCGACCGCTTGTCCGGCGGCGCCGAGCTCGGCGTTGAACTCGGGGCTGCGATAACCGGAGAGCAGCACCATCTTCCGGGGATGGTAACGGTTCTGCACGTACGACAACAATTCGATCAGGCGCAGCGACATCGAGCGCTCGCGGTTATCGCCACGGGAGCGGAAGAAGTGGCTGATCTGTTCGAGAGCGGCCCGGTCGTAGGTGCCGTCGCCGCGGCGGTACTGCACGTTGAGTGTCGTGTTGAAATGCGCGTGACCGAGCTTCAGATGGCCGTCACCGGCAAAGAAGAAGCGCGGCACCCGCGATGTGTCCTTTGCCCACGCGCCAGGCGAAAATAAGATCAAGAGCGCTGCGATCGTGAGGGTGCGCCCGACGCCCAACGCCCGACGCCCGGCGCAGGTCTGTTGTCCGTTGTCGGTGCTCTGTTGTCTGGGTTGCCTCACCGTCGAATGAGCTCCGGAGCCCGGCAGAGGTCCTTGGTGATGTTCTTGTGGTGTGCCTCGACCGTGCCGCCGCCGATTTCGATCAATTTGGCATCGCGCCACAGGCGCTCGACGACGTATTCACCCATGTAGCCGTAGCCCCCCAGCACCTGAATGGCGCGGTCGGCGATTTCTTTGGCGATGCGTGCCGCGAACAGCTTGGCGCCGTCGGCATCGACGCGATTGCCGAAGGAGCTGAGATCGAGGCGTCGTGCGACGTCGTAGACGTAGCAGCGGGCGGCGCGGAATTCGGAGTAGGACTCGGCGATGTGGCGCTGGATCTGGCCGTGCTCGCGGATCGGCACACCGAAGGTCTTGCGCTCGTTCGAGTAGCCAACCATCACTTCGAGGCAACGCAAGGCGATGCCGAGCGACATGCCGGCAAGGGTCAGGCGCTCGATCTCCAGATTGCGCATCATGTGCTTGCTGCTCTCACCTTCCGAGCCGATGAGGTTCGACACCGGTACGACGCAGTTGTCGAACACGAGCTCGGCGGTCATCGAGGCGCGCACACCGAGCTTGTCGTGCAGGCGCTGTCCGAGACTGAACCCGGAGAAGCCCTTCTCGACCAGGAAGGTGCTGATCTTGCTGTCGGTCTTGGCGTAGACCAGGAAGACGTCGCCGGTGGTGCGATCGTCGATGGCGCCATTGGTGATGAACATCTTGCGGCCGTTCAGGATGTAGTGGTCGCCCTGGCGTACGGCGGTGCTGCGCATGCCGAGGACGTCGGTTCCGGCTTCCGGCTCGGTCATGCACATGCCGCCGATCCACTCGCCGCTGATCGCTTTCGACAGCACACGCTCCTTTTGTGCGGCGCTGCCGTTGCGCGCAAAGTTGTGGACGAAGAGCACGGCGTGCGCCAGGTAAGCCAGACAGAAGCCGGGGTCGGCGGCGGACAGCGCCTCGTGCACCAGCACGGCCGCGGTTGCGTCGAGCCCGGCGCCGCCGTCGCTCTCGGAAACCGTCAAACCGAGCAGGCCGAGGTCGCCGGCACGCCGGAACAGCGCCAGGTTGAAACGTTCCTCACGGTTGTACTGCGCGGCTTGCGGTTCGACTTCCTGGGCGACAAAGGTCTGCAGTGTTTCGGCCAGCAAGCGGTGCTCATCGGTGGGTGCGTGGAGATCGAACGATCGCCACGCAGCGGATATGTCGTCGTGCATGAATCCTCCAGAATGAATCGCTGTCGTTTGGATACCAGACGCAGCAACGACGAAACAGAGCCGGCGGCTGCATTCCGAACGGAGCCGCGCAACGTCAACATCGCGGAAAAAATGGACGGAAAATGAAATGGAGAATCAGAAACCGGAAATGTTGAACCGGTGAATTCACCCGGTCACCGTTCCCGGTTCCAGGTTTTCCATTTCTTCTTTGCCGCTGTTAGGCTGCCATCCACGGAGGGGGATGGGGCCCGGTGGCCTCCCCGGTCTTCAAAATCGTGCGGTCCGGCATAAGTCGGACGGAAGGTTCGACTCCTTCCTCCCTCCGCCAAAAGGCAGGGGTTGGAATTGGCCTACAACTCGTCGTCGGCGTGCTTGGTGACGATCATCTTGAGCAGCGTCTGGTAACCGACGCCTAAGCGGGCGGCGCGTTGTCTGAGCCGTTTGATCAGGGCAGGGTCGAGGCGAATGCTGGTCATCATCTGCGGACGTACGAGTATCGCTGAGCCGCCGGCCTCGATGTCGCCTCCCAGGTCGCGGCGTTCGAACTCCTTCAGTGTGCCATCCGTCTTGGCAGCGCCGTTTTTCATCGTGCGCTTAGTGGCCGATCGCTTTACCATAAAGCCTCCTCTCGTTTTTTCGCATCGCTCGACAGCTGATGGGGCGCAACAAATCGCCGCGTCGAGCGAACACCAGTGCCAGCGGCGCGCCAGACGCAGATGTGCCGAGCAAAAGCCAGCGCGGCTCGCCACGATCCGGTTCGATGATTCGCCCGGCCAGCAGCGTGTTACCTTTCATCATCGATTCGACTTCCTCTACAGAGTGGCCGTGCTTGACCTCACTCTTCGTGCTGTTCCCGGCGTCCCATTGAAACGATGGCCGCTCTGCCAACCATGCGGCGGTTTCTCCGTCGGTGACCAGTTTCACTATTTCGAGTGTATATACATCGTACTGGCAAGGCAACGCCGTGCAACACGACCCTCGTGACCCAAGAGGTAGGTTCCGAGACCCCCAAAGTTGCTAACGAGTTGCTAACGAACTTTGCGGCACCACCCGTCACACAGCGGCATCGCGTGGACACGTCGGCTGCAGCAACCCTTCATTTTGAGACGCAGCAGCAGCGATCAACACTCTGCGGACGCTTGCCCACGCACTTCAAAATCGTGCGGTCCGGCATAAGTCGGACGGAAGGTTCGACTCCTTCCTCCCTCCGCCAAGTGGCAGCCTACAACTCGTCGTCGGCGTGCTTGGCGACGATCGTCTTGAGTAGCGTCTGGTAACCGACGCCCAAGCGGGCGGCGCGTTGTCTGAGCCGTTTGATCAGGGCAGGGTCGAGGCGAATGCTGATGTTCATCATGGCGTTTCATCGACCGGCATCATGCCGAGCCTTCCAACCATTCGGTAGGAAGCATGGTCTGGAGGACGAAGCGTATGAAGTCCATTGGTAACGTCGGGCTGGAAGACGTCAAGGCAGTCTACGATGGCCCCGAGGGGAATCTCTGGGAGCTCCTGATGGGGCAGCAGATCCACATCGGCGGTTTCAAGTCGTCGATGGATTTAGCCGAGCGTGCGGGCATCGGCGACGGCATGCGCGGTGTCGACCTCTGTTGCTGCAATGGCGCCGGCATGCGCTTCCTCGTCCACTTCCGCAACGTCGCCGCGATGACCGGCGTCGATGCCACCGAGACGGTGGTGAACCGCGGCCGCAAGCGCTGTCAGGAGGAAGGCATCGAGGACCGCGTCCGCTTCGTCCTCGGTGACGTCACCAAGAGCGGTCTGCCGGCGGGCAGCGCGGATTTCGTGTGGGGCGAGGACGCCTGGTGCTACGTGGCGGACAAGGAGAAGCTCATCGCCGAGGCGGCGCGAGTGGTGAAGCCTGGTGGCACGATCGCGTTCACGGATTGGGTCGAAGGCCCTGCCGGCCTCTCGGACACCGAGGCAGAGCGATTCATGAGAGGGATGAAGTTCGCCAACGTGCAGGACATCTCGGGGTATAGCAAACTGCTGGAGGAAAATGGCTGCAAGGTGGTGGAGGCAGGCGACACCGGACGCTTTGCCGAGTACATCGACCTCTACCTGAAGATGGTCGACATGCAGCTCACCTTCGATGCGCTGAAAATCATCGGCTTCAACATGGATATGCTGCAACTGGTAGCCAGCGAATTTGCCTTCACTCGCGAGTTAGCGCAGGCGGGCAAAGTTGCGCAGGGGCGCTTCATCGCTCGGCGCGAGTAGCTCGACGCGGCATCGGGCCGCCCATCGATGGACTGGAGCGCAGTGGGAAGACGCATGCCACCGATTGTCGAAGCGTATATCACGCCACGATACGTGACCGATGGAGCTCGAGCGAAGAATGAGTGCTTTGCCCGCCAGTTCGGTCCGTGCGGGCTTGGCGCCGCAAACCGACGATGAATCGTCGGGCTGAAAATAGACACCCCGTGAACGGGGTGCAGAACAGTTTGCGAGCTCCGATGCTTGCGCCCGCTTCGAGCGGGCGCCTGATTTCAGCCG
>JACQEN010000224.1 GCA_016200585.1 Deltaproteobacteria bacterium
CCTGCGACAGCAACGCCAGCAACACGCCACACTTGTTCAACGTGTATATCGGCGGCGGGCCGCAAGCCTGCTTGACGCCGACAACGACACCGACCGAGACGCCGACTAGCGTTCCGCCATCGCTTCACGGCCCTTGCATCGGGGAGTGCAACAACGACGGCGTGGTGACCGTCGATGAGGTGGTCACCATGGTGAACATCGATCTCGAGGACGGCGACGTATCGCTATGCTCGGTGGGCGATGCCGATCTCGACGGACGGATCACCATCGACGAGATCCTCGCCGCGGTCGATCACGTGTTGTTCGGCTGCCCAGCACAGCCGGAGCACCAATTGACTCTGGTTGCCAACCTGCCCGAGGTTGGCAGCGGCGGTTTGGCGACGGACGGAACCTACCTCTACCTGGCCGGTTCGGCACCCGTCTCACAAGGGTGTAACGGCGCCGCTCAGAGCAGCGCCATCTGCGATCAGGCGATTTTTCGCGTGCCGCTGACCGGCGGCATGCCGACGGTCTTGTATCCGGCTCTGAATCCCGCCGGCATCGCCGTCGTGGATGGAAAGCTATTTTGGATCGATCCCAATGCCGGTCCGGTCACCGACACGGAGATACTCGCCGCACCGAGCTCGGGCGCAGGGCCGATCGCACCGATCTACGTCGGTGCCAATCTGGGGCAGCCGATCATCGATGGCTTCGGGCTGACCACCGACGAGCAGAAGTTGTACGCCTCCGACGACGTCGGTGGCAACGTCTTTGCGCTGAACGTCGATGGCACCGGCCTCACGCAGTTGAACTCGTTGCCGCGCTGGGGCGGCGGGTTTTTCGGAGAGCAGCCGAACGCTCTCGCCTGGAGCCATGCGGGGCTGTTCGATACCAACAGCGGCAGCGCCAACCTCATCTTCCCGCCGCAGGTCGTGTCGATGGCCGACTCGGGTAACGCGTTCAGCACGCTGGCCGATGGATCCCCGTTGGCGAGGCCCTACGGCATCACCGTCCACGAGAACGACATCTTCGTCAGCGACCCGGGCAGTAGCACCATCTGGCGACTCTCCACCGGTGGCGGTGCGCTGACGCCGTTCCTATCTAACCCGCCTGTGGTAAGTCTCGGAGCGGTTCTGCACTGGGACCGAGCACTCTACCTTGTCGACAACGGCCCGCCTGCGGCCGTTTACAAGGTCGGTCTCGACGCCGGTTTGAGCGTAGTGGCCGCCGTCCCCTTGCCGGACGGCTTCTGCGGAGTGAGCGCGGTGAACGCGCAGAACAACCGTGTTTACGTGAACGGTGGCAGCAATGCGCAACCGATGACTGCGGTGGTGGACGGCAGTAGTGAAACGTACCCGGTCGAGACCATCGTCAACGGATGGGGCGCGGGTGTAGATCGCGCCACGGGCCGATACTGGACCGGTGCCGTCTACTCGGGCGATGCGCTGATCTACGACGGTGCGACCAACGCGCAGATCGGCACCGCCGCGGTCGGCGACTGTCCGATGACCGTGCGCATCGATGCAACCCGTCGCTTCGCATACGTCGCAGCGCAGTGTGGCAGCGGCGACGACCGCATCTTCATCGTCAACGCCGATTCGTTCGCCGACGTCGCGTACATTCCGTCGGGCGGGATTCAGCAGGCGGTGGCCGTCAACGAGGCTACGGGGACGGTATACATGTGCCCCGGTGGCGCCGGGAGCAGCACCTCGAAGCGTTTCGATACCATCGCGGGCTTGACGACCAGCGGGTTCAACTGTGTCGGCAACGATGCGATCAACCGGCTGACCAACACGCTGTATGCGAGTGGTTACGCCAGCGGCAGCGGTGGACGGAGGAACACGGTGCAAGTCGTCGACGGGTCGACCAACGAGGTGACGACCAACATCTCTGTTTCAGGTGTCAGCGGTCCTGGAGCAGTGGATACCACTTCCAACCGGCTCTACCTGCTGGCGCAATCTGCCATCGTCGTGATCGACGGCAGCAACAACGGCGTGGTCGGACGCTTCGTTCTAGGTCCCGGGATAGCGCCGGGAGGTATGGCGGTCGATTCAACCCGCAGCCTACTCTACGTGGCCGGCTGTGAAGCGGGCGGCAAAGCGATTCTGTTCGTGTTGCGCGATGCCACCGTTGGGTCGGCGTCACGTTGAGAATTGGGGGAGGAGGTAAACCTTCGGTTGCGTTTGCGGCCGGGTGCGGGTAGGCGCCCGGTATGCCGCTTCGCCATCTGACTGTCCTCGACATCGCCAATCTGGGAGCGGCGCCACAGATTGCTGCCTTCTTCGGCGATTTCGGCGCCCGCGTCATCAAGGTCGAGCCGCCCGGCGGTGACCCGCTACGCAAGTTGGTCGATCAAACCGGTGCGGCGTTGCAGTGGCAGATCGTCAACCGCAACAAGCAGTGCGTTACGCTCAACCTGGCAAGCAGTGCCGGAAGAGATCTCTTCGAACGCCTGCTGGCCAAGTCCGACTTGCTTGTCTGCGCGCTCAACGCGACACGCATGCGACGGCTGCGACTCGATGATGTCCAGCTACGCCCTCGCCATCCGCGGCTGGTTGCCGTCGATCTCACGACCTTCGGCACCTCCGGCCCCTGGGCCGATCGACCAGGTTCCGGAACGCTTGCGGAAGCGGCCAGCGGCCTGGCGTCGCTGACCGGTCCGCCCGACGCTCCCCCCACCCTGTCGCCGGTCGGCCTCGGCGATTGCGTCGGCGTCCTGCAAGGAATCATCGCCGCGCTGCTCGGGCTTTACGGGCGCGATACAGGACAAGCTGCAGGTTCGTTCGACGTCGCCATGTACGAACCGCTGCTCGGGCTGTTGTCGCAGCGCATCGCTGCAACCGCCCGTGACGGTGTCGAGCCCGGTCGCCACGGTAACCGCTTTCCAACCATGGCGCCGCGCAACACCTATCGCGCCGCCGACGGCAAGTGGGTTGCGCTCACGGCCGGCACCGACGAAATGGTGCGGCGGATGTTCGAGTTGATGGACAGGCCGGAGTTGAGTGGCGATCCGCGGTTCGGCGACAACCGAGCCCGACTCGCACATGTCGACGAGCTCGACGCGATCATCCAGGAATGGATCGGCACACGTCGCGCGGAAGATGTGGTGAACGCGTTCGCTGCAGCGGGTGTTCCCCTGGCGGCCGTCGACGGCCTGCGCGACGTCGTCGGCAATTCTCACTTTCGGGTGCGCGCCAACTTCGTCAACGTCGACGGAGTCACCGTCGCGGCACCCTCACCGCAGGGCAGCGGCACGACTGGGAGAATCCACCATCTTGGTCGTACGATCGGAGCAGACAATCGTGCCGTATATTGCCAATGGCTCGGGCTGGATGAGGCCGAGCTGCAGAAGCTCCAACAGCAGGGCATCGTTTGATGGACGGCGGGTCGCAGTGCCATCTGATCCTCGTCGGTGGCGGACACGCACATGTCGCGGTGCTCAAGTCGCTGGCGATGCGACGCGCGCCGCTGCTGCACGTCACCTTGGTTTCTCCGCACTCGTACGCAACCTATTCCGGCATGGTGCCCGGCGTGCTGGCGGGAACCTATGATCTCACCGCGGCGCAGATCGATATCCGCGCCCTGGCAGCACGCGCCGGGGCGGCGTTCGTTGCGGACCGCGTCGTGCGCGTCGACGCCGCGCAACGCCTCCTCGAGCTCGGTGAACGTCCGGCGCTGTCGTACGACTTGGTATCGTTCGACATCGGCTCGCGTCCGACTGCGGCCGATCGCATCGACGCCGAGGTACCGGTCGTCCTCGTCAAACCCATCGAGCGTGCCGTCAGCGGACTTGCCTCCACACTCTCTACCGCAGCCCCTGCCGGTGGACGGCGTATCATCGTCGTCGGCGCCGGTCCTGGTGGAACCGAAATTGCCTTCGCCCTGGCTGCACACCTGCGCCGTGAAGGCAGCGGCTCGCTGACCATCTGCGACAGCAGCAACGCGCCGGTCGCCAGCCGCGACGCCGCCGCGTCGCGAGCGGTGCAGCGGGCGTTCGCCGAACACAGCATCACATTTCGCGGCAACATCGACGTCACGCAGGTTCGGCGCGACGGGATCACTTTGGCGACGGGAGAAGAACTGCCGGCCGATCTCGTCGTCTGGGCAACCGGCGCAGCGGGCCCACGTCTGTTCGAAGAATCCGGCTTGCCGGTCGACGCACGCGGCTTCTTGCAAGTCGGCGACGATCTGCGCTGCGGCGCACATCCGGAAATCTTTGCTGCAGGTGATTGCGCGACGTTAGCGTCGCATCCCGATTTGCCCAAAGCCGGCGTCTACGCCGTCCGACAAGGGCCGGTACTCACGGCAAATCTACGAACGGCAGCCCAGACATGGGCTACCACAACTCCCTCATCCCTCGCGGGGAGGGGGGCTAGGGGGTTAGGTCCAGCCAGCGCTACCCCTGCCAGTAAGACTCGCCGTACCCACCTCAAACGGTTCCGCCCGCAACGCCATTTCCTCGCCCTGTTGAACACCGGCGATGGCCGCGCCATCTTCAGCTATCGCGGCCTTGCCTTTCGTGGACGCTGGGCCTGGCGGTTGAAGGATCGGATCGATCGCACCTTCATCCAAAAGTACGCTCGACCACAGCTCGACCCACAGGCGATGATGCACGGCGAGATGATTCCGTGCGGCGGCTGTGCGGCGAAGGTCGGCGCCGACGTGCTTGGCCGTGTCCTTTCCAAGTTGAACGTCGCGACGGATGAGCGTGTGCAGATCGGCGTACGTGAGGCCGACGACGCGGCGGTCTTTGCGACGCCGCCCGGAGCTTTGGCGGTGGCGACGGTCGATGCGTTTCCTCCTTTCATGGACGACCTGTACGTCGTCGGCCAGGTGGCGGCGAACAACGCCGCGAGCGACCTCTACGCCATGGGCGCTGCCGAGGGCGTGGCGATCGCCATCGTCTGTCTGCCACGCGGCGACGCACGACAAGACGAAGAACGGCTCGAGCAGCTCCTGCGCGGGGCGCTGCTACAACTCGACAAGCTCGGCATCTCGCTGGTGGGCGGTCACACGATCGCCGGCGAGCAGGCGATCGTCGGCTTTTCGATGCACGGCTGGGTCGAGCCGGATCACGTGCTGCGCAAGAGCGGCGCGCGCCCTGGCGAAGTGATCGTTCTCGGCAAGCCGCTGGGCACCGGTGTCATTCTGGCGGCGGCACGCGCCGGCGTCGCCGCAGCGGAATGGACCGAAGCCGCAATCGCTTCGATGCTGCGCAGTAATCGTCGGTTGATGCAGCTCCTGCGCGAGCATGGCGTTCGTGCCTGTACCGACGTCACCGGCTTCGGCCTCGCCGGGCATCTCGACGAGATGCTACGCGCCAGCGGCGTCGGCGCGCGCCTGGTCAGGTCGGCGGTCCCCGCCCTGCCCGGTGCGCGAGAGTTGTTGGCCGCGGGCTGGCGCAGCAGTTTTCATGCTTCCAACCAGCGTACGCAGTCGAACGATCGGCTTGACCCGCTGTGGTTGGATCCTCAGACATCGGGAGGCTTGCTGGCCGCCGTGCCGCTCGATCGAATCGAGCCGCTACGCGAAGCCTGTGCGCGCGCCGGTGAATCTTTGTACAAGATCGGCCGTTTCACCGAACGTTTGGGGCTCGATGTTGCGTGAGGTGCGATTTGTCGGGTGTCGAATTGCCCTGCGACCGGGGTGCTTCCATGCGCCGGCGCTGATAGGTTCACAGGATGCAGGCCGAAGTCATCGGAATCGACCACATCTACATTTCGGTTCGCTCGCTGGACGAGTCCGAGGTGTTCGCGTGCGCTTGGAAGTCACCAACCTCCGAGCCGAGCGTAGAGCGAGAATGAATTCTTGGAACGATGAAGCAGCCAACCGATAGCGTGAACTCACTGACAGACTCGCTTGCCGTTCACGATTTCATTCGCAGCCGGCGAACCCGAGTGGCACGCGTTCTTTCGTGGCTGCGTCGCTGTGACGACACCTTTGGCTACGCCAACTTGGGTGGAACCGACCTTGCCGAGGCCGAGTTGGCAGGACTGGACCTTCACGCGTCGAATTTCCACAAGACGCACTTGTGCGGCGCCGACTTGAGCAACACCGACTTGCGGCGCTGCAACTTTCGCGATGCGGATCTCCGTGCGACGGTGCTGCGCGGAGCCAATCTACGCGCTAGCAACCTGCGAGGTGCTCAGCTCCATGCTGCCGACCTTACGGGCGCCAATTTGACCCGCGCCTCGCTGCGCGGGGCACATGCGGACCAGCACACGCAGTGGCCCGACGATTTCGATTGGCAGGCCCGCGGTGTCGTGGGCGATTGAGATCGCTCAAGGTTTCACAACGACTCTTGCACGACGGGGGACGCCTGAGGTTCAATGCCGGTTATGCCCTATGCCGAAGGTCGTACGTACTTTGACGCCGATGCGCTGACGACGTTTTACAGCGGCAATTTTGCGGACCTGATGGGGCACCCGTCGAGCTGACCCTCCCGTTGCCGGAATCGGCAACAGAATGGAGCCCGTTGGCGGGTAAAGTCCGGTCAGGCCTTGACGATCTCGTACTCGGACGCCTTGAACTTGCGGGCGCGCACGACGTACTCGCTGGCGAAGCCGGGAAAGAGCGCGTGGTTGCTGCCGTCGGGAGAGAGATACCAACTGTGGCAGCCGGACGACCACGACATGTATTTCATGCGGCGCTGTAGGCCATCGTTGTAGCGATCCTGCACTTCCTGCTTCACATCGACGAACTTCAGCTTCTCGCCGATCAGCTTCTTGATGGCTTGCACGGCGTAGGCGATCTGCGCTTCGGTGTAGACAAGCACCGATGTATGGCCGGGGCCGGTGTTCGGCCCCATCAAAATGAACCAGTTCGGAAAACCGGAAATCGTCATCCCCTTGTACGCAACCGCACCGCCCTTCCATGCATCGTCGAGAGTCTTGGCGCCGCGGCCGATCACCGGAAACGGTGCCTTGGTCAGTCCGAGCTTGAAGCCGGTGGCAAGGATGATGGCGTCGACCCGGTGCTCGACGCCGTCCGTGGTGCGAATGCGATCGCTGAGAACCTCGTCGATTGCTTCGGTGATCAGCTCGACGTTCGGCCGCTCGAAGGCGGGCCAGTAGTCGTCGGAGATCAAGACGCGCTTGCAGCCGAACTGGAAGGTCGGCGTGAGCTTGGCGCGCAACTCGGGGTTCTTCACGCAAGCGCGCAAGTGTTGCAGGGACACCTTTTCGCCGATGGCCGACAAGCTCTTCGAGTCGAGGAAGACCATCGGCCCAAACGCTTCGCTTACCCAGTACTTCAGCAGGCGACTAAGGTTCAGCACGGCTCGATGCCGGCCGAGGAAGCGTTTGGTCGAATCGGCGTACTGTTTGTCGTGCTTGGGCATGACCCAGGCAGCGGTACGCTGGAAGACGCTCAGGGTACCAACGATCGGGGCGATGGAGGGTACGACCTGCACGGCGCTGGCGCCGGTACCGATTACGGCCACGCGTTTGTCCCTGAGGTCATATTGATGATTCCAGCGTGCGGTGTGGAATTGAGCGCCCCTGAAATTTTCGAGGCCGTTGATTTGGGGTGTTGCCGGGTCGACGAGGCCGCCGACGCCGGAAATCACGACGCGGGCCGTGAATTGCTCGCCGTGGTCGGTGGTCAGGGTCCACAGCCCACGCCCCTCGTCAAAGCGCGCTTCGACGATCTCGGTGTTAAAGCGCATGTGTGGTCGCAGCCGCCACTTGTCGACGACACCGAGCAGGTAGGCTTGGATCTCGCTCGACTCGGCAAAGGCACGGCTCCAGTCCGACTTCTGTTCGAAGGAGAAGGAATAGACGTGCGACGGAACGTCGCAGGCGGCGCCTGGGTAAGTGTTGTCGCGCCACGTGCCGCCGATCTCGCCGGCGCGTTCGAACATGGTGAACGAGCCGATGCCAGCCTTCTTCAACTGAATCGCCATGCCGATACCGGCAAACCCGGCACCGATGATGGCGATGGGGAAATCCGTATTGGCTGCGTTGGTGGTGGTCTGCATGAGTCGGATGGTCCTCGTCTCCGGGTTATGTTCCGGGGTCGATCTTTCGCACCGGCATCTGTTGCGGGCGCAGACGTAGTGGCGTGGCCTTCTCCGCGATCAGATCGCGATGGCTCTCGCTGTATGAGAAGCACGTGTTGCGCATGCCGGGAATGTGATTGAGCACGAACTCGTGCCGCGCCGTTGGTACGTCTTCGCGACTGCGTTGCTCGACCGGGACCGAATGAAACAAGCGCACGAAGTGCAGTTGGTACGCCGCCTGAGCGATCTCAACCAGGAGCTCCGAAACGCGGTGGCAACCGTTTGAACCGCCGACGATGCGCCGGGCTTCGCCGGTAAAGCCGCGCTCGACGTGCATGCCGACGAGTCGTTCGACGTTCGGATGGGTCATGTTGCAAACACTGGTGAACGGACCGTTGCGCACCTCGCTGCGTGCCGCAACGATCTCCAACGACGGGTGAAGAATCTCCACCTCGGCATGGACGTCGTGAACTTCGTCCTGCAGAAAAGCTTCGATGAGAAACCGATCGCCCTCGATAGGGTAGATGTTAACTTCCTTTGTGCGGTGATAGATCGCCCGGACCTGAGTCATACGTCGCTCATACCGCAGAGACACATGTCGAGCGAGACGGGGCGGTCACCGCCGTTCGCGGTCACGTTTTCGTCGAGAAGTCGAATTCCGCGGCGGCGAGCTCTGTAGGACCACCCCTCCCAACCACTAGAAGACGAACGCCATGCTGAACGAAAAGGCGGTTTCGGTCACCACCCGCACTTGCGCGTCGAGCCGCACGTGGGACGATGGATCGTAGTTGCTTCCCAGCAGCAAGCCGACCGGATCGCCCTGGCTCAACGAATCACGACCGTCGACGATGTCGAACAGAATGCCAAAGTAGGGTGTCAGTTCCGGAAGGTCAGGCACTCGGTAACTCACGGCCGGTGTGAACTGAAACTCGTTCCAGCTGATGTCCGGGCCGCCGTGATGAATGTTGGCCGACCAATGCAAGTAGTCGAAAGCGCCGCCGATGGCCCAAGCCTTCTGTCGCGGGAAAACCCAGGAACCTTGAACGCCGAAACCTCCGGCGAAGCCGGTGTCGACGCTGTCGGCTCCCTGAAAACCCAAACGCCCGTAAACAACGACGTTGCGCGCAACGCTGAACCCAGGCCTGGCGTAGACGCCGTAGATATTGTTGATCTGCCCACCTGAGAGATCCTTGTCGCCGATGAATTGGAAATCGCCGGCAAGATAAAAGTGTCCTTCCTGCCAGCGTGCCGCCGGATTGGGAGTGTACATGGCGAGCGCCGCGGCGCTGTGTAGCGATGCAGCGGCAAACAGAAGGTAGCGTATCGTGCGTTTCATCGGCGTCTCCTCCTTTGCGTGCGCAGGACCTGTTTGCTCATACGGCTAACTTGATACGCCGCTGTACGAGTGTAGACCATCCACATTCTTCCGATGCAGAACGCAGCGGCTGTCGGACCGCTGGCGTCGCTCAAGCGAGGTGTGGTCGCGGTGGCCCTCGTCAAGGCAGGCTTCAAGGTCGGCCTGACCCTCGGCAGCAAGGTAGCTCTGGTAATCCTGGCGCGAATCGGAGCCAAGTTGCACAAATGGAAAGTGGCGGGCTTTGGAGGCCCGCCACTCTTGCTCGGTCGATCAACCGAGAGTCTCTTGCCGACCGACTACCCTCGCGTCGGTCATCCTTTCTATCGTATCCGGGCCTTGAGCTTGTCCGGGGTGTTGCTCGTGATCGTGCTGAGGATGAAAGTCGATTCGACGCACGAGCTACCGTCGTTGGGTTGGAGCTGTACGGTAATCGGTGCGGGCAGGCTTCCGAGAGTCGGATCGGGTAGGCCGATTCCATTTCCTCGGACCACCACACTGGCGGCGCGTCGGCTACTGGTTGCCGTCAACATGACGCTGCTGACGCCCGAATGCATCGCGGCGGTATCTTGGTACTTGTAGCCGCCGGTTCCCAGCGCGCCGGTCGTGGTCCAGCCGATTGGATCCGCCGGTACCGTCAGCGCCGCCAGAGGGTTGGATGCGGCCGAGTAGACGCAGACGTCGTAGCCGGTCGAGATCTGCGGAGTACCGAAGTCCATCTGTGTCGTCGTTTGTCCCTGCGACCACTTCCACAAGAACGAATCCCTGGTGTCGTCGACGTTGTTCTTGATAGTCAACTGGCCCTTCGAAGCGGTGTGACATCCAGTACGTGGGCCGGCCACACATGGGCACTCGAACACGAGATCGAGATCGGTAACCGCGGGCGGGATCGTCAGCACGCCGCTTTCGGCAACGCAGCCGCTGATCTCGGCGTGAACCTTGTAGTAGCCGGGGAGGACATCCCAACCGAAGTGGCCCGAGGCATCCGACGAGTCGGGGTTGTGGCGGTTGCTCAGAGACATGATGGCGCTGCCGTCGGGGACGATCGTGAAGGGTCCGACCGGAGCAGCGGAACGCAGCAACGTCACCGTCGCACCAACCGCCGCGCTGCCGTTGAGGAAGCGGGTGAAACCGCTGGGATCGATGTAGGCGTTGAAGGTGATGGTGCCGTCGCCGGCGCCGCAGCCGCTGATGACGATGTCGATTTGGAACGGATAGCCGTTCGTATAGGTAAAGGAGCCCGCCAGGATAGTGAATTCGAAATTTCCGGTTCCGTTCGGGTCAGACATGAAACCCGAGGCCTCGACGCCGTTGCTCGTGCCGGGTTGCGACAGCGAAAACGACACCGTGCCGCCGACGCAGGCGACTGTCGTCAGCGTAATGTCGCTCCAAGGTGCGAGGTAGGGAATTCCGTTGTCGGTGTGGGTATTGGTGATCGTCGTGTTTGGCGGGATTGCGATCGGACCCTGCAACACGACATCGGCGCTGGAAATCACTTGATTCGGTGACACGGTGAGCGGTGCGGCAGTGGCGCCGGAGAAGAGCGGCCCTGGTGGGTTTGCCGTGATGGTGTAGGTGCCGGTTTGGAGATTGGTGAATTGGTAGGCACCAGAGCTGTCGCTTGTGGTGTAGGCGCAACATTGGGTTCCGGCCGAGCACGCAGATAGCTCGACACCGTCAAGGCCGTTCGCTGGTGCGATGCTGCCGACATACACGGTGCCTTCGATCGTCGCCCCGCTGGTGCCAGTGACGCAGTTGTAGTCGCAAACATCACCGACCCCGTCGTTGTCGAAATCTTCCTGGCCCGGATTTGGTTGGTACGGACAATTGTCATCGCAGCCGACCGTGTTACCGCCGGTACACGGGGCATCGCCGACGACGCCGTTGCCGCTGCCGTCGTCGCGGATTCCGTCCGCATCCGGATCTTCAAACGCACACGACGCTGAGCAGCCGTCGCCAGGAGTCGTATTGAAGTCGTCGCACTGCTCTCCGGGTTCGAGTAATCCGTTGCCGCACACGGCGGTGCACCCACCACTCATACAAACGGCGAAACCGTTGCCGGGGTTGTTGTAACAATCCGCCAAAGCGGTCGAAGCAAGATTGCTGCAGCCCTCAAAGCAGGAACCGTCGCCGCTTGCGCAGCCGTTGGTACACGTATGGCTCGCAGCATTGGCAAGGGTTGCGCAGGCGAAGAGGGAGTTGCCACAGGTTGGGGCACAGGTTGGGTTGGCCGGACACGAACCGGCGCAACTGTTCAAGGTCGCGAGGCAGGCAGCCTTCTCGGTGGCGCCGGTGTCCATGCATGCCATCCGACACGTCTGGTAGGTGTTCTGAGCATCGATACCGTGATCCGACGCATCATATGCTGCGCGGCAAATCAGAACGCAGCCCTTTCTCTTCGCGGTTGCCGCAAATTGGCATACGGCCTTGGCGCGATTGCATCCCGCCGGGCAGGTCGCCGCTGTGACGCGTCCTGCCAAGACTGGAAGCAGCGCCAGAACCATCAGGACCAGGACTGCGTAACGCGCTTGGTTGATGAAACCGTTGGTGGTGGATCGTGTGAAAGTGTTTCGGCAAACTCTGGACATTGGTGTCTCCTCCCTCTCGTTTGCTCAGCATCCGCAGGCTGAGGTTGTCAGCGGATGTCGTGATCGGAGCATCCGCCGGTTGCGCCCCATTGATTTCTGATGCGAAGCAATTGCAGGCGCCGTGCCAGCAACTGGAGGCGTCGCGTCGGGCCAGAACCGGTGAGAGCGTCGGGGAGTCCCTACACTCGGTGCGGCGTGACCTATCGGGAAAACTCGACACCTGTCGAGATCGCGCGGCAGTCGTGTGGGAATCGCGGATTCGGGAGGTGGATGCAGCTCAGAGGTGCTTCATCGGGCGCTTGGCCGCGCCTGGGGCTGCGGCAAGAGGATCGTGCTACGGATAGATCGCCACGATGCTGCCCGAAGACTCCGTTACGAACAGGCCGCTGGCACTGAACGCGAGTCCAAAAGGATGATCGAGGCCGCTGACATAGACCTGGGCCGTCGACGTCGTTGCCACAGCAATTGAGATCTGCAGAATGCTGCCGCCGTCGGCATCGGTTGCGTACAACTGGCTGCCAAACGGGCTACCCGACGGCGCGAACGCCAACTCGACCGGACTGCCGAGCCCCGAAATGAGAGTTGTCGCGGCATACACGCCGTTGCTCGGCAGGATCCGGAAGATTGTCCCCGATCCCGGTTGGGCCGCAAACAGAGCCGGAGCTGCATTCCAATCCGGGCCGACAGCGAGGCCGTGAATGCGCACCAGCGCAGGCGACGCACTGACCTTGAGTGGCGCAACCGACGTCTGCGTTACGCTCCAGATCGCCGACGGCTCCGGCTCTGCCGAATTCGCAGGGATCGTTGTCGAGATCGGCTCGCCGCTGTAGAAGAGGCTGGAGACGACGATGCCACCGCCGAACGCAGCGGTTATCGACGTGTCAGCGGCAATCGCCGTCGGGGCGATGTCCAGCAGACGAGTCGCTACCGTCGTCTCCCCTGTGTCGGGGTTCATCTGTAGAATCTCACCGTCATGACGCTCCACCATGTGCTCGTCCTGCAGCCGAAACAAATGTGGCCGCGCGATGAGCAATCGATTCGAGATGGAATCGAACCAGGTGCCGACCCCGGTTACCGGAGAGAGAAACTGCGCCGCCTGCGTTCCGGGGTCGAATTTGATCGTTGCCGGCGGCGGATAGTTGATCAAACCGCTCGGCGGTACCCCGGCCACGATGCGCAGGGAACCGTCAGGGAGCACCGTCAGCCCCCGCGGATTCAACAAGCCACAAGCGAAGCGGACGACCATTGGTCCGGACGCCTGGACCACCGTCGCCGGACAGGTCGTCTGCGGAATCCCGGCGTTTGAAGCCGCCGAGAATCCGAGCACGGTCACCGCCGGGCTGCTGAGGTTCGAGCTGTCTACGGCACGAACGGTCTGGAACATGTGAAGGGCTGGAACCGCGACGGAGAACCAGCCTGTACCGGAAGCGCTCAGCGAGCTGCCCAGTGTCGCTCCCGAGGTCGCGTCTTGAATGTTGATCGTTCTATCCGGAGTAGCATGCCCCGTCACCAGCGGGCTGGCCGGGTTCAACGGTCCGGAGATCGATGGCGGCACCGAAGATTGGACGATCACGGTTGCCGACACCGCGTTGTCGGTTGTGTGTCTGACGTAGACATTTTCCGCTGCCGTCAGCGGTGCCGATAGTGAGATGAGATAGGTACCATTCAGCGAATTGACCGCCGGCTCCGCTTGCGGTGTTTGTCCATTGGAGAAGCGGAAGACCTGCACCATTCCGGCGTCGCCTTCTTGACCGGGTAGGGAACGAATCTCCGTAGACCCGGCAACCGCCGACGTCGGGTCGATGCTGGCGACAGCCGCCGCCCGGCGTCCGACACCGGTATCGACCGCAAAAGCGAACCGCGTGCCGGCGATCGCGACTGCCATGATCCACAGGAACACGCCGCCAAGAGACGCCTGCTTCGCCTGTCGTGCGGCGCATCGATGCCTGAGGCCCACCGGAGGAAGCTGCGCTGTGCTCATGCCCGACCCTCCCGCATGCGCCGAATCGTTTGCACGTCGAGTGCCAGAATCAAAATCAGATCCCCCTCGTAGTGTTGCTGATTTCCTTTTGCCCCTAGCGGCAAAACCTGACACTAGATAACGCGAACACTCGACATCTGTCCGGAAGTGTCAACAGCTCGTTTCGACGACGGCGATCATGCAGCACAACAAACGTCTTTGGCAAGCGGCTTGCGTGACAGGAAGATGTAGTTTCCGACGCTGCGACAGAGATGGAAGGAAAGGACGCAAGGATGACAAGCTCGCTCCGCTACGTCGCGCTGCTCTCCCTTGTCTTCTCTACGGTGCTGAGGTGGAGCGTCCCGGCGTACAGCCTTGGCCCCTGCGTCAGCGTTGGGGATTGTGACGGCGACGCGATTCCCGACGCCAACGAAGCTCAGGGTCTGTTGCACAGCCTGGGTGCAAGTCCGAACCACAAGGACATCTTCGTCGAGTGCGATTACATGCAGGTCAAGCTCAACGCCGACAACGACGCGCTCGATCCGGGTGAGCACACGCACCAATTGAAGCCGCAAACGGTGCGAATCCTGGAAGCAGCGTTTGCTAGCGCGCCCGTGGACAATCCTGACGGCAAGCCGGGAATCACGCTGCACATCCGCCAGCGGCCTCTGAAGATCAAAACCACCAGCAAGAACAAGACGGCGCGTACCGAGCAGCTCTTCCTCGACATGACCAGTCGCGTCTGGGGGCAGAGTTTCTTCGACCTCAAACGTCGAAACTTTCGCTACAGTAAGCTCGCTCCATTTTTTCACTACTGCATCTTGGCCCACAACGCGGCCGAAGAGTATGAATCGATCTCCGGAGTTGCGGAGATCGGCGGCAACGACTTCATGGTTACGCTCGGATCGTGGCCGGATGAAGCCGGCAACCCGGTGGGGACTGTCGCCGACCAGGCCGGAACGTTCATGCACGAGCTCGGTCACAACCTGGGGCTCAATCATGGCGGCCCGCCGTTGACAGCGGCTGCCCAGCAGTTGATCAACCGTAAGCCGAACTACCTCAGCGTGATGAACTATTCGTTTCAGGTCGCTTCGATCAACGGCCGTTTCGACTACTCGCGCTCGCAAGCCCCGACGTTGGACGAGAGCCAGTTGTCGGAGGCCGACGGCACCGGTTACTTCGAGCCGACACGCTACAGTTGCCCGAATTACCAGACGGTGCGCAGCGGCACGGCCGAAGCCTCGAGCCTCTTCGTCGATTGGAACTGCAGCAACTCGAACGACGGCAGCCCGTATGCGCAAGATCTCAACTGCGACCGCGACGCCAAAACGGCGGAGCCGATCGTCGGATTGCTGCAAGGCGCGCAAGACTGGGGCGATCTCAATTTCGCCTTTCAAACATCACCGCTCTACGACGCCTCTTGGCAACAAGCGCGACAGCAGCACCAGGACAATTCCGGGCTGTACCGGGCGACCGGTACAGAAGTCCTCGGCATCGATCGTGATCCGGAGCTGTCGTTCAAAGAAGGTCGTGGACTCGACCTTACGCGCGTCGACCCGATGAATCTCGCCAACACGATCTTGATCACGCAGTCTGATTCGGATGGAGACGGTTGGGGCGACGCCAACGACAATTGTCCTGCCACCCCCAACACCGACCAAGCAGATGCTGACTGGGACGGCCTGGGCGATGCCTGCGACAACTGCCCGCGGATCTACAACCCGGAGCAGACCGACACCGATAACGACAGTATCGGTGATTTGTGCGAGTACGATCCTCTTCAGGCGTTGTCACCGCCGCTGAATCCGGCAAACTGCCGCACGCGCGTCTGCAGCTTGGCGGTTTCCTCCGCTTCGACAATCGACGTGCCCGATGGCATGGGCGGTTCCACCTCCTCGACCAAAGTATTGGGCGGTAGCTTGTTGTTGAACATCTGCGGCAAGCACTCGAAGGGATTTGTCTTGAGCAGCTTCATGCCGCAGGAGATCAGAGTTTCACCGGGTGGCGCGGGCGACCCGTTGTGCATCAGTGTGCGCGGCGTCACCGGCTATTGCGATTGCGTTTTCGGATCCGCGCCTGCCGACTTCCATACGTGCGTCGACAGCGATCTCGGCGACGGCGACCAGTGTACGTACGCCATGTCATCGCAAGAGCTTCTGCCGCCGGCAGGCAACAACTCGGCAGTCACGCTCACGCCGTCCGGGGCCAGCACGCCGGGAACGTGCGCCGGCACATTTTCTTTGGGCGCCAAGCAGCTGGCGCCGGGCACGTTCGGCGGCGACGCTCTGCCATGCACCGGTGACGATCTTGTCGGATACTCGGCGCCGTTTCCTGCTTTCTTCACCACCGGAACCGCTTCGGCGCAGGTCTTCGACGCCGCCGGCGTTGGAACCAGCGACCTTGCGGTGTCGCTCAACGGAGCGGCGGTGTCCTGTAGCCAGCTCGGAAGCGGCAACCTGTCGGCACTGTCGCTGGTCGCAACGACTCCGTTCTTGAGCATCGGCGGCAACGACGGTTTGCAACGCCTGACGCTGACCTGCCAGTAGATCGAGCGTGCCGAACCCTGTCGGGATTCGCACTCTGTTTCCGTTTGGTTGAGGGATCGTCTGTGCGTTGCCGCGAATGGTGTCTGGCCGCCTTGAGCGGGCTGCTGCTAACGTTGTCCTACCCGCCGCTCGGTTGGGGACCCGTCGCGTGGGTGGCCTTGTTCCCATTGCTGCTGGCGCTCGACGGCAAGACCCGGCTGCAGCGCTGTCTGCTTGGATTCGTCACCGGTATGTGGGCATCGTGGAGCGTCGTCGGTCACTGGCTCTTCTTTGCGTTTCATCGCGTACCGCTCGATCTCCCGGCAGCGGCCGTGCTGACGCAGTTGACCATCTCGGTGAGCGGCATCGGCGGTTTCGTGCTGTTCGCCTGGCTGTGCGGCGCCTGGAAGTCGGCCAGCCTGTCGGTTCTGTGGCTGTCGGCCGGCTGGGTAGCCATTGAGTATCTGCGCGCCAACGTCGTTGGCGGTAGCCCGTGGTGTCTCCTCGGTCATTCGCAATACTCCCTCCCGCTGGTCATTCAGGTGGCGGCTCTGGCGGGCGTGTACGGCGTTTCCTTCATCGTCTGTATGGCAAATCTCGCGCTGGCATCCTGGTGGTTGGCGGCGGCGCAGCGCCGTCTGCATCTGGCGATCGCCAGCGCGCTGATTGTCTTGAGCTTTGCCTACGGGCTGGCGCGTTTGCGGCAGGCGGAAACAGACGCCGACCCGATGGTGATTCAGGCGGTTTATCCCGCATGGAAACCGGAGCTCGGCGAAGCTCCGGAACAGCGCTTGGCCGATCTCATGCGCACCAGCGCCGAAGTACCTCCCGACCCGTCGGCCTTGCTGATCTGGCCGGAGAATGCACTGCGTTTCGATTTGGGCGATGGCGAGCTGAGTGACGCGTTCACGTCGTTCGTGCAGACACGCCGGCAGTTCGTCATCGCCGGCTTGCATCGCTACGAACGCCGGCAAGGCACGACGCAATACTTCAACTCCGCGGTGCTGATGGCAGCCGAGGGTTCGGTCATCGGAGTTGCCGATAAACGCATGCTGGTGCCGGTCGCGGAGTCGCGCTGGCGTCTGCTGCCGTCGGTGCAGCAGCCGTTCTCCGTCGGCAAGCCGTGGGTTCCGTTGACCGCCGGCAAGAAGAAGATCGGCGTGCTCATGTGTTTCGAGTCGATCTTTCCGGAGCCCGCGCGCTCGCTCGTGCGCCAAGGCGCGACGCTGCTCGTCAACCCCACCAACGACGAGATCCTCGGCGACGGGGCGATCCAATTGGCTGCGATGGCGGTATTTCGCAGCGTCGAAAATGGCGTGCCGCTCGTGCACGCGGCGACGGTAGGGGTGACGCAGATCGTCGACCGTCACGGCCGCATCGTAGCGTCGGAGAGTAGCCACCCGCGCGTCGTGACGGCAGCGGTCTCCCGCGGTCAAGCTGGGACTTGGTATACGATCATCGGCGACGCATTCGCCTGGGCGTGTTGCGCCGTTCTGCTGTTGATTGCGGCGCGCTCTACGGTCCGACTACTTCTTGAGCGAACACAGTCGCTGTAGGGACCACTGGGCTCGCGTGAAGTTTGCCAAGTCGATGTCCAGCTTCGCCGCTTCCGACAATATCGCCGCCGACCGTTCACCGTCGCCGCTTTCAACGTAGGCGTTTGCCAACTCGATCAAGAGATCGCTCAGCTCCGACCGTTCGCTTTCTTCGATCAACAGTCGGCGCAACTGCTCGCAGGAATCGACGCGCTGCTGCACGAACTCGGGGCCCGAGTACAACCCGATGATGAATCGCAAGACGAGCTTTTCGAGATACCCAAGGCCGAGTCGTGTCGCTTGGGGCAACGCTTCTTCCGCCGCACGTCGCGCTTGCTCGGGTCGCCCGCTACCGAGATAAGCGGCGGCAAGGTTGAACGTACTGAAGGCGAGCCGGCGGTGATCGCCGAGATCGCGCAAAAGTCCCTGAAGTCGCAGAATCGTAGCCGTGGCGTTGGCGCAGTCGCCGCGAAATTGTTGGACGCGTGCAAGGCTTTGCAGCGCCAGAGCTTCGGTGACGCGATCCTCGACGCCGTGCGCTTGCTGGATGCAATGCTCGAAGGTCTGCTGCGCCCTGTCGTAGTCGAGCTCCTGCAAGTACGCCGTGCCCAAGCTGTGCAACGATTGAATCTCCAGGGCCGGCTTGTTGTTCTCCCGGCTCAACGCCAGCGCCTGCTCGCAACAACGGCGAGCGGCGTCTTCGGACATCGCTGTCGCCGACGTTCCGCTGATTCGGATCTCGCTCAAGACGAAGGACCGTTGCAGCAGTGCTTCGATACGAAGCTCCGCGGCATTCGCGCCGGCAGCCGCCTGCTCCGCTTGTGCTAACCACTCCAAGCTGTCGGTGAAGCGGAACTGCCGAAAGAGCGCGACGCCCTTGTTCAATAGAGCGCGGCTGTGGAGAGCGGAATCGCGTGATGCTGCCAAAGCGATCGCTTGATCAACGTCGTCGAGGCCGGCCTTGTCGCCCAGAAACGCCGTGCGCAGGCGGCCGCGTTGAATGAGCACGTCGGCGCGCTCGACGTCGGAAAGGATGGAGCTGCCGATGCTGATCACCCGAGTGAGCAGGGCCACCGCATCGGCATTGCCGAAGGCCCACTCCGCGCGCGATGCTGCCCGTCGTAGGAGCGCGATGGCGCGAGCGCTATCGCCGCCTTGGTGGAAGTGTTCGGCGAGAACGGTATCGTCGATTCTGCGCACGCCAGTGCCCGCGGCGGCTTCGGCGAGCCGCAGGTGCAGGGCTTGGCGTCGCTGTCGCGGAACGGTTCGGTAGACGACGCGCCGTGCCAAAGCGCTGCGAAAGCGAAACCGGACGCGCAACGGCTCGCCGGTCAATAGACCCTGCTGCTCAAGACTGGACAACCCCGACACCAGGCCTTCGGAGGCGCGAGCAACTGTTTCGATCTCGGCGAGCGTGAGCTCGTCGCCGATTACGGAGGCAAGCTGGAGGATCTCCAGCTCGTGGGGCGGCAAGCGATCGATGCGTGACGCAATCAGGTCCTGCACACTGCCCGGTAGGTGTTCGCGTTCGAAATCTGCGGCAAGCCGCCAGCGTGAGGAATCGCAACGCAAGCTGCCATTGGACTGCAAAGCGATGAGAAGCTCCTCGATGAACAGCGGCAGGCCACCGGTCTGCCGTTCGAGCCATCGTGACAGGCGTGCGATGTCGTCGTCGGTCAACCCGTCGAGTCCGGCTCCTAGCTCCTCGATGTCGGCTAGCACCAACGGCTGCAGATGGAGCTTTGCTGCTGATCCGATGTCGTGATCGAGGACACCCGAACGTACCGCTGTACAAAGGAGAAGAGCTTCTCCGTCGCAGGCGTCGACGATGCGCAAGGTCAGCTGACGCGACAAAGGATCGCTCCAGTGAAAATCGTCGAAGATCAGCAGGAGCGGTTGCCGTTGCGCGATACTGCGGATGGCGCGCTCGACAGCCGAGAACGTCGCCAGCATTCGGGCGTTCGAATCACCGACGCTTTGACTTGCTGGCGCGGTTGGCAACGCCGTGGGCTGTGTAACGACGTCGTGCAAATACGCCACGTCGTCCGGAAAGCTCGCGCGCAACTTGCCGGCGACGGTGGCCGGAATGTCATCGACGGCGATGCTGCAAAAGCTGCGCAGAATGTCGGCGTAGGGTGCGTACGGAACATGGGTCCGTAGGGCATCGGAGCGCCCCTCGTGCACGGCGAATCCACGCTCGCGGGCGCGTTGCGCAACTTCATACAGCAGGCGACTCTTACCGACGCCTGCGTCGCCATGGACCGTCACCGTCTGTGCGCGGCGCTGGGCCGCGTCGTTCAAGGCACGCTCGAGTCGTCCGAGCTCGCTGCGCCGCCCGACGAACGGAGAGTGCCAGCGCGCCATGGTCGCAGCAAGTCGCGGTATCCCGCCGCGACCTTTCTCGTCGATCAGACGATAGCCGGCGATCGGGTCGGCCAAGCCCTTGGCGCAAAATTCTCCGGCCGGAACGAGCCGAAAGTACTCGCGCACCAGATCGTAGGTATCCTGGCTGATGAGGATCGACCCCGGGTCAGCTTGCTCCTGCACTCGCTTGGCACGGTTGGTGCGCTGCCCGAGCGCGGCGTACTCGTTGCGGCGATCGGTACCGACCAGCCCGGCAACGATCTCGCCGCTGTCGACGCCAATTCGCATGGAGAGGCGCACCGCTGTCTCAAGCCCAGCCACGCGGTACTGGAGCGCCAGCGCGGCGCGGCAGGCTTGAACCGGCGCATCCTCTTGCGCAAGCGGCGCCCCAAACAGAACAAGGATCCCGTCGCCGCTGAACTGATTGAGCGTACCGCCAAAACGCTCGACCTCTTCGGTCATTGCCTGAAGCCATTGACCGATCAGGCCGTGGAATTCCTCCGCTTCGAGCTGCTCTGACAACGCCGACGAGCCGACAAGGTCGGCAAACAGGAACGTCACATGGCGGCGCTGAGGCGGCGCCTGCGGACTCGACGACCCCACCGGTGCTGCGGGAGTTTCACTCATTTTGCTTGCGCTGCCCCCGGTGCGCATGCTTACGAGGACCACTGATTGGATTCAAGAAGAAAACCGGAGAATGGGGGATTCCGATCATGAGCTCTGGTTTGCGTGGGCGATAGCGCGATGGCTCTGAACGAGTACCAAGGTCGCTCTGCCCGCCTGAGGCTGGTCAGCCAGCTCACCAGCGAGCTGGGCGAGCGCATCGACTCGCCGGATCTGGTCCCATTCATCTTGAGCGCGACGAAACAACTCTTCGATGCCGAGGGTTGTGCGGTCTTCCTCATCGACGAGGAACGCGACGAGCTGTACACGCCGTACGCCGAGGAGGTCACGCCCGACGCCGATTTGCGTCTGCGCGGCTTGCGCTTCCCCGCCTCTCGAGGAATTGCCGGTTGGGTGTTTCAGAATCAGAGTGCGCAGCGCATCGCCGATGTCGCACAAGATCCGCGTTGGCTGAAGCACGCGGATGCGGTTACCGGGGTTACCACGCACGAGCTTCTGTGCGCACCACTGGTATGCCGTGGGCGAACCATCGGTGTCATCGAGTTGCGTGATCGACGGCATGGGAAGTTCAGCGACGAAGATCTCGATTTGCTGGTGGCGCTCGCCGGAAACATTGCCGTTGCCGTCGACAACGCACGTTTGTTCGCCGAACAAGGGAGGCGCGAGCAAAAGCTCCGCGACACGCTGACCCTGTTACAACGCGACATTGCCCACCAGAGCTTGTTCACCGATCTGGTCGGGCAGGGGCCGGAGATGCAACGTGTATTCCGTTTGATGGAAAGCGCCCTCGACTCGCCGGTGGCAGTCTTGTTGCAAGGAGAAACCGGGACCGGAAAGGAGCTTGTTGCCCGGGCCTTGCATACCAAGGGGCCACGCCACGACAAACCGTTTGTGGCCGTCAACTGCGGCGCACTTTCCGAATCGCTGATGGAAAGCGAGCTCTTCGGACATACGAAGGGTGCGTTCACCGGCGCGCTCAAAGAGCGTAAAGGCGTTTTCGAGGCTGCCGACGGCGGCACTGTATTTCTCGACGAGATCGGCGAGACGTGCCCAGCGATGCAGGTGCGTCTGCTGCGTGTCTTGCAAGAAGGAGAGATCGTGCCTCTCGGCGACACGACGCCGCGACGCGTCGACGTGCGGCTGATATCGGCAACGCACCGCGACCTGACGGACGAGGTCAAGGCCGGTCGCTTTCGTGAGGATCTGTACTATCGGCTGAGCACCTTCCCGATCGAGCTGCCGCCGCTGCGCGCGCGTCGCGAAGATATTCCGCTCCTCGTGCACCATCTCCTGGAGCGGGCTCGCGAACGGCTCAAGAAGCCGATCGCCGGGTTGAGCGGGGAGGCGCTTGACCGTTTCGTCGCCTATCCCTGGCCGGGCAACGTACGCGAAATGGTCAATGAGATCGAACGCGCCGCAACCCTGGTGCGCGGCGCCGAAGCGATCGACGTCGTGCATCTGTCGGCGAAGCTCAAGGAAGTGGAACCAACTAGCCCTGCATCGCCTGCCGATCCACAACGGCAAGGAAGCGGTACGGACGACACAACGCAGACAATCGGATCGCTACGCAGCGCTCGCGACAACTTCGAAGCCCGCTACATCAGATGCGCTCTGGAACAGCATGGCGGAAACGTGTCGCAGACGGCGCGTGTCCTCAAGGTGTCACGCGACGTCCTGCACAAGAAGATCCGCGACTACAAGCTGAACCGCGGCAATACAAAGGATGTACCGGACGCGAGTTAGACTCCTGAGGCGGCACACATCGGAGTAGCTTCAACCTCCGACGACACGCTGATAGATCTTCGGCAGCTCGCGCGGCAGCGAGCTGATGTCGTCGATCACCATGTAGCGTGAGCTCTCGCACATCTCGCGCAGGTAATCGTGGCCGGCTTTGTCGACGGTGATGCAGAACGGTGTGATGCCGGCCGTCTCGCATTCGCGCAGCGCGATACTCGTATCGCGCAAGCCGTAGACGTTGCTGCGCCGGTCCTGCCCGTAGTCGAAGTCTTGCGGGAAGCCGTCGCTCAGGAGAATCAAGTGGCGCGATCGAGCGGTAATGCTGGCCATCTTCTCGACCGAGTGGCGCAATGCGGTTCCCATGCGGGTGCTGCGTTTCGGCTCGATGGCGCCGATCCGGCCTTTGACCGACGATGTCAGCGCCTCGTTGAAGGCTTTGACCAGATAGAACTCGACGTTGTGCCGGCCGTGTCCGGAGAAACCATAGATCGCATAGGCATCGCCGATCTCTTCCAGCGCTTCGGCCATGATGACCAACGCCTCTTTGGTGACGTCGATGATGCGCCGCTCACGATTGCTTGGCCCGCGGCCGGTCGTACCGATGACCGTGCCATCGTCGCCGGCATCGAGCGCCGGAGCCGGCTTTTGCATCGGCTCGTCGGTCGACGCGCTCATGTCGATGAGGAACAGGGTCGCCACGTCGCGCTCCTCGCGCTGGCGGGCGACGTAGAGCTTGGTGGAGGGTGCACGACGCGCGCGACGGTCGACGCGCGCGTTGACGACGGCGTTGAGGTCGAAGTCCTCGCCGTCTTCGAGACCGCGCACGACACGGTACATTTCCGGGCGGATACGCTGAAACTGCCGTCGCACTTCGGGAATGATCGCCGCGTAGTCGCTCAGCGTACGGTTGAAGAACTCGCCCGAGTCGCCCTGGAGGGAGATCTCCAACAAGCGGCACCAGCGCTGTCGATAGTCGGTGATGTGGAAGTCCCACTCGTCGTAGTAGAACGACAGCCCTTCGGCGCGGCGTTCGAGCCAGCGTTTCGGCGGCGGCTTGTCGGCCGAGCTCGCCTCCTCGAGCAGGCTGCGCAGCTCCTGCAATTGATCTTCCGGCACCTTCCCGAGCAGGTCGGTGATGTAGAGCCCGAGGCCTTCGAGATCGCTGCTGCGTCCTTGTTTGATGTGCAGATCGACGCCTGCTTCGAGCAGCTTCTGCAGCTCTTCCGCCGACAGCGGCGCGCTGACGCCGCTTTCGTCATCGGCGCCCTCTTCGAGCTGCAGATGCAGGTCGTGCCACGATCATCGCCATGGGCCTTAGCCAAGAAGGAAGGGCGTCGGCTTCGCGGCCGGCAATCAACGCCAGCAGCATTGCGTCGAATACGGCGGCTGCGGCAGGGGCCCTTTCTCGATCGAGACGCGCAACCAGCTGCGCAGCGAACTGGCGTTGCTCGCGGCCAAGGCCGGGGTAGGCGCGCGCCATGCCGCTGGCAACTCGAAAGCCTTCTGCCACCAGAAACCAATCCTCCAGCAGCGCCGGTTGCTGCTCCTGGTTGAGAAAGGCGTACAGGCTGCCGTCGGCCGACTCGGGAAGCACGGCCGCGTATGTGCCGAGCTCACGCCGGCCGGCGAGCTGTGCCGACAGGAAGCGGAAGACACGCACATTGTCTTCGTGCGTCGCAAAGAGATCGATCTTCAGCGGCAGCTCGATTTCGTTCTCGTTCGGATGCTCTTCGAGAGGGGAACGCAGCTGGAAAAGATCGCTGCCGCGAATCGAAACCGGCTGGCCGCTGAGCATCTGGACGTACTTGCGCAGCATCCCTTGGACATCGATCAGGGCAACCGCCGTCGACGCCGCTTGTAAAACCTTGATGCTGGTGCGCGACTCGAGGGCGAAAAACGCCGTGCCGGCGTCGGGGTTGTCGGCAGCGATCTGCAAGCCGCGCTCGGCCCAGCGGCAGACAGCCTCGTGGGGGGCTTCTTCGTAGGCGATCGGCAAGGAGCGCAGGAGCGCAATGCTGCCCAAGGGGAACGTTTGTGTGACGTGCAGCGCCAGGTCGAGCGCCGCGTTGCGATGCGCCGGCGGAATGTCGTGCACCAATGCGCCGGCGACCGGTGCGACGTCGGCGACAGCGATCGGCACCGCGGTGCTGCTGCAGCGCAGCACCTGCAGTACCTTCAACCGATTCCCGCCCTGCATCCGGC
>JACQEN010000225.1 GCA_016200585.1 Deltaproteobacteria bacterium
TAGAGAAAACGCACCAGGCGCCTTTGCGGATGCTCAAGGTCGACCGCCGTTGCCAACATCGCTGCGTCGAGCGGAATCGCACCGGAGTGATTTGCCACCAGCAGCACCGGCCCCGTCGCCGGCAGGTTTTGAATACCGTCGCATTGCACGCGCCAGTAGCGGCGGTAGAAGAACTCGCTCAGTGGACGGAGGTTGGCGTGAAATGCCGGATCGTACCCGAACGGATCGGCCACCTCACACTGCGAATCGCGTATCTTTTCCGCCGCTGCCATGCGCCTCGATCTTGGACGAGCGGATCGAATGCGGCAACCACAAGAATCGGAAAAGCCGCAGTCAGCAGAACGACTTCGTTGCGGGCCTCACGGCTCTCGTGCTGTAGCCGTTGGTCCTGCCGCAAGCTGTACCGTCGCCGTTCCGGTGACCCAGCGTTCACCGTCGGCGTTCTCGACAACCAGGTCGCATTCGACGAGGTCGCCGCGATCGGTGCAGTGCTTCTCGATCACCACGCCGTGCACGACGATCGGTTGGCCCGGGCGTACCGGAGCACGAAAGGTGGCGCTCAAGTGCTTGATGGACATGCCGGGCAACGACTCTGCCAGCAAGCGTGAGAACAGCGCCATGCTCATGTTGCCGGGGACGATCTGGCCCGGCAATCCCTCCTGGCGCGCCGCTTCGTCGCTGAAAAAGCGGCCCCCAGGCATGTTGGCTGCCTGGGCGTAAGCTCGTACTTGCTCGGAGCTGAGCGTCAGCCGCAGCGGCTGCAACTCGTGGCCGACGTCGATGTGTTCGAACAGGCCGGTCATACTCAGCGAAACATCATCTTCTGGTCGATCACGGCGACCTGTTCGGAGCGCTGGTTGGTAACGACGGTGCGCAGGACGATGAAGCGCATGCTGCCGCTGCGCCCGGTCTTCTCGTAGATGTCATGGATCGTGCTCGACGACGTCAGTGTGTCGCCGACACGGATCGGGACACCGAAGTCGATGTCCTTCCCCGCATCGAAGCCGACCTGTCCCAGGTTCGGCATATTCGGCGGCAGAAAATGACGCGTTCGCAGGCTGACAACGTAGGTCGGCGGCGCCAATCCAGGTGCAGCAACCGTTTCCCCGACGGTGGCGGCATACGCATCGATGTCCGTTTGCCTCACCGCGGGATGCACTGAGTGATCGAACTCGGTCCCAAGAATCGAGCGATCGAAATCGAGCGCCATCAGGTCCCCTGCCGCAAGCGGTCACGAAAATCGACCGGCCGGTAGCCGCCCGTGAGCAGGGCTCGCACCAGATCATCGCCGTTGCGAATGTCGTGATCGAACTCGGTGGCGCAGATGCCGACAAAGCTGACGAGGTGCGAGTCGCTGCCACCGAAGCTGCGATAGTGATAGCGATCGATCAACTCCTGCACGCGCTCGTTTTCGCCCTTGCGGCTACCGCCGTTGAGCGCTTCGATCGCGACCACACCTTCGAGCGGCGGCTTGGTCGCGTAGTGCTCGCACAAGCCGATGGTCGGACGACCCGGGTGACAGGGCACGGCGATCCCTCCCAGGCGAGCGACCTCGCTGACAACCTCCTGGGCGTTGAGCCGGACATTGGCAAAATCGAAACGTTGCGCAATCGCGTCGTTCACGCCGTAAAGCAGAATGTGGCCGTAGTCGGTCTCGACTTCGGCCCCACGCAGGATCAAAAATCCGTACTGGTCCTCGAGCTCGCGGTAGTCGGCGTTGGGGTTCCATTGCCGATGCTCGGTCAGAACGATCCCGTCGACGGGCAACACGTCGCGTTTGCGCGTCAGCCACTTGAGATAGGTCTCGACCGGCGCGCGGCTGTCTTCGGAAGCTTCGGAATGGGTATGGAGATCGAGAATCATTGGACGAGTCGAAAGGTCGAACAGTCGAAGAGTCGAAAAGTAGCTAAGAGCCCGGAGCGCCAGGTTTGAACTTTGGCAGGGTCACTTCGGGCGTCACGTCTTCGAAGGTGACTTCCACCGGCAGTCCGATGCGTACCTCTTCGGGCCGACAGCCGACGATGTTGGTCAGCAGGCGCACCCCTTCTTCGAGCTCGACGTACGCCAACACGTATGGCAACTCGTCGCGAAAGCCCGGCGCCTGATTCTGATAGGTCACGGTATACGTGTACACAGTGCCCCGCCCCGAAGAAAGCACCCACTCCGTATCATCGGACAAGCAGCTCGGACACAAAGCGCGCGGGTAGTAGCGGAACGCAGAGCAGGCACGGCAGCGCTGCACGTACAGCTGGTGGCGCTGACCTGCTTCCCAGAAGCCCTTCGACTCTTCGTCGATGCGCGGCAACGGCTTGGCGTATTTTCGTTCAGCGGCCATTCTCTCTACGACCTCGCACCCGACAACCTAACAACGAACACGCTGACAACCTACCCTCTGCCCAGCACCAGGGTCGCGCCGCTGTGACGCAAACCAAGCATCCCGCCGGTTCCGTGGCACAACGCGATCTTGCAGTCGCCAACTTGACGCGCGCCGCACTCGCCACGTAATTGCTTGGTCGCTTCGATCACCAGAAAGATGCCGCGCATGCCTGGGTGGTTCGACGACAGACCGCCGCCGTCGGTATTGAGCGGTAACTCGCCGCCGAGCCCGATGCGTCCGTTCTGCACGAACGCTCCGCCCTCGCCCTTCTTGCAGAAGCCGAGATTCTCCAAGGTTTCGATAACGGTGATGGTGAATGAGTCGTAGATCATGCACATGTCGATGTCGGCGTGTTTGACGCCGGCCATGGCCATGGCACGCGGCCCGGATTGCTTGGCCGCAATGTCGGTCAGATCGCGTCGCCCGGCTGCCGTATGGCACAGCGCCTCCGCTCCGCCGAGCACCCAGACGGGAGGCTTGCGCAGATTGCGTGCATGCTCGGCGCTGGTGACCACGACCGCTCCGCCGCCGTCGCTGATGATGCAGCAGTCGAGCAGGTGCAACGGCGACGAGACGACGCGTGACGACAGGACGTCGTCGATGGTGATCAGCTCGCGAAACTTGGCGACCGGATTCATCGACGCGTGACGCCGGATGGTTACCGCGACCTCGGCGAGCTGCTCCGAAGTCGTGCCGAATTCGTGCATGTGACGCTGCGCCACCATGGCGTACGAGCTCAACACCGTCGGGCCGAACGGGGCTTCGAAGTGATCGGGCGGATCACCGCCGAACGAGCCGCCCGTGCCGATGGCAAAGCGTTCCGACGAAGCAGTGCTGCCGTAGGTGATCAAGGCGACCTCGCATAGCCCCGCCGCAATCGCTGCGGCGGCATGAGTGACATGCGCAACGAACGACGACCCGCCGATCGATCATCACGCCCAGCGGACCGACACCGGAAGTGAAGAAACCGTCGACGTCCTTGATCGTCAATCCGCAATCGGCCAACGCGCCGCGCGCGCTCTCCGCTTGGATCTGGTACGGCGTCTTGTCCGGTGCCCAGCGCGTCGGATGCTCGTAGACACCGGCAATGACGGCCTTGCGTGTGATGCTCATGCCGCCGGAGCTTTCAGGTTGGTGAGAAACTGGGTCAGCGCGCTTTGGAACCCGGCCGGCTGCTCCCACGGAACGAAGTGTCCTGCACCATCGATGATCGCCAGTTGCGAGTCGGCAATGCCGCGGTGCAGGGACTGCGCTTGCTCGACGGTGACGTATGGATCCTCGCGCCCGGCGACAATCAACGTCGGCACGTGCAGCTCTGCGAGCCAGGGAGTCACTTCGAACGAGTTGCACACGCCGAGGTCATGAAAGCGTACACGCGGGTCGGTCTTCACTTGTTCGGTGAGTACGAAGCGCAACACCGCCATGTCGGCCTGTGAGCCGAAGCCGTCGTTGTTGAACGGTTGCGGACGCCGGCCGCGCATCACCTCGCGCCAGGTATCGAGAAGTGTCGACGGGAACTCGAAACGAGCCGCGGTGCCCGTCAGGACCAAGGCTCGCACCTGCGCCGGCTTGGTAATGGCGTAGGCAAGAGCCGCCGCACCGCCGAGGTCGTGACCGACGAGCACCACCGGCGGCAGTTTCAACGCCGCGCAGAAGCCGGCCAGACAGTCGCGATAGGCCTCGATCGATTCCAGCGCCTCGGTGCCGCCGGAACGTCCGTGGCCCGGGAAATCGAAAGCCAACGGCGAGTGGTCGGTTTGCAACCCGGCAAGCTGCGATTGCCACAGCGCTGCGTTCCACCCCGCCCCATGCACAAATGCGACGACAGCACCGCGGCTGACATCGGGAGCGATGTTCGGGGGAGTCGAAGGACCGGTGTGCCAGTAATGGATGGGGCAACCGTCAACGGTGACGTACTTGGTCGGCATTGGCAGAGAGAAAGTCGGGTCTCTGCGCGGTTATCGGAGGGGGGCGGCTATGTCAAATCAGGCAGGAAACGGAAATCGGGAATCAGGAGCTAAAGACCAGGAACAGAGAACCGACCACTGGACGATTGCTCGCCCCGGCGCTCTCGGTTCCTGGTTTTCGACGGGACAGAATCCAGGTCGACCCAGGGTCGACCTGGATCACGCCCCGGGCGCTACGGTGCGCCGACGCTTGCGCAGCATTGCAGCACCGGCTCCAGCCAACGCGGTAACCAACACCAGCAGTCTCCCACCGCTTACGGTCGGCGCTGGGTTGCCACGGCACACCACACCTGCATCCTCGGTGTGAGCACAGTTGTTGTTCCCGAAACCGTCAAAAGGACAATCGACCAAACGTGCTTCTGCACCGGTGCAACTCATACCGTCCATCCAGATCGGATCGACTCCAGGACCGAACAATTGATCCGAGCTGTCGTTGTCAAAGACCGTCGCGGTACCGAGCCCGAGTTGATGGCAGACGACGTTCGCCGCATTCTGGTCGAAATTGTCGTCGCAAACGGTTCCCCACCGGCCGGCGTGAAATACTTCCACCCGCCCCTCGTTCGGCGACGCCCCGTTCACCAAACGAATATCGCCTTCCGCCTGCGCCAATGCCGTGAACGGAACCATCAAAGCCGCAAGCCCGATTGCTACCGCAAATGACACGCCCCGCATAAACCCGCCCTCCTGGCAACACTCGCCTACAAGGAGAATGGGCTCTAGTCAACCCAAAAGGGGACGCCAAACCGCATCCAAGTTCACCGATAGCTCGGCAATCAGTCAGCCAGGGGTCTTCGAAGCGACTCGGAAGAGCCCGATTTGCGCGCGTTTTGGATACCGCCTCCCCGGAAAGGTATGTTCGACATCGATCGTGCGCAGGGCGACGGGCGTCAATTCGATGGAGCGCTCGAACGAAGCGCTGATCTCATTCATGCAGGTCAATCGATCCTCCGTTGAGACTACGCCAGCTTCGGCACATGCGATCGGGACGCCGCCGGCATGAAAGTAGCTCGCTACGGATCGGATGTAGTAGAAGCACCCACCTTTCGCCGCTTCGGCTACGCAGTCGTTGACTCGACAATCGATTGTCCGCATTCCCGGAACGACCCTGCCAAAGTCGTGAAGATCGGAGTCTGCTTGCGCAATGGAATTGAACGTCAGCAGCGTGCAACCTTTGAGAGCAACGCCGCCAGGCACGAGGTTCCTCCGAACGATTCCGTACTCCTCGTTGAACACGTACGGCGTCGTTAGTTCGCTCTGATGCTCGATCAAAATGTAGAGGGCGATCACCACTCCGGGAGCTAGCCCGATCCAGCGCCAACCGTTCCTCCAAGGCAACCAGGCCGTCAGACTGTACGCGCCGATTCCAGCTACGATCGCCTGTACGGCACATGTCGGGACCATCCGGTGCAACGTGACGACCCACTGCCCAGAGCGCACGACCGGGGCGAGCACGATAAGCATGGCGAGGAACGCGACCAACCCCAAACGATATCGGCTCCGGATCCCGACCGCGGCTCCAACCCACACCAGGATCACAAAGGTCCGGTCATTGTAGGCCGCCGGCCAGACTGCATCTTGGAAAACCCAACTCGCGAGGGGCAGAACCGATCCATACGTCGGGAGGATGAAATACAATTGTACCACCACTAGTGTGAGCGCGATCAGCGACGCGAATGCGGCGATGAGAGCGTCGCGACGCACGATGTCGACAAGTATCTTCGGATCGAGCATCATCACGGACGCCACGAGTAGGACAGCACCCTCGAGTCTCGTCGCGGCGGCTATCCCGATAAGCACAACGCCGCCGAAAATCGACCGAGCATTGAGCTCGTGCACTGACAACAGGGCCAACCCGCAAAACCAGGTGACAAGAAGCAGCGAATAGGGCCCGTCCGTCGGCGCGAAACGTGCGACCACCGGATGAACTGCAAGGAAAAGTGCGCACATGAAACCGGCGCCGCGGCTTCTGATGCGTTGCCTCGCGAACAAGTACGTCGGAAGAATCGCAAGCGCTCCCAAAACGCCGTTCATGTGCATCGTGAACGACTGTGTGTCTCGCACCATTGGCGCGAAGAACATCTGAAGCAGTGGGTAGACGATCGAATGTCTTCCGAGGGGACCGTGCTCGAACTGAATATCAATCTGGTCGATCGAATGGAGCGTGAAGACTTCGCGCACCACCCATGCCACGAAGAATGGAATGAGCGCTGGCCAGTCGTTGCGGGACGAAGAAGCGTATCCGAAGAAACCCGATAGTGTCAGCCACAGAAAGACGACAAGGGAGAGGATCGCAAGAAACACGACGAGGCTACCGTCTTGCGTGCCTGACCGTTCGACGGCGCCGTAGAGTGCGATGACAGTGACAAGCAAAGTGCCAGAAAGACGGATCGTTCCGGTAAGGTTCCAGCGTAAGCGGCCGGAACGGGTATCGCCGGTTTCAGCGCACCGGGCACGACGGCGGTACGCTGTCTGTATCAGCAGCACAAAGCCCAGCACGACTGCCATGAGAGGCAGGACGAGCAAAGATAGAGAGAGGATGGTTTGAAGAAGAGACGGTTTGGCCAGCCACTTCCATTCGAAAGCAGTTTCTCGGGCCCGGATCAGCGAAAGGAGCGCTTCCTGCAGGCCTGGCGGGGGTGATCCACTACGCACGCGCGTTGCGAAGTTCGTCGTTCGAGCGGCGTCGGCTCCAGCCTTGGTCGGGTGAACCAACTCGAAAACGACGTCACCCTCGGGACATCCATACGTCGCATTGATGCTCGCAGAGCCCACCTTGCCGCCGGTAAATTTGCAGTCGAATGGAAGGCTCTCTCCTTTGCCGAGCATCGCGGCCAAAAGGTCCTCTTGCCCTGGCGGAATGGTGGCGTCCGAATCACTGGGGGCTTCGCCAAAGGCTGCAACACCAGACGCCAACAGGGATGCGCAGACAAGCGTGCGCAAGACGACTCGAATAGGATGGCGTGGGCGAAGCGACACGGCCGAAGAGTTGCGCATCAGTTCGTCACGGCGCGTTGCAACGCAGTACCCAGTTGCTTCGATCGTTTCGCTTCACGCTCGCGGATATATCAGAGCACCGCGCGCCAAGTTGCTCGACGCATTTGCGGCGAAGCTCACGTTCTCCCGTGTTCAAGTACACCAGGTAGAAGGGGCCTGAGCTTGAGTCATTCGGAGCACAGGCCGCGGGCGCCAGGAGATGGAAGCGCTGCGCGAGATCCGGGGGCGCGGGTTGGATCGTGTCTCCAATCTGCCCTTCACCGGCACGGGCGCGTTCAAAAGCGAGCAGCCGCGGTAAATCGGGGGAGTTGGTATAGATCGGCAACTCGTTCGAAAGCGTTTCGTGAGCCAGCAACGTCAAGTGCTCGGCTCCAATGCCCATTTCGCCGGCCTCCAGGCGACCCACGGTGGCCGCTGCAAGTAACAAGACGACGAAAGTACGGGCGCTGGTGACCGCAAGCGGTCTTTTGCTCCCCCCGCTTGCATTCACCAGCCAGTCGAGAACTCCCTCGACAGCGCGTACCGTACCGACTGAAGCTGCATACAGAAGCATCGGAGTGACCAATCCGATGTAGTAACCTCCGTTCACATGGCTGCGTTCGTATGCGACGTAAGTTGCGCTCGGCACGGCGATCAAACAAAATCCGACAAATCTCTGGGCTAGCGCCGACCGGTTCTTCACCAGCCAAACGATTCCAAGTCCGACCGGTAAAAGCATCGAGATTTGACGCTCCAACGGAAGCTCGTGATACATCTGTTGCCAGAGCTCTTCGCCGCTGACTTGAACGGGTTGACCGGCGCCCATGGTGAACACCCGCAAGGAGAATACAGCGAGCAGCGCAAAGACGAGCCCAGGAGCGGTAAACACTCTTGCACTGAGCCGGCCACGGATTGCCTCGATACCGAGGCAACCGACGAGCACGCCGGACACGACGATCATCAACCACGACGACATGACACCCGCCGCCATCAGCGCGCAAAGAGCCGTCACCCTGCGCGGTCCGAGCTCCTCGCGGTGCTGCACTGCGAGAAGCAAGAGCACAAGGAATGTTCCCCCGACATCCCAATCGCCGAGATCGAATAGTCCGTGTCGTCGACGAATTTCGCTGGAGAACCAAACGCCACCGAGAGCGGCAGCGATCATGCCGCCGTCACGTCTGGCCGCCAACATCATGAGAACTGTCTCGGCGGATAGAAATGCCAACGGCACGATCCGCAGCGCCCACGGCTCGAGCGACAACCAGGTTGTCGGCCGATTGAACAGGTATGGAAGGAACGGATGATTCCAATCCCCGAAGACATCAGTGGCCGCGAACGCTGCGCGTAACACGGGGGTGTCGGTATCGAAGGGCGCAAACAAGATCGGCCAAGCTGCCAAACCTACCAGAATGAGAACGCTGATGATGACCACAGCGGTGGCCGTTGACCAGACCTCGTTGTGGTTTGCGGGTACAGCAACTCCAATCGCGAAGAAGCCGACTACGATGAACAACGCCACAACCAGCGATCCAGCATGCGATGAGCCATTGCCTAACTGCTGCTTGGGGATTGGGAACCCGGCCGCAAGTGTCCGCAGATTAGCTCGTGTTGGGAAGCCGACGGCGTTTGGTTGTGAACCGAGCAATCGAGCCTCGGGTGGCGCCGAACACGAAGGCTTGAGAGCGATCTCGATTTGGAAGAAACCGTCGACAGTCGATAAGTCGACCTCAACTAAGCGCTGGCCGACCTTTCCGCCCCAACTGGTGAGAGCTGGGCCGCCACTTCCGCTTATCCAGTCCCGAAGGAACCGCTCGACCTTTGCCACGTCAGTACCCTCAGCCCATACACAGTCCTGACCTGCTCGAGCGTCGTCCCAAGTGAGCCACGAAACACCGATGCCAATGAACAGCGCGAACGCCGACACTAGCCATCTCATTCTCGACTCCGAGCGTGTCGCGCTTGCCGGCACAGGGTCAGCCTACTTGTCCAAGTGACTCCGGGGAAAAAACGAAGGTGTCATCGTCCAGCGGTGGTTCCGTAAGGTCACTGCTCACCGGGGCAAAGCAGCAGGCGACGAACGACAGTGTGGTCGAGCTCCGTGCAGTGCTCCATCCACGAGTTGACGGCGGGAAACGGCGAAGGATTCTCGGTTACGGCAAGGAAGGAGCCGACCTTTGCAAGTGTATCTAGAGTCTCCTGCGGTGGACGCACAACATCCGGACCCAAGGCAATGAAGCGTTGGCGAAGACCGTTAACAACGATCGCGCCGTCTTCGGGATGGAAGCTGTGCCAATTGATCGGGACACCCACGTGTCTGGCGATTCCAAATGCCACTACGGTGATGTCCGAGAGCGAACCGAGCGCGACGCGCGATTCGGCTCGTGCTTGGATCTGTGGCGCAAAGCGCCGCCCGTATTCTGCACCGTCCCCGGCATAGATCAGATCGGCCTCACGAGCGAGCAAGCGCGGAACGGCGCTAGCGGTTGCAAGCGCCAGCAAACCTGGGACTGCCCACCGCGTAACCGTTGAGTTGGGCGGCTCGAAAAGCGCCAGCGCCAGCAGCAGCAATGGCAAAGCAGATACAAAGTAGTAAGGCTGAATGCGTGCTGGACTCACCAGAACAAGCATGCCTCCCGCAACCGCAGCCGACGCAGCGATTGGCGAGAGTACCGCACGATCCTTTCTCGCTACGGCGACGACGGCAATCAGCACGCCGACGACCAACAAGGGCATTCCGAACGTGTTCGCGACTATATCGAAAACCTCTCTCCCGACTTCCGCAACGGTGCGCTCACCCCATAGGAACTGGCTGAACAGTCGTGCCTTTTGTCGGGTTGGATAGTCGTGAACGAGGGAAAGCGCTGCAAACGCGAGACTCGGAAGCCCGGCGACACTGCCGAGGGCGGCGGCACGAATGACTCGCCGTGGCAGAGGCCCTGTCAATCGCAGCATCAGCCAGAAGCCGATCAATAGAAACCCGGCTAGGTAGTACGTCCAGAACAGCAAGGCGTGTCCAATCGCCAGAAGCCACAGGGATCCACGCGATGCTTGTTCGCAACTGCGCAGCGTAGCCGTCACGGCTACTACCGCGAGCAAGCCAAATGTTGTGAGCTCACTCAACTCGCGCGACCGCAGTACCAACACCGGGGAGAAGCTGGCGACTAGCGCCGCGCACACGGCGGGGACGGAAGCCAGACTTGAAGGCGCTGACGGTGGATTGCGACGTACCCAACATGCAGCAAGCAGGATTGCTGGTCCTATGAGGGATCCGGCGACAACAGCCGGCATACGCCCCATCATCTCGGAGTGATTCCAGTCGCGGATCGCGTGAAGCACGAAGAACAGCAACGGCGGGTGCCGCTCGTTGAATAGAACCGAGCGTATCAGCTCCTTCAACGGAAGCTCGGCCTCCAGAAATCTTTGCACCTCGCCGCCCGTCAGAAACGGACCGTCGAGATGCACTGCCCGCAACCAGAAACCCGTGACCGCCAATAGGGAAGCAAGTATGAGCGCGCCAAGCCAGTCTTGCGTAAGGACCACGCCGACCGCGACGAGTACCGCCCCCGTGAAGAACGATCGGTCTCTGAGACGGTCGAGTACGCGCTCCACCAAGCTAGGCATCTCCATATGCCGCGCGATATCTTGAACGTGAAGAGCTCCAGGGTCGTTGGCACGAATCGCATTGGTGATGGCATCGCGGATAGCGATGCAGTCCGCTACCGGCGCATTCGACCCAAGAACCTCGTAGGAGACATCAAAGCTCGGCGTTCGAGCTGCTTCTTCCCAGCGGTTGCGGTCAAGAACATGTACCTCGACATGCCCCTTGTCACCCGTCGCCATCAGTACAACGTCTTTGTCGAGCCCGGCTCTTGGTTCAGCAAGAACATAGCCTGGCGAGATCCCCGGAATTCGTTCGTTTGGTGCAAGAGGCTTCAAGAGCGCGTGCAGTGACAGCCGAACGCTTTGTGGCCACCCGAGCGCTGCAAGGAGCGCCACCAAAATCGAGGCGGCGGCCAAGCGCCACTGAAGGTTCCGCTCAAGGGCAAACTGCATGATCGGGTTGGAGCGCTGCTATCAGACAAGCGCTTACGCTGTCCACCGCCAGTTACGCTGACGCCTTAGTATCCCTTGCTCTTGAACGCTCAGTGCCTAGCCGACGAATTCTTTCCCAATCCCTGCAGTGCTTGGCAACCCGTTTCCTTCCGTTGCGCAACGGCCTATACCGCGGGTATGTCTCCGGCACACAAGCGCTTCCTTCTTCTCGAAGAGGGTGTCGGGTCGGTCGTTGTGAATCTGGTGATCAACGCCGCCATTGCCTTTCTGATGTTCCGCGGAGCGCCGACGGTTCCGCTGTGGGGCCAGCAGAGCGTTGTTTCCGACACGATCGGCACCACCTTTTTCCTGCCGCTGTTCACGACTCTCATCGTTACATCGTTGGCCCGCCGACAGGTGAGCGCCGGCAGAGTGGCGCCGTTTGCTGGAATGCCGCTGGGTTTGCAGTGGATGCCCATACACACTCTATGGCGCGGCGTCGTGCTCGGACTGATCACCGCCTTCGTGATCGCACCGCCAACGGTGGCGATCCTGGCGACGCTCAGCAACGATCACAGCTTCTGGGGCTTCGTCGCCTTCAAGGCGATCTTCGCGGCGGTGCTGGGGGCGTTTGTCACGCCGCTCATCGCACTGTGGGCAATCGCCGGCGCGTCGGACCTCGGTGACGCGTAACGGTCGCCCAGGTGCGGGGGTTTGACCGCCGACCATTCTTCGCCTTATATTCGCCTCGATCGATGGACCGACGCGCCCCATCTGCTGGCCTGGTATTCGATGAGATCGGCTACTGGTCTGAAGTCAAACTCGACATCGTTCGCGAGTACGCTCAGTCGTACTCGAAGATTCTCGCCAGGCAACCGCAACTCACTCACGTCTACATCGACGGCTTTTCAGGTTCTGGGGTGCATCGCGCCAAGAGCTCCGATCGCTTCGTGGCGGGAAGCCCCCTCAACGCCCTAAAGATTGTCCCTCCCTTTCACGACTATTTCCTAGTCGATCTTGACGGAGACAAGGTCCATCAGCTCGCCAAGCTCATCGGTAAGCGCGCCGACGTTCATCTCATAGAAGGCGACTGCAACCGGTTGCTGTTGCATGAAGTATTTCCGAACGTTCGATACGACCAATTTCGGCGTGGCTTGTGTCTGCTCGATCCCTACGGCCTTCAGCTGAATTGGGAAGTCATCGAAGTTGCAGGTCGCTTGAAGACCATCGACATGTTCCTGAACTTTCCAATCATGGACATGAACCGAAACGCGTTGTGGCGACGACCCGAAAAGGTATCGGTTGCAGGACAAGCACGGATGACGGCGTTCTGGGGCGACGACTCCTGGCGACAGATCGCTTACCACTCGGAACCGACGCTATTCGGAACTGAAGAGGTGAAGGGTGACAATGAAACCATTGTCACCGCATTCAGCCAGCGACTGAAGACAGTCGCCGGCTTCGAGCATGTCGCTCAACCGCTGGCGATGCGAAACAAGATCGGGGCAGTAGTATACTATCTGTTTTTCGCAAGCCAGAAACCGGTGGCAGCAACGATCGTGAAACATATCTTCCGCAAATACCGAGACCGGCGAGGGTGACCGTGGCTTCTTCGAGCATCGAGTGGACTGAGGTGACTTGGAACCCACTGACCGGGTGCACCAAAATCAGTCCGGGGTGTAAGCTCTGCTACGCCGAACGTATGGCTCTACGACTGCAGGCGATGGGACAACCAAACTACGCCGATGGCTTCGATCTGACGCTGCACGACCATATGCTTGCTGCTCCCCTACGTTGGCGGCAACCAAGGACGATTTTCGTGAATTCGATGAGCGACTTGTTTCAGGAGCATGTCCCCATCGAGTTCATTCACCGCGTCTTCGACGTAATGAGAGAAGCGAACTGGCACCAGTTCCAGGTGCTCACCAAACGCGCCGAGAGGTTGGAGGCTCTGGGCCCAACGCTGAGTTGGCCCGAGAACGTATGGATGGGTGTGAGCGTCGAGAACGCCGATTACACTTTTCGCATCGATCATCTGCGGCGAACACCGGCACGGATCAAGTTTCTTTCCTTGGAGCCGCTACTCGGACCTCTGGCAGCCCTCGACTTGAAGTTGATCGACTGGGTGATCGTCGGCGGGGAGTCAGGGCCCAACTGCCGGCCGATTGAGGAGGCTTGGGTGCTCGACATACAGCGTCAATGTTCGGCGGCCCAGGTTCCGTTCTTTTTCAAACAGTGGGGTGGCGTGCACAAGAAACGCAACGGGCGTTTGCTCATGGGGCGAACTTGGAATGGCATGCCCGTGTCTGCGCCTCCCAGTGCCGCGCGTCGAGACCATAGATATCGTCGACTGCTATCGCGCAGCGGTTGAGGATCACGCGCACCGAGGATCGTCTTGGCACGGCTCGGGCAGGCTCCGTCACGAGAGGTATCGACGGTTCACTGAGCAGCTTGCCGCGTACTTGCTCGAAGCACGATCTGAAGGAATAGTGCGTCCGCCCGTTCGGCGACAGGCTGGATCTTCGACCCTGTCGAGCCGACAGTGCTACTGACTTGCGACGCCTGCCTGGCGCAGTTCATCAAGCAAACTGTGATCGGCGTATCCCATCTGCTGCGCGCGCTGGGCATGGTCGAGGGCCTGCGCGCCGTTGCCGGCTTTCCAGTACGACAAGCCGAGGGCAAACTGCAGGGCTCCGCTGTCCGGTCCGATCGCCAGCGCCTTTTCGTCGGCAGCTACGGATTCGGAGGCACGATCCAGTTTGCGCAGTACGCGCCCCAGATTGCGCCAGTGCTCAGGACCTCCGGGCTCGATCTGGGTCAGGTGCTGGTAGGTCGAAAATGCCTCCCCGACTTTGCCCCGCCGTTCAAGGATGAGAGCGAGGTTCGACAACAGCTCCGGATTGTCCTTCGCCAGCTGCGTGCCCTTCTTTGCAACCTGCTCTGCTTCTTCCAGCTGATCGCTGCGCAACAAGAAGACGGCAAGCGAGTTCAAAGCTCCGAGATGTTCGGGGCTGCGCCGCAGCAACTCGCGCAGCTCGACAATCGCCTCACTGCGCTTGCCCGTATGTTCCAACAACCAGGCGAGATTGAAGCGCGGGCTCGGATCGTCGGGGTCGGCCCGTACCCCTTCACGATACTGATCGAACGCCTCGGGGTAACGCTTTGCCTCCATCAGCGAGTAGCCGAGGCTGTTGCGGGCGTACGACGATTCAGGAACAGCGGCCACCGTCGCCTTCCACAGCGCGAGCTCGTCATGGAGCTCGGGGATCCTCTGCCAATCCGCAAACGCAAAGACAGCCAGGACAAAGCATGCGACTGCCACGCCGACCCACTGCGGACGCTCGTCCACATTCTCCGCGGCGCGAACGTCGCGCAAGCCACCGATCGAGGCGACGACGCACAGCGTGATGCCAATCATCCCCCCGTAGATGCGCGGCTCGAGCATGTAGATCTTCATCGGCACAACACCGGCGACGGGAAGAATGAACAAGACGAAGACCGCGAATCCGAAGGATGCCAGAGCGGCCGAATCGAAAAAGGCGAACCACAGGTAGCCACAGACGCCGCACAGCAGCAGGGCGCGCAAGAATTCGAAACTTCCGGTGTCGACGAGTTGCCTGTAGAACGGGGTGGCCGACAAACCGAACGGCAGCAGAATATGCTGGATGTAGTAGCCGTAGGTCGCGACGGCCATCGCCAGACGTTGAGCAAACGCCGGATTGCCGTACTGGCTGCCGCCGACCGGCGTCCCGAAGATGTACCAGCGAACGACGAAGTAAACTGCCGTCGTTGCCAATAGTAACAAGTACAATACGCCGCGCTGCCGTAGCGACGGCTTCGGCGCCGGCAAGAGCAGACGATCCGCGAGCGGCAGGATGGGCAGCAAGACCAATGCGGTTTCCTTGGTCCACAGCGCCCACGCGAAGACGACGGCAACCGCCGCGTACAAGCCGGCGTGCGATTTCTCACCGGATTGCCACCAGGCTCGATAGGCAAGCAGCAGCGCAACCAAGGGCGGCACCAGAAGCAGATCGTGGCGTCCGGCGATCAGCGCTACCGCATGCGTCTGGATCGGGTGCAGCGCAAAGAACAGCGCCCCGAGCGTCGAGGTAATCGGCCGCCCGGTGAAGACGAACAGCAGTGCCCACACCAGAGCGACGTTGAGGCAGTGTAAGATGAGATTGGTGCGGTGGAAGCCGCTCGCCGTCTTGCCCGACACCTGGCGGTCGAAGACAAAGGTCGACATCAGGACGGGGCGGTAGTACGCCGCGTCGGTCGTTCCCAGCGGCTCGGTAAAGGCCCGGCCGATGTCGGCCCATTCGTCGAGACTGCGATCGTTGTTGACGATGAGCAAACGGTCGTCCCAGCAAAAGGCCCCGTCGACGACTCGCGAGTACACTGCCGCGGTCAGCAACACGCACAGTGCGCACAATGCCAGTGGCGGAACCCGCCACTTCGCCGCGTTCTTCGGAGCAGGGGCAACCCGACTTGGATGCTGCGTCTTTTGTCGGGTCATGAGATATCTATGTAGTCCTCTCTCGTACAGGCGCTCGGCGACGCGACGCCTGCGAGCGTGGCGTGCCTCGAGGCGGTTCGGTAGTGTGCGGCATCGGACATGGGGCTCCATAGATCGCACAGCGCAAGATTGGCAAGCGCAGCGAGTGCAGCGGTGCTCTTCGACCTGTGGAAGGGCCCGACCGCAGTGGACGACGCGTTCATCACCTTGCGCTACGCGCGGTCGTTGGCGGAGGGGAACGGCTTTGCCTACAACCTGGGGCAGCCGGTTCTGGGAACAACAACTCCGCTCTTCGCGTTGTTGGTTGCTTTCCTGCACACGCTGATCGGTGTCGACTATACGACTCTGGCTTTTGCCATCGCGGTGATTGCGCACGCGGCGTCGGCCGTGCTCCTCGCCATCTTGGGCGCCCGCTACGGTCATTCTCTCGCAGGTTGGGTAGCCGGTCTGCTCCTGGCCGTCGCCCCCTTGATGATCGCCGTTAGCGTTGGCTGTATGGAGACATCCCTCTTCATCCTTCTCACACTGTGGGTCCTGCTGCCCCGGGGCGGTCACCCCGCACTCAGTGCCGACGTCGCGGCGGCGTTGGCGGTCCTGGTGCGGCCGGAAGGTGTCCTGACTGCTGCGCTTCATTTGTTCCGCGCCGCCGGCAGCGGCCGTCTGCGGCGCGCATGCACGGTTCTCGCAGCGGTCATCCTGCCCTGGGCTGCATTTGCGACGTACTACTTTGGTAGCCCGGTACCCAACTCCGTCGTCGCCAAGTGGCGGATACGCGGCAGTTCCTCAGGAATGATCGAGGGATTTTGGAACGCCATGGCGAGTACGTTCCTCGGGTTCGACACGATGTTCATGCGGTTGACCGAGCCGCTTGTCTGGCAGCTCTGGGGCTTACGAATCGTCATCCCCTATCCGCTGCTGCTGCTCAACCTTGCAAGTGGATTGCTGCTGCTCAGCGCCGGCGTCGCTGGCATGCGCTATCTGTGGCGGCACAACATGGGTCGCGGGCTGATATTCTTCACGTCCGCGTACGTTGGCCTCTACGTCATCACCGGTCCGGTCTTCTTTGCGTGGTATGCCGCTCCGATCTTGCCGCTGGTGAATCTTGCCGCCGCTATTGGAGTCGCGGAAATTCTGAAGCGCAGAATTTCGGCCGTCGGCTTTCGCCGCGCTGCGGCGGCGATCATCACGGCCGCAGCACTGGCGCTTGCGGCCGGGCAGTCGTTGCGGATGACGAGCGCTTGGCCCGACGAGCGCGAGGTTCACTATCGGCGCATCATCGAATGGCTCGGTCCGCTGGCACAAAGCCCGTCGACGTTGATTGCTGCGATGGAGGTCGGTGCTCCCGGCTACTATTCTCGCGCCCGTATGCTCGACCTGTGCGGCCTCGTCAGCCCCGAGATGGCCGATCGTTCGATCGCGCAAGCGATTGAGCAGTTCCAGCCGGCAGCGGTGATTGCCGCGCCTCTGGGATTTGCCGAAACGGAATCGTCACCGGCATTCCAACGCGACTACCGTCTTGCCGCCGCACTGCCGTGGCGGCTGAATCCCTTTCTGCGTACCGCTGTCTTCGTGCGACGCGACGTGGCGGTGCCGGCACAACCGCTCGATCCCTAGGCAAAGTGCGGTTGCACGCGCTCAACAAAGATCGCCAGCTGTTCGAGCAGATGGGGAAGGCTTTGGCTGCGGAACTGCAGGTTCATGTGCGTCGTTCCCAGGCGCGCGTAGGCACGCAGCTGCTCGACGGTGCCATCGAGTGCTTCCGGCGTACTCAAATCAATGGGATGTTCTGGTGCGAACACCAGCGCAAAGTCCTTCTTCTCCCGCCACTCCGGCAAGCGCTGCGCCGAATGCACCAAGGCTTCGAGATTTTCGACGGACAAGCCGAACGGGTCCCAGCCATCGGCGTAGCGCAGAGCGCGGTGCAACGAGCGCAACGTACGTCCACCCAGCCAGATCGGCAAGCGTTCTTGGCAGGCAGCGGGGTCGACGATCAGCGCGTCGAATGCGAAGTGGGTTCCCTGGTACTGCGGTTCGCGCCGGCCCAGTGCCGCTCGCAATGCTCGTAGCGCGTCTTCGTAGCGCTCACCGCGGCGCTCGAAGTCGACACCCAGTAGAGCGAACTCCTCGCGTAGCGTTCCCACACCAACTCCAGCAATCACACGTCCGCCGGAGAGCCGATCGAGCGTGCCGAGTCGCTTTGCGACTTCCAGCGGATGGTAGTACGGCAACACCAGAACGTGCGTCACCAGCCGGATCTGTCCGGTGACCGCGGCGAAAAAACCCAGGGTCGAGAATGGATCGTAGTAACGCGCACCGCGCACCTTAGCGACTTCCGTCGGCACGGCAACGTGATCGCTGCAGGTCAGATGGTGAAAGCCCAGGCGATCGGCGGTTTGCGCGACCTGCCGCAACGCGTCGACACCAGCGCTCTCCTCCCAAGGGGCATGCCGGTGCGGGACCAGCGTGACCACAGGGGTTGTAAGCCCGAAGCGCATGATCGCCTTCTACGCGGTGTACGGTTCAAGGGCGTGGGATCGCGGCTCGGAGGAACGCCGCGACGGTTGCAGCGACACGGTCGCGCTCACGGTCGACACTGAGAACATGGTAGCTTTTCTCGACGATCAACACCTGCGGCAGCTCGGGAAGGAGCCGTTTGAGAATTTCGACACTGGCCATCGAGCAGGTGTGGTCCTGGCGCGAATGGACGATCAATACTGGCTGCTTCACCTGCGACAGCAAGCGGCGCACGTCGCGCTGCAGCTGCAGCAACTCGTGGAACGCCGATAGGGGAATTTGTGCGTAGCAGCGACGCTCTCTACGTGCCGTCGCATCGGCAATGTCGCTGTTTTTCTTGGCGACGTGACGATTGGGTCCGCCGATCAGCGGCAGCAACGGGCGAATCCAGTGCAGCCAGCGGGAATTGAGACGGATCGCCGGTGCCAGCAGGGCAACGGCCGCGACATCGTCCGGACGCTCGGCCGCGAGTTGCAATGCGAGCAGCGCCCCCATCGACTGGCCAACCACAGCAACGGCAGGGATCCGCGCGCGCAAGTCGAGCAGCGCATCGCGCGCCGAAGCGTACCAGTCGCGCCGCGTGCTGCGCGCAAACTCGCTGACATCGGCGCCGTGACCCGCGAGGCGCGCACCGCTTACCGTGTAGCCGCGGAGATGCAACTCTCGCCCGAGGTAGCTCACCTCCTGCGGTGTCGCGGTGAAACCGTGCAGGAGCAAACAACCGGCGGCGCCACCGGGCAGCAGGAAGGCTCGACCGTCGTCTAAGTCGGCAGCCGTTGGCTCAGGGCTATGGCTGGCAAGCGACGACACGCGGTGGTGTGCGGTCAGTCACCGCTGATCGGCCGGGAGAGCGGGCGACCGCTGTCCGCTACCTCAGCCAGATACTTGCTGTTGAGATGAATCTGCGCTCGTGCCTTCAGGTAGTTCACGAAGTCTTCCATGACCTGATTCTTGCGCCGTTGCTCGATCTGCCGAACCAGCGTGTCTTTCTGTTGCTGGAACTGAGCATCGTCGGTCTTGCTGTGGTCCTTCAACTCCACGACGACCAGGTCGGTGCCTTGGTACACGCCCGGCGCGACCGGCTTGTCGGGAGTCAGATCGAACGCCAGTTTCTTGAGCTCACCGTTGTTCCCGATTCCAGGCATGAAGGTGCCGACTCGCAGGAAGCCACCGGTCTCGTTGATGGTCAAACCCGCCGCCTTTGCCGCGTTGTCGATTCCGGACTTCTGCGCCTCGACCAGAAACGCCTCGGCCTTCTGCCGCGCCACCGGCTTGGCGAGATCCAAACGCGTCTGCGCCAAGACGTAATCGTGAACCTCGGACAACTCCTGTTGACGTGAAGGAATCTTCTCGAGGAGTCGAAAGACGACGAATCCGTTCGGCGAGTCGACGACGGGACCCAACGCGCCGGCTTCGACGCTACGAGCCGCACTGGCCAGAGGTACGCTACCGCCAAGCCCTTCGATCGGCGCGTCTTCCGGAAACGGCGCCGGCTTGCTTACGCTCAAGCCCGCTTCTTGCGCCGCACTTTCCAGCGTCGCACCCTTTTCGACTTTGGTGTGGACGGCATTCGCCATCTCGTGGGCGCTCTCACGCGAGCGTTCTTGCTTGAGCTTGGTGACGATTTCCGCTCGGACCTCTTCCAGCGGCTGCGTCTTTGCTTCTTCCTTCGCTTCCGACTTGATGATGTGGTAGCCGAACGGGCTTTCGACCGGTTCGCTGACCGTGCCCACAGGCATCGCAAACGCGACAGCATCGAACGTCGGCACCATCTGGCCGCGCTGGAAGAACCCAAGATCGCCGCCGTGCTCTGCGCTGCCGGGATCTTGTGAATTCTCCTTGGCAAGCTTCCCGAAATCCTCGCCGGCTTTCAGCCTGGCAAGAATGTCGTCAGCCTTTTTCTTTGCGGCCGCCTTGATGTCGTCCGACGCATCCTCATCGACCTTGATCAAAATGTGGCGCGCGTGGACCCGTTCGGGCTTGCCGTACTGGTCGGCGTGAGCGTCGTAGTAGCTCTTCACATCCGCATCCGTGATATTGATCTTGTCGGCGAGCTTTTCGGGCTCGAAGAAGATGTGCTCGACGCGATATTTTTCCGGATCGCGGTAGGCGTCCTTGTGGGCGTCGTAATATTTCTTGATGTCCTCGTCGGTCGGAGTGACTTCCGTTTGGTATTTGATTGCCGGGAACGAGGCGAATTTGAGATTGATTTTTTCGTTCTCGAAATCGAAACGTTCACGCGCCTCGGCGTCGGTCACGTGGACGCCTGCGGCAATCAGGTCCTGAAGCTTGTTGACCATCAGCTCTTCGCGTTGCGAGTCTTCGAACTCGGCGGGCGTGATGCGATTGTAACGCAGGGCCCGCAGGTAGAGCTCTTTATCGAAGCGACCATCCTGTTGGAATGTCTTCATCGCCGCGATCGCGTCGCGGATTTCCGTCTCACTGGCGCTCAATCCCAGGCGCTCCGATTCCTGACGCATCAGGCTGACGCGAATGAGCTGGTCGACCGCTTTGCCCTTCAGGTCCAAACCCTGAACCATCTCAGGACGGAAGCCGTCCTTGTAGATGTCCTGGTAGAGTCGAAGAAGGTTGTTGTAGGTCCGCTGGAACTGGTTGTTCTCGATGGGCTCGCCGTTGACCGTCGCGACCGGCTCGAAATGTTGGCCAGCGCGTCGCGTCCGAGCGCTGACTCCCCAAAAGATGAAGATAGCCGCGATCAGGCCAAACAGAACCTTGACCATCGGGCCAGAGGCGTTGCGTCGCATGAACTTCAGCACAAAATTTACCTCGGGCGGCGGAGCCTAGACGACCGGTCCAGCGAAATCAATCACCTCGAGTCGGCTTCCTGCGCGGCCCACTCATCCGGCGTCAGGGTGCGCAACGCCAGGGCGTGAATCGTCGTGCGCATGGCATCCCCGAGGGCCGCGTAGACGGCGCGTTGCCGGGCGATGCGGTCGAGGCCACGAAATGCATCGCTCACGATCAGAGCTCGGAAATGTCCACCCCCCGATGCTGCCCCGGCGTGACCGGCGTGCAGGGCGCTTTCGTCCTCGACCACCAGATGCTGCGGCTGCAGCGCCCTTTGCAGCGTCGACTCGATCCATTTCGCTCGTTCCATAGTATGGTTTCTATCGCGCCCCGGCGGCGGGCGAAAGGTTCAACGGACGAACCTTTGGGCGCGTTGCACTAGGTAGGGGGCCGGGTTAGATGCGGCTCATGGATCTCCATCTCAGCGAACAGCATCTGGCGTTTCGTGACCAGCTGCGGGTGTGGCTGAATACCAACCTGACGCGGCCGTGGCGGGAAGAATGGCGCGACCCCAAGGCAACCGAGGACAGCCTCTTCGAGCTGCGGCGTCGTTGGCAGCGCAAACTCTACGAGGCCGGGTACCTGGGAATGGATTGGCCGCGTGAGTGGGGAGGGCGCGGCGCGACCGAGGTCGAGAAGGCGATTCTGGAGGCGGAGCTTGCCGACGCCGACGCACCCCAGAGTCCCAACATGCTCGGCATCGGCTTGCTCGGTCCGGCTCTCATCCACCACGGCAGCGAGGAGCAACGCCGCCGCTTCATCCCGCCGATGCTGCGCGCCGAAGAGATCTGGTGCCAGGGGTTCAGCGAGCCGGGTGCCGGTAGCGACCTGGCGTCGCTGCGCACGACGGCGACGATCGATGGCGATTCCTTCGTGCTCAACGGCCAGAAAGTGTGGACGACGTTCGGGCCGTGGAGCGATTGGATCTTCGTTCTGGCCCGTACCGATACGGCCGACCGCTACGGCGGAATCTCCTTCATCCTGTGCAAGCTCGACACCCCGGGCGTCACCGTTCGTCCGTTGCGCCAGATCACCGGCGAGAGCGAGTTCGGCGAAGTGTTCTTTGAAGATGCACGCGTCCCGCGCCAGCAGTTGGTGGGGAAAATCGGCGAGGGGTGGCGCATTGCCATGACCGTGCTCGCCTACGAGCGCGGCGCCATGTCGCTGGCGTACGCCGTACGCTTCGGGCGCGACATCGCACGGCTTGCCCAAGCGTGCCGAGAACATGGACGCCAAGGCTCGGCGGTACGCGAGCGTCTCGGCCGCTTGATCGTCGAAAACGAAGTGATGCGCGCCAACGGTGTGCGTAACCTGGCCAATTTCGCCGACGGAAAGGTTCCGGGTCCTGAGTCGTCGATCGAGAAGATCTTCTGGAGCGAGTTCGATAAACGCTTCCGTGAGACCGCCCTCGACTTGCTCGGTGCCGGTGCCATGCTGGAGCGTTCTTGCGACCAAGCGCGCACGGACGTCGACTGGGCGCGAGACTTCCTATGGGCCCGCGCCGGAACGATCTACTCGGGGTCTTCCGAGATCCAACGCAACATCATCGCCAAGCGTGTTCTCAACTTGCCGACAGAGGGCCGCTGAAGCGCCGGCCGTTCCGTCCTTGCTGGGGGAATCATGAAGTTCGATCTTTCGGAAGACCAATCGCTGCTGCGCCAATCGACACGCGACTTCCTCGCCGGCGAGTGGCCGATCGAAAAGGCGCGCAAGGTCATGGAGGAGTCCGGCCACGACCCCGGCGCATGGAGCCGGCTCGCCGAGATGGGTTACATCGGACTGACGCTACCCGAGGCCGTCGGAGGGCAAGGGCTCGGTGCGATCGAGCTGGCGATCGTGCTCGAAGAATTTGGCCGCAGCTGTGTACCGGGGCCCTACCTCGATGTCGTCGCGGCCGCGAGTCTGTTGTCGGCGGCCGGTAAACAGGATGCACTGCTGAAGGACATCTGCGCCGGGAGGAAGCTCGTTACTACGGCACGTGCCGACGCTGTCTTTCCGGGTGACAACGCCGGCTCGATGCAGGTTGCAGGCGGGCGCATCCAAGGGACGAAATTCTTCGTGCCCTTCGCCGCGCAGGTCGACGCATTGGTCGCAACCGCGGCGAACGGACTGCACTTGGTCCAGGGCCCTTTTGAAAGTACCCCCATGCCTACGTTCGACCTGACGCAACGCTTCGGCAAGGTCGAGTTGAATCACGCCGTTACGGCGCTCGGACCAACGAACCTGCTTGAAAGGGCGGACCAGTTGGCGTCCGTCGGCGCCGCGGCAATGCTTCTCGGCATCATGAGCCGTTGCATGGATCTGACGCTGGAATACGTGCAGACACGTCGCGCCTTCAACCGGCCGATCGGCTCGTTCCAGGCACTGCAGCACCGGTTGGCCGACATGCTGCTGAAGACCGAATCCTCGCGCTCGGCCGTGTATCGCGCCGCTTGGTGCTATGACGCAAAAGAATCCGATGCCGGACTCGCCGCGGCCTCCGCCAAGGCCTACGCTGGCGACGCTTCACGCTTGGTGTGTGGAGAGGCGATCCAGATGCACGGCGGCATCGGCTTTACCTGGGAGCTCGATGTGCACTTCTATTTCAAGCGCGCCAAAAGCCTCGAACAGAACTACGGCTCGACCGAAGAACAACTGGAACGTGCCTTGGTCGCGTCTCGCGTCTGATTCATTTCGCGCCGCTCTCAGCGCCCGTGGGGGCCGCCCCGCGAATGTGATCCGCCGCCGCTTGTCGAGCCCCCACCCTGGTTCCCGGCAGGAGCCGCATTCGGCACGTGCATCGGGGCGGCACGCTCGAAGTGTTGCGGCATCGCCTGGTGTTGCTCCATGCGCGGCTGGAAACGCGGGGCTTCCATACGTGGTGCCGGAGCCGGGGCTTCACGTAGGATCGGTGCTGCGGGTGCCGCGGCAGCTGGCTGGCGTGGCATAGGCTCGCGACCCAAGCGTTGTTCCGGCGCTTCGTAACCGCGGACCCCCCCGCTCGGTGCCGCGGGCGGTTCGTAGCGATGGAGTGCTTCGCGTGGGTTCGGACTTTCAACGTGCTGGGGTTGTCGCTCGATTACCGAGAAGCGACCCGGCGCCGCAGACCCACCGTTCGAAGCTCCCGGAGCTCTGCGCTCAAGCGATTCCTGATCGAAGCGTAGCGGTTCGTTGCTGCGCGGAGCGCTCCGTTCGACATGCGGCGCCCTGCGCTCCAGACCGTCAGGAACCGACGGCGCAACGCGGGTTGTCCCGCTGCCGGAGAGCTCTCGGCCGCGCGTGAGCGGCGATGCCGTGGAAGGTTGTCTGTTCGCCTCGAACGGATGGGCAGCCCCTCGCGTCTGCTCTTCGAAGTGACGCGGTGGTTGTTGGTACGGTTCGCGGACCTCTCTTCTCGATTCGGGAGCGATCGGTGCGTTGTTCGCCGGAGCGATCGACGTGGTTCGAGTACCGCGCGTCTGATCGGGTGCCGGGCGCGGAGCCCCACGGCTATGAGCGCTCGAAGGTTCTGCGCTCACGACCTCTCTGGTCAGTGCCGCATTGCGCGGATCTTGACGATTGCCCTCGGGAAGGCGGCTTGGGCGATCGGGTTGGCGCGGCAGCAATTCGTGGACGGGCGCGAGTCGCACGTTTTCCACGTTGGCAAGGCGAGTCCGTTCGACTGGATCGTGACCGAAGCGGTCGCTCGGTACCGCAACGACGCCACGATGATCATGCACGTGCTCGAAGACGTTGACGTTGGTGATGTTGATGTTCGTATTGTTGACGATGTGGTGGTCGATGATGTGCGGACCGCCCCAGCCACCCCACCACGGATGCCCAATGAAACCTACTCCGCCCCACCACGGCAAGCACGGCTCGCCCCAACCCAGCGCTACCCAACTGATCGACGGAATACCGATGCCGATCCCCACACGGAACCCCGAACCGCCAAAGAACGTCACCAGCGCCGGAGAATAGATAGGAGCGGCGACGAACGGGCCCGGGGCCCACGCCCAGTAGCGATTGAAATACACCCAACGTCCGTAGTGGAACGGCGCCCAACCCCACGGCGCAGTATCCACCCACGTCCATCCGTAGTACGAATCCCAGGTCCACGAGCCGGTGCTGTATGGCACCCAAGAAGCCTCTACTTGGGGAACCCAGACCCGGCCGTAGTCGGGCGCGCTCTCCCAGCGTCCGTACTGATCGAGGTCGGCAGCGCCGTACACGTCGCCGACGTACTGCGTGCTGGACGCTTCAAGGAGCTGATCGGTGCGCGCATAACTCCAGCGATCCCACTCATCGACCCCAGGAGCAGCATAGACTTGCGCAGCGCCACCATTGCTTGCGTCGACGACGGTCTCTTGATTCGACGCCATGTCGACGACCTCACCGGCTGGCGGTGTCATGCGCGCATGACCACCACGCCGGGTAAGAAAGTGCGTCGCATCGTTGGAAACCTCCAGGCGATAGTAGCCGGGAGATTCAATCGTCAACGCGCCACGCGGCGAGTCGACTTCGATCGTGTCGCCGACGGGAATTCGGCGAATGTCGAGCGACACCCGACCGCTCGTTACCTTGAAAACGATGTAATCGGGCTCCTGATTGTCGAGCGCGACTTGTGTTCCGGCATCGGCACGCAAATAGGATCGTGCCCCGAATTGCAATTCGATCCGGCCGTTGCGGCCGCTGTACAGCGCATCGCCCGGTGCCAAGGGCCAGTTGATGCGCGCCGGGGCCCAGGCTTCGTCTCCCGGCCGCCATGAGGATACGTCGCCTGACAGCCAACTGAGCCGAGGTGGCGTGGCGCCGGCACGTGACGATGCGCTCGACGGTAGCGCGAAGCCCGTCGATCCGACCGAAAGAAGTGCGAGCAGTGCAGCAAAGCGCCAAGCCCAGCGTTTCTTGTCCATACTTCGATCAACGCTCCCGCCGGTCCAAAGTTGCGGTTCCTTGCTACACGAGACGTAACAGCGCAGGTAGTATTCGCCTAGAGGAAAACCGCAAAGGAAGCGAGGGAGTGCCATGGACTACGTCAGACTCGGTCGCACCGGACTGCAAGTGAGCCGTCTTTGCTTGGGAACCATGAATTTCGGACCCTTGACCTCCGAACCCGACAGCTGGGCGATCATGGAAAAGGCGCTGGAGCTGGGAATCAACTTCTTTGACACCGCCAACGTCTACGGGTGGAAGACCGGCGAAGGCATTACCGAACAAATCGTTGGTCGCTGGTTCGCTCAGGGCGGTCGCCGACGAGATCGCGTCGTGCTCGCCACCAAAGTCTACGGCCGCATGGGTGATTGGCCTAACGAAAAAGGGTTGTCCGCTTATCATATTAAACGTGCCTGCGAGGAAAGCCTGCGACGGCTGCGAACGGATCACCTCGATCTCTATCAGATGCACCACGTCGATCGTGACACACCGTGGGATGAGATCTGGCAGGCGATGGAGCAGTTGGTGCGCGAGGGCAAGGTCCTCTACGTCGGCAGCAGCAACTTCGCGGGTTGGCATATCGCCTGCGCTCAAGCGAGTGCCGGCCAGCGCCACTTCCTCGGTCTGGTGAGCGAACAGAGCCTTTACAATTTGAACGCACGCACAATCGAGCTCGAAGTCGTTCCGGCCTGCCAGGCCCTGGGCCTCGGACTCATCCCGTGGAGTCCGCTTGCCGGCGGCCTACTCGGGGGCATTCTACGCAAGATTGACGAGGGCCGGCGAGCGTCCGATCGCATTCAGAAGGCTGCGCAGAAATACAAGGACCAGCTCGAAGCCTACGAAGCCTTGTGCAAGAAGCTCGGCGAAGAGCCGGCCAACGTCGCCTTGGCGTGGCTGCTGCACCAACCCGCCGTCACGGCTCCAATCGTCGGCCCGCGCACATCGGAACAACTCAGCGCTCCTTTGCGTGCGCTGTCGCTGCCCTTGAGCGACGACGTTCGCAAGCAGCTCGACGGCATCTGGCCGGGCCCCGGCGGGCCGGCTCCCGAAGCCTATGCTTGGTAACCTCAAGGCGTGGAAAAGAGAGATCAAGTCAACAGTCAACCGTTGCTGTTCGCAAGACCGTGAACTGTGGACTGTAAACTCTCGACTAGCCTAGCGTGACATTCGGGCTAAACTGAGCCCGACATGGCCGAGCCCGTCTACGATGTCCTTCTCGTTGGCTTCCGCAACGACCTGGCGCGGGCGCGCACGCTGAAGTTTCTCGACGGCGAAAATCACGAGGACATCAGCCAGCCGTTGCCACGGTTGATCTATGCTGGACTGGCTCGAAATGAGGCCGAGCAGGTGCGTGCGGAGCTCGAACGACTGGGGGCACAGGTCACGCTGCGCAACGCCAACCAGCCGGCGATGCCGCTTACAGACGTCGCTCCGCCCGCATCGGCGATCGCGCCGAGCTTGGCCCGCGCACTTTCTCTCGCCGCAATCGCTGCCGTCGGCGTCGCTCTTCTCCTGGTCGTGAGCCTCAATCTCAAACCTCAAGCACGACACCCGCCGGCGCCACCACGTCGTGCCGCGAAGACGGAGTCGCACGATAAAGAAGCGCCCATTCGGGTGCCGCAGCCGCCGATCCCCGAAGCGGCTCCGGCGACGATCGTCGACGCCCGTGCCGCAAAACTCAACGCCGACGCCCTTGCGCTTGCGCAGAAGGGTGACTTGCAAGCCGCAGTCGAGAACCTGCGTCGGGCCCGCGTCATCGACTCCGAAGACGCCACCTTGCGGAACAATCTGCAGACATTGTTGGTGGGCTGGGCGACCAATGCGTTGAACGACAACGACTACGACGACGCGGTCAACCGCTTGGACGAAGCGGCAACACTTGGTGAAAGCTCCGAAGTCTTTTACGGACTCGGAGTGGTAAGCCTGCGGCGCGATGATCCCGAGGCCGCCAACGCTGCATTGACCCGAGCGGCGGCACTGGCGCCGAAGGACGCTCGTATTCCCCTCGCTCTGGCGGAGGCGCATTTGAAAAGCAATCAGCGACCCGAAGCGTTGGCCGACCTGCAGCACGCGCGCGAGTTGGGTGTGAGCGGTGGCGACCTCGATCGTCGAATCGAACGCCTGGGCCGCGAGGTCGACACCGAATGGGATTATGTGGAGCGCGAGAGCGCCCACTTCCAGATCAGCTTTGCCGACGGCGAGGACACCAGCATCGTCCACACCGTTCTCGGCTCGTTCGAAGACGCCTACGACGAAGTCGGCTCGAAGTTGCGCCAGTATCCCGGCACGCGCACGGCCATCGTGCTCTATACGCAGCAAGACTTTCACTCGATTACGCACACTCCCGATTGGGCCGGCGGCGCCTACGACGGCCGCATCAAACTGCCCGTACGCGGCTTGAGCGCCGGCGACGAAGCGCTGGCGCGAGTCGCGCGCCACGAGTACGCCCACAGCATCGTTACCACCCTCAGCAGCGGCCATTGCCCCGTCTGGCTGAATGAAGGGTTGGCCGTGTGGTCGGAGGAAACGCGCGATGGCGACCACGGCGACTGGGCCGAAAGCAAGATCGCCGAGCGGCCACTGATTCCACTTGCCGCTCTGAACCGCTCCTTCTCGAGCATGGGGGAAGCCGACGCCGAGCTGGCATACGCTGAGGGCTACCTCGCGGCGCGATCCATCATCGATCGCCAAGGCGTCGCTCGCTTGCGCGACTTCCTATCCTCCGTCGCGCACCAACCGCTGGAGGCCGCCTTTCGGAGTGCTTTCGGCGAAGAGATGAGCGATTTCCAAGATCGCCTGTTCCATGACCTGGGCGCGTCGTGAGCGACGGGCGATCCGAATCAGCTCGTCGCTTCGGAATGTGCCGTTTGTTCCTTTGCAGTGCCCGCTGCCAGGGTTCGGAACTCGCCGCAGTTGGACATCAGGTCGTCATAGGATCCGACAGCAACGAGTGAGCCGTTGCGCAAGAGGATCAGGCGGTCGCAGTTGCGCACCGTGCTCAAACGGTGCGCCACGACCAACATCGTCTTCTGGCCATGCAGCGACTCGATGGCGCTGGTGAGATCGCGCTCGGTTTGCAAGTCCAACGACGACGTCGCTTCATCGAACACCAGCAGCTCGGGCTCGTAGTAAAGGGCTCGGGCGATGGCGACGCGTTGACGCTCACCGCCGGAAAGCCGCACGCCGCGCTCGCCGATCACCGTATCCAAGCCACGCGGCAGCGCTGCAACGAACGACTCGAGTTGTGCCCGTTGTAGAGCCGCTTTGATCTTGGCGTCGTCGATATCGTCGTCGGCAAGCGCAAAGGCGACGTTGCGCCGCAGCGTATCGTCCATCAGGTAGACGGTCTGCGGAACGTAGCCGATCTTTCTCTGCCACACCGGCAGCGCCCTTTGAATGTCGACGTCGTCGACCGTGATGCGGCCGGCCGAAGGCGTCAGCAATCCGAGAACGATGTTCACCAGCGTGCTCTTTCCCGCCCCCGTCGGTCCGACAATGCCGATTGATTCCCCGCAGCCGATCTTGAGGGTGACCTGTCGTAAGGTGAGGTCGGGTGCGTTCGGATAGCTGAACGAAGCGTCCTCGATTTGTAGGCATCGGCGAAAGGGCAGGGCCTGTGGCCCATTGCCCGAACCGTGCGCCGGTTCGAGAACGCTCTCGCACGCCTGCAAGTCGCGCGACACCAATTGCACCGCCGGGAGCCCGTAACGCATGTTGCCGATGTAGAGCAGGATGCGATTCACCGACGGGATGATGCGGAAGCCGGCGTAGGCATATACGCCGAGAACCGGAATCAATTCGGCGTTGCCACCGTTGCTCAACGTCACCAGGACGACGACGGCAAGCAAGCCGAGGACGAACACCGTTTCGACGAACAACCGCGACATCGACGACAACGTCGTGAAGAGGTGCCGAACACTGTTCATCGCGTCATGTTGCTCGCGAAAGCGTCGCCGAAAGAACTCTTCTCGGCCGCGTAGCTTGACTTCCTTGTAGCCTTCGAGCGTCTGTTGCAGCGTCTTCAGAAGACGCCCGCGCATTTCCTGCTCTTGCTTTCCCCAGCGCGTCAACGCGCGGCGGGTCGTGCGCAC
>JACQEN010000234.1 GCA_016200585.1 Deltaproteobacteria bacterium
AGGTTGAAACGCTCGCGGTAGAACGTCAGCGCCGCGTCGAGGTCGTTGACGGTGATGCCGATATGATCGATGCCGAGAAGGTTCATATGCTCTTTCACCTCGTGGAGTAGGCAGTAGGCAGTGGGCAGTAATGAGTAGATCAGAAGGGTTGAGAGAATCCAACTGCCTACTGCCCACTACTCGGCAGAGGACAACTCTCGCCCTCGACTTTAGATGGCGGCGGCCAGGCGATCTTTTGCGACACCGACCAGGTCAGGCCGAACGTGCAGAAGCTGAGCGCGTGGTGTCCGGATTCGCCGCCGGCGACGGCGATGAGGAACTGTTCGGGGCTGGCGCACAGCGGCACTTTGCCGTTCTCGACGTAGCCGCGTTCTTCGAGCTTGGGCCAATGATTGCGGTGCCAGCGTTCGATCGGCGTTTGGGTGTACTGGTGGAGCATTGCCTGAACATCGTCGATCGACAGGCCGTCGCGGGCGATCTTGTAGGCGAAGTCGGGGCACAACAGCAGCAGCATCTCACCATCGCTTTGCGGCACCAGCACTTTGTTGTTGCCGATCCAGTCGATCGAGTGGGCCAATACCCAGATCAGCTCTTCGGCATTTTCGGCCCAGATGTCGGCGATGTCCTGCGTGCCCGTAGCACAATGGACGGTCACGACACTGTCGCTAGCGTCGAAGCCGCGGCGGACATGAAACGGCTGCCACGGACTCTTCTCTTCCCATTCGCCGAAGCACAGCGACAGGCGACCCGGCTGCCCAAAAGTCGATTTGCTGACGGCGCCGGGGATGGCACCGCCGACGTTGCGCATCACCAGGCGCAGGGCGCGGCCGATGGTCGAGTTAGCGCGGCCGTTGTGGCCCAGGCAACTGTACCCGCACTCGATGCCGACGGCGTGGCGCACCGGCCCGTTGATCATCAACGCCGGCGTGGCGCAGCAGGTCGTCGTGTTCAGGGCGTAAAGATTGAAACGCGGCTCGCAGACGGCGCGAACGGCCGCCACGACGAGCGGAAAGTATTCCGGCCTACAGCCGGCCATCACCGCGTTGATGGCGATCTTCTCGGTCGTTGCCGGGCCGCGCCGCGGCTCGACGATGCCGACGATCGCGTCGGGTGCCTCGGTAACAGTGTCGAGAAGGTTCTGGACACGCTCGGTCGTCGGGGGGATCAGCGGCAGACCATCACCCCAACCTTGCCGTTCCGCCAGATCGAGGAGCTCCAGCGGGTCGTCGGCAACGGCGTGCGTTTCGGAAACCAGCGTGCCGCGCATGGCTCCCCAGCTCCGAATCTCTTACGGGACCGCAGGTGCTGGGGCGCTCGCTTTCGGTGTTGGGACGACGCTGAAGTGCGTGCTTTGCACCAGCGGGCTGCCGCCCCACATGCGGTCGAACAGGTAGGGATAGCTCGACAGCATTTTTTGGTGTTGCGCTGCCGTGAGCTTCATCAAGACTTCGATCTTGAGCGTATTCTGGCCGCCCCAGCTGTCGACGAGGATTTGATTCCACTCGACCGCCGTCTTGCGGGCGGCGGTCCAATCACGCGTCTTGATGGCGGTCTGGAACTTCTCTCGGGCTTCATTTTGCCGAGCCTGGATGTTGCCCTGGATCTTGACCTGACTTTCGACGACCTGGTCCATGTCCTTGCGTTGCTCGGGCGTCAGCTCGAGGGCTGCGCTCACCTCCGGATCGTTCCACCAGCGCCCGCCTGCCTGTGATGGCGGCACGACCGGCGTATAGTACGGGGTTGGAGTTCCGGCGCTCTTTTCCAGGCCAGGAACGACGAACTGAAGTTTCGGCGGCTCGGCGAGGGCGGCGCTGCCGACACACAGAACGCCTGCGGCAAACGTTGACCAAACCGCTCGACCGATACGATCGAATCGTCTCATATTGTATTCCTCCTTGCCGGATTTCGGATGCGTCGCTGTCTTATACGCGCTCTGATCGCCCGACTCCAGCCGCTCCGCCTTTCCTCAAACCCTGCTTCAAGGGTATGTTGCTGGCGTCATGGGTGAGCATGGGCACCACAAGCACGACAAAGCGGCGGTCGCATGTGCGGTGATCACCGTCAGCGACACGCGCACGGTCGATACCGACAGCAGCGGACGTGCGATCCAGGAGCAGTTGCGCGCGCACGGGCACCGGGTGGAGAACTACCAAATCCTTGCCGACGAACCGGCGCTGATCGTCACGGCGATCCACTCGATGCTGGCGAGCGTCGAAGTCATCATTATAAACGGCGGCACCGGCCTGGCCCGTCGCGATACGACCTACGAGGCCGTCAGTCGTCTGCTCGACAAGCAAATCACAGGGTTTGGAGAACTTTTTCGGATGCTGAGCTACGAGCAGATCGGCGCGGCGGCGATGCTCAGTCGTGCGACCGCCGGCGTCGCCGGCAATCGCGTCATCTTTTCGATCCCTGGGTCGACCAAAGCCGTCGAGCTGGCGATGAGCAAGTTGATCTTGCCGCAGTTGGCACACGCCGTTGGCTTGGTGCGAGGCTAGAAGGAGAAGCCGGGGTGACGATCCGACTGCTGTATTTTGCCTCGCTACGCGAACGACTGCGCCGCCGTGAGGGCAGCTGTACGCTCGGCGCCGGCGCGACGGTCGAGGATCTGTGGCAGGAGCTTTGCCGCGAATACCCGCAGCTCGTACCGCTGGCCGGAGCGATCCGCTTTTCGGTCAATCTCGAATACGTCGAGCGCCACCATGTGCTTTCCGACAACGACGAGGTGGCGCTTATTCCTCCCGTGAGTGGCGGTTGAGGATCGCGGCGGCGAGGAAAAAGGTGTCGAAAAGCATCGCGGAAGATGACAACCGCGCTGCTTGACTCGTGCAGAGTCCGGGTATCTCTTCGGGGTGTCCAGTCCATTCTGGTTGGTGGCAAAGACTTTGGAGGTATGAGCCATGCTCGTGCGCCACTGTATGTCGCAGAACGTTGTGACCATCCCGCCCGATGCTCCGTTGCGCGACGCCTGGGCGTTGCTGCATCGGCACGCGATCCGGCAATTGCCGGTGATGCGCAGAGAGCGTCTCGTCGGCATCGTTACCGATCGCGATCTGCGCTCGGCGCCGCAGACTGCCAGCTCGGTGGCCGAGGTGATGACCGCAAGGCCGATGGTGATCCCTCCGGAAACGCCGCTCGATGAGGCGGCGCGGCTGCTTCGACGCCACCGTTTCGGTGCGTTGCCCGTCGTCGAAGACAAACAGCTGGTCGGAATTTTAGCCTGCGCCGACGTTCTGGACGCCTTTGTCGAGCTGTCGGGGGTCGCGGAAGCCAGCTATCACCTGGTGCTGACGGGCACCGACGGCGCGGAATCGGAGCGCAACGTCCGCGGCGTCATCGCTCAGAAGCACGGCGAATTGAAGTGGGTCCACCGCGACAAACACCGACGACCGGAGCAATTGCACTTGCGGCTCAGGGCCAAGAACATCGAAGACATCGTCGACGAGCTCGAGGCCGTCGGTTTCGAGGTCAGTGCCTTGGTTGCATCGAAAGGGAGGAACGCGCTGGTGTGACGGTCCGCCTGCCTGTATGTATGGCGTCGATGGCGTTATCCTTCCTCGCATGTTTGAAATCGTCTCTCGTACCATCGACGCCGACGCGGTGACGGCCGCGGTTGCTGATCCGACAACCGGGGCCACGGTCACGTTCATCGGCACCACCCGCGATCACAATGACGGCCGGCACGTAACCGAGCTGGAGTACGAAGCCTATCCGGAAATGGCGTTGGCCGAGATGCGCAAGATCGGCGACGAGGCGTGCCGGCGCTGGCCGGTTCATGCCGTTGCCATCGTGCATCGCATTGGGGTTGTCCCGATCGGCGAGGCGAGCGTAGTGATCGCGGTATCGTCGGCGCATCGCGTTGCTGCTTTCGAGGCCTGCCACTTCGCCATCGATCGCCTCAAAGAAGTTGTGCCGATTTGGAAGAAGGAGCACTTCGAGGGCGGCGAAGTTTGGATCGGCTCGCAGGCCGGGCAAGCGTTCGAAGGGAGCACCCAACCGGGCCGAAAGTAGGCACGGGGTCAGTAGTGATCGCTGCAATCGGTCCCCCGACTTGCACCAAATGCAACGATCCGGGAAGCTGAGCGGAGCCATGGCTGACGTCGTCAAAGTCGGAAACAAAGGTGAGCTGTTCTTGCCGAAGCACGTGCGGACCGCCCTGGGACTCAAGGAAGGCGATCAGCTGGTGCTGGAGGTCGAAGAGGAAGCGATTGTCTTGCGACGCAAGGCGCGTCGATTCGCGGCTTATCTGGACAACCTCGGACGGGTTTTCGGCCGCGAGCGCAGCTGATGCGTATCTTCGCCATCCTTTTCGTTTCGGTCGTAGTGTCTGCCACCCGTGCCTTCGCCGACGAGCCACAGCTCAGCGCCCGTGAGATCTACGAAGGAGCTTGCGCCAGCTGCCACGGCGTCGACGGCCGCGGCGCAGCGGATAGTGGTGTAACGGTCCCTCTCCCCGATCTCGGTGACTGTCGATTCGTCACCGCCGAAAACGACGGCAACTGGCGCTACCTGCTGTTGCACGGCGGGCAGAGCTTCGGGCTGTCGAGCCAGATGCCGGGGTTCGAGGGCATCTTGACGGTCGAACAGATCAACGCCGTGCTGGACTACATCCGGGCCTTCTGCCACGACCCCGCGTGGGCACACGGCGACCTCAACTTCCGTCGCGCATTGATCACTACCAAAGCCTTTCCCGAGGATGAGTTCTTGATCAAACCGGAATTCGACAAAGGGCGCGATGGCGTGCGCGATTGGGTCACCGAGATGTCGTTCGAGCGGCGTGTCGGAGCCCGCGGCCAGATCGAGTTGTCGCTGCCGTTCGCGGCCCACGACGTCACCGGTGGTGCCACGACCGGCGGTATCGGTGACATGACCGTCGCCTACAAGCACGTTCTTTACGCCAACCGGCCGAGCCGGACGATTGTCGCTGCCGGGGTCGACCTTGGTTTGCCGACCGGTGATCGCCATCGCCACCTGGGGGAAGGCACCGTGAAGTTCGCGCCGACATTGTTGATCGGCCAGCGGCTCGGCCCGATCGTCTTGCAAGGACAGATCCGCGGTGACGCCCCGATCGACGAGAGCCGAGCCGACCGGAGCGTACGCTACCGTCTGGCGTTCAGCTACCCGTTTTCGTCTTTGAAACGCGACTGGGTGCCGACGGTGGAAATCGAGGCGCTGCAAAATGTCACCGCCGCACAGCACCAGCTCTTTGTGACGCCGCAGATCTACAGAGGACTGAGCGCGCGCGGCCACATCGCCGTGGCGATCGGTGCGCAAATCCCCGTGGCCGGCGATCCCGACCCGTTTGACGTTCGCGTCCTGAGCTTTTTTCTCTGGGAATACTCCGACGGCGGCCTCTGGTGGTAGGGTTGATCGTCGCCGGGTGGCCGAATGTTAAGTTTTTCAAAACCTCTGGAGTCGGACGTCGAATCGCTATAAGCAGAACGTCCCTATGGAAGAATCCGGCGAAACGTCAAGCCTCCGTTCCGCCCCCTCCCGCCGTTCGGCCCTAGCGGTTGCAAAGGACACACCTGGGCCCTCCGATCTCTTGCATGTTGCTGAAATTGCACCGGTAGCCGGCAGCGACGAATCCGTACCCCCGGCCAGCGACCTAGTGCAGAACCTCGATGCGCCGGAGCTTTATCTCAATCGCGAGCTGACTTGGCTCAACTTCAATCGGCGCGTCTTGCACGAGGCCGAAGCGGCGCGAAATCCACTTCTGGAGCGCGTCAAGTTCCTGGCGATCACCGCTTCGAATCTCGACGAGTTCTTCATGAAGCGCATCGGCGGGTTGAAGCAGCAGGTGGGTGCCGGCTTGCAGGACCCGACTCCCGACGGCCGCACGCCACAACAGCAGATCGGCGAGTGCCACCTCGCGGTGCGCGAACAAGAGGGCGTGCAGAGACAACTCCTCGCCGACCTCCTCAAGCTGCTCGGCGAGCAGGGCATTCGAGTGCGCTCGTACGGTGAGCTCTCGGTGGCCCAACAAACCAGTCTGCGCGAAGTCTATTTCAAGAGCGTATTCCCACTCGTAACGCCGCAAGCGATGGACCCGGCTCACCCGTTCCCGTTCGTGTCGAACCTGTCGGTGAATCTGCTGGTGACGCTGCACTATCCCGAAGACCCGGAGCAGTTGTTGGCACGCGTCAAGGTTCCGCTTGGCGCCGACATCCCGCGTTTCCTGCGCATGGGTACGACCAACGACCTCGTGCTCCTCGAGGACGTGATGGCGCACAACCTCGACTTGCTGTTTCCGGGCATGGAAGTCGATTCTTGCGAGCTGTTCCGGGTGACACGCAACGCCAACACCGAGCGCGACGAAGAAGAAGCCGACGACCTTCGTGCACTGATCGAGTCGGAGCTGCGCGACCGGCGCTTCGCACCGATCGTCCGACTGGAAGTGGCGCGCGGGATGAATCCGGTTCACCGTGGCATGCTGGCAGCGGAGTTCGGCCTCAACGAGCACGCCGACGTGTTCGAGGTCGACGGCATGATGGCCTTGCGCGACCTCATGGAGATTGCCGCCCTCGACGTTCCGGCCTTGCACGATCCGCCACATCGGCCGGTCGACCACCCGCGCTTGCGCGAGACCCGCAACATCTTTCACATCATCCGCGACTCCGGGAGCATCTTGCTGCAGCATCCCTACGAGTCGTTCTCGACCTCGGTGGAGCGCTTCCTGCGCGAGGCCAGCGAAGATCCAAAGGTCCGCGCCATCAAGATGACCTTGTATCGTACGTCGAGCGACTCACAGTTGCTGCCCTACCTCAGCGAAGCGGCGCGTAACGGCAAGCAGGTTGCCGTGGTGGTTGAGCTCAAGGCGCGCTTCGACGAAGCCGCCAACATTCAGTTCGCCAATCGCTTGGAAGAGTCGGGCGTGCACGTCACCTACGGGGTCGTCGGCCTCAAGACGCATTGCAAAGTGATTCTCGTCGTGCGGCAGGACTACACCGGTCTGCGGCGCTACGCCCACATCGGCACCGGCAACTACCATCCGGGAACGGCGCGCATCTACACCGACTTGGGCTTGCTCACCTGCGACGAGCAGATCGGCCAGGATCTGACCGAGTTGTTCAATTACCTGACCACCGGCTACCGTCCGAAGCGCACCTATCGCAAGTTGTTGCCGGCGCCGAAGCTGTTGAAGAAAGCTTTGCTCGGCAAAATCGAACGCGAGGCGATGCTGCACGGGCCGTCGGGCCGCGGGCTGATCCAGTTCAAGATGAATGCCCTCGAGGACGCCGACATCACCAAGGCGTTGTATCGAGCGGCGCAGGCAGGAGTGAAGGTCGATCTGATCATCCGCGACACTTGCCGACTGCGTCCGGGTGTTCCCGGGCTGTCGGAGAATGTGCGCGTGGTCAGCGTCATCGGCCGTTTCCTCGAGCACGGACGCATCTTCTATTTCCGCAACGGCGGCGACGAAGAGTATCTCATCGGTTCGGCAGATTGCATGAAGCGCAATCTCGAAAGCCGCGTCGAAGTGGTGGTGCCCGTCGACGATCCGCAGCTACGCAACGAGCTACGCGCCGTGTTCGACACCCAACTCGCCGCCAATCACGGCGAATGGACGATGCAAGCGGATGGAACGTACGTCCACCACTTGCCGCCCGAAGGCCAGAAGACCTCGCAGCAAATACTCATCGAGCTCGCCGATAAACGGCAGAAGGAAGCCGGACGACTGCGGAAGCGGCGCCCGAAAGGTGTGGCGCGGCGTGCGGTGAAGCCAGCGTCGTCGCGGGCGCGCTAAGCGTCGCCTCCAACCCCTGGCGATCCCCTCTCCCACAAGGGAACTGCGCTCAGCCGCAACCATTGAGCGCGACGTTCACTGCCGCAATCAGCTCGTCGATTGTAACCTCGTTGTCGTGATTTGCGTCGAAGATCGGACACCGGTCAAGCGCGGCCTGACCAAGAGCAACGTTCACGCCTATGAGAATCTCGTCGATGGTAACCTCGCCGCTGCGATCGCAATCACCGACGCACGGAGAAGGGGTTGGCGTCGGTGCCGATGTGGGCGTGTTCGACGGAATCGGGGTTGGCGGCACGGTCGGTGTCGGGCTGGGGACGAAGGTTGCGGTAGGACTCGGGCTTTCGGTCACCGTTGGAGTTCCGGTTGCCTGTGGAGTCGGCGTCGGGGTTGCCGCGGTGGTGGAAACTAGAATCAATGTCGGGGTATCGGAGGCAGCTACGGACGGAGTAGAGATCGGTGCACCGCAAGGGCAACTCGGCAAGCAATCGGTGATTGCGTCCACGACACATGAGTCGCTCCACGCAAGGTTGCCGCACGACGGAATATGGGCGGTAACGCATGGCGCGCACGAAACATCGTCACATCCAGGGCTATCGTGTGATGCACAGCAGCTCCCCCCAGGCGTCGGGATGGGCGAGGGCGTCGGCGATGGTCCTTCTGGGGTTCGGATGGGAGTCTCCGTCGGTATCTCGGACGGCGTCACGGTAGGTGCCGGGCAGGAGCAGCTGGCTGCACATGCGTCTGCCACATCCATCAGGCAGAACTCGTTCCACGGCGCGGTGCAGCATGCAGGATCCAACTCGCACACGCAGGTCTGGCAGGTCGCGTTCCCACATCCCGGATCGGAATGTTTGTGACAGCAATCCGCATCAGGTGTTTCGATCGCGGTAGGAGTTGGGGTTCCGTCGACGCAGCGGCAGCGGTTGTTGCAGCGATCACTTGCATCGAGCGCACAGAAGTCGTTCCACGAAGCTTCACAGCATTTTGAATCGAATCCGCAAATACAGTCTTGGCATTCCGCATCGTCGCATCCCGGACCCGCATGGGCGTAGCAACAAGCACCCCCTGGCGTGGATATCGGTGTCGGCGTGGCTGAGGGTAGCGGCGAGCTGCAACCGCATTCCGATGAACAGTCTCCCTTTGCGGCGTCGGAGCAATAGATGTCCCAGATGATCTGACAGCACAGCGAGTCGTTGCCGCACACGCAGCTCTGGCAGGCTGCGTTGTCGCACCCCGGTCCTGCATGTGAGCTGCAACATGATCCGCCCGGCGTTGGCGTCCGCTCTTGGGCGTTCAGGCGACGGCTCGCCATGCTGGGCAACATCAGAGCTGCCAGGGCCATAACGATCACCGGGGGTGCGTGAAAACGCCGTCGTTCCTTCATCCCACGGCCTCTTCAGGGAAGGATTTTGCGTGCTGCATCGAAGACTCCTTGCACCATGCCGTCGCCGTCAGCATATCGTTGCGCGCCACTCGGCGACCCCGAGGCTGGGGCGCTATTCGGATGGAAGCAATCATTCCCGCTGGTCGGCAACTTGAGCAGGAAGGTGATGTACTCGCCGAAGGCGGCTCCGTCGGAAAGCAACGAATGAACAAGCAACGAGCCTCCCGGCAAGATCGATTGTGGTGGGTACTGAACATAGGTTTCCGAGGCGCTTGGCGGTGAGGTGCCGCAGTTTGGCTCGGCGGATTCGTGCCCCTCAAACAATTGTCGCATGGTGACGAGCCGCAGCCGTGTGGCGAGCGATGGGTTGCGGCCGATGACCGCTTGTCTAGCACCGTCGATTGCTGCCTCGAGTGAGGGAAGCTTCGAAGAGGGGCTATTGTTCGGGGGCGGACCGAGTGCGCGCATGACCCCGCCGATCAGGTTGGTGTCGCTCAAATCCGCGCACCGAGCATTGGGTTGGATTTTGGACTCGAACAGATTGCACGCCGCGAGGCCCGCATCGCGAACATCGCAGTAAAGATTGTTACACCATGGACAACATTCCGGACACAGTGCACAGCCGATGTTGGAGCAGGAGTCGCAGATCGACGAGGACTGTAGCTTGTCACAATCCTGGCGCGCCTTGGCGAGGAATCGTAGTATGTCGAAGTACGCTGAATTGCGATTTACAGGATTGAAATAGTCGGTGAGCACGACATAGACGTTTGGTCGCTCGAGCAGGCGCAACAATGCGCTTTCTAGGTTGGATTGAAGGCCCAGACTTGTACTATCGGCCCATCGCCGGAACTGATCTTCCGGCGAACACAGATTCGTGCCATCGAAAATGAGCTCGTCTTTGAAGTCGAAGTCGTCTGCTCCGATGGTGAGAGACACCAGTACCAGCTCGTCCGGCTGCAGGTCGCGAATACTCTGCCGGAACTGCGCGACCTGATAAGGTAGGTCGAGCAGCGGAAACGCCTTCGCGGGACTATCTCGACATGCAAAGTTTGTCGCAAGGTTCGCCGTCGAGCCGGAAATGCAGGAAGTTGCCCCGCTACACGCGAGGTGATGCTCGGGGGAAAATACACGACTGAACGATGGGGAGTCCGGGTTTTCCTTGAGAAGATCGATCGGCGTATCAAAGAGGACTTGATATTGGGGCAAGGTTCGCAATCGATCAGCTACGATAAAAGGGTATGAGTGAGGCGAACGTTGGCACGAATTACCCTTCTTGCCGGTTCCACCTGTTAGCCCATGTCCGGAAGCGACTGAATCGCCCAGCGCGTAATAGCGCAGCCGCTGCCGGAACCAGACGACGGCAGCTGTAGTCTGGGCTTCACCGGTATCCGGTCTGTTGTTGGCGATCGTATCGACGAAAGCCAAGACCGTGTCCTTCCCGGCGTTCGTTCCGCTCGGGTACGTGAATGAAACGTTCCCGTTGGCATCGGTTCTACAATTTGCGGGCGAGCAAGAACCGGCGACGCCCGCATTTGGGCCTGCCACAATTTGAAAGCCGACGGGCAGATCGGCGCGCGGAATTCCCGTGGCGGCGTCCACCAAGGTTGCCGTCAGTGCCTGCGAACTGCCCACTCTGACACGGCTCGAAACCGGATTGAGTGAGAGGCCCGAAGCCACAGCTCCGCGCGCCAGAATGTAAGGGGTCCCGACGGAGCCGTCTGATGCGGTAAAGGCAGAACCTAGGTTCTTGGCGATAGCGAGGACCTGAAAGTTGGCGGGCCAGCTGTCGAAGGCTTCGTGTACCGAGCATGACCAGTTCGAAAGCTCTGCGTCCGTTAACCCCGACAGGGCCGGATGGATCGCCACAATATGGGCATTGTCGTAACAGAGTGCCCCAGCCGTTCCGTCGACCGTAAACGCGCCGAAGGCATCCAGGACGGGAACTGGGGTTTGTGGAGGCACGCCCCCGCCATTCTCGCCCCCGCCGTAGTACTCGCTCAGAGTGACATACGCCCCGGTCCTAGCCGGTTCAGACGCTGCAAAGGAAATTGCGTTGTAGGCAACAGAACTGGAGCTGACATGATCGCTAGGATCGGAGCCGATGAGGAAGACGTTTCCAGTGATGGCCCGGCCCCAGACGGATTCGTTTGCGACTGCGGCGGAGACGGGACTTGGATCGGAAACGTTCTTTGGATCGCCGAGTACAATGGCACGGTACGTGGCGAAATCAGTCGAACTCTTGGCGCCCCAGCTGGGACCATCCGCAAGCTCGACGTTCATACCCAAATTCATCGCTTGCGTCGCCTCGACACTGGAAAAACCGCCGGCGACGGTTGTGTCGAGGATGAGCACCGTGTGATCGTCTGGGGCTTTCGTACTAGGATGAGTCGTACCCGTACCGAAAATATGCAGACTGTAGTCGCCAGCGCTTGCTCTGAAACCGTCAACCGCGATCACAACCGTCTGCCCTGCGGTTAGGTTCAGGGTGACGCTGGACTTCTGATCGCCGGCGCTGTCGTCGTCGCAGGCGAGCTCCACACCGCTACAAGTTGCGTCACGAACGTACAGTATCGTATCGAAATTCGATCCGACGGTGTCGATGACATAGGTGCCCGACGCCGGGGCGGTCCACCGAAAGGTTGCCTCGGGTGCGTTGGTGCCACCTTCGCCGCAACTGGCGCCGCCACTGTTGTTCGCTTGTCCTACGGTGCTACCGCTCACTCCAATCCGAAGTCCGCTTCCCAGATCGTCTTGCGGACAGCTGCCGCCGCTGATCCGGAGCCTGTATCGGCCGCTTTTTGAGCCAAAACCATCGACGACGATGACGATCGATTGGCCGGCCGTCAATGAGATGCTGACTCTGGAAGCCTGAAACGTTCCTTGAGTGATGTCGTCGTTGCAGGCGAGCTCCACGCCGTTGCACGCCGCATCGCGGACGTAGAGTAGAGTGTCGAAGGTCGATCCGACGGTGTCGATGACGTAAATCCCCGACGTTGGGGCGGTCCATTTGTACGAGACGTCGGGAGCCAGGTCCCCACCTTGGCCGCAACTGGCGCCGGTCCCGTTGTTTGCGTTTGCAGTTGTGTTGCCCGTGACGATGATCGGCTGAGAGCTGCCAAGGTCAATCTGCGGGCAAGTCGCGGCGGGTGGAGGCGGCTTGGCTTCGGTGGAAAAACTTCCGCCGTTCGCTGTGCTCAAGCCGTGCCCTCGATAGTCGAGGACAAACGCGCCGGCGCCCGACTGAAGACTGATCGAGAGGATTTGCGTTCCAGCGTATCCGTACATCAATCCATTCGGTGCCAGGGCCAATCCGAAGACATCATTGAAGCCGATCGCGCCGATGAACGTTCCCTGGCCCGTTTCGCGGTCGATCTTCACGAGGAAGTTGTTCGTGGTGGTCATGTAGAGGTTGCCGTTGATGTCGAAGGCGATGTCTCCGGAAGGGGCAAAGCCGATCGAGCCGACGAGCGTCGCTCGCCCGCTGACGATATCGAACGTGTACAGATTGCCATTACCGCCCGAGGCGTCTGGTCCAGCCGCGTAAAGGGCACCGTCAGATGAAAATACCAGGGAATTGAGTCCTGTTACCCCGGTATTACCGAGAACCTTCAACGATGCGGTTTGAGGGTTGATTTGAAAGAGTCGGCTTCGAAGGGGGGAAGTCGCGAACTCTCCGAAATCGACGCCATAGAGGTCGCCGTTCGGCGCAAAGGCTATGTCGGTCAAAACGGTTCCCATCGAGCCGATGACCGCCACCGTTCCCTTTCCGATATCCACGGTTCCGAGACGGCCACCGTCGTCGACCAAGTGTAGAAGCGGTGCGGCGTTCGATATGTGTGGGGCGATGCTGCAAGTCGCCGCGATGACTACGATGATCAGGATCGTGGCACAGCGACGCCGACAAGCAGGTCTGGGAGTCATTCGGTGCTCCGGAGGGATCGACCGCGCAACCCTACAGATTCAGAGGTCAAGGCTGTGAAGGCACATATCGGCCTCCGAAAGTCAAGATTCGCGTCTAGTGCCTAGTCTGCGCTCGTCGGTCGGTGACTTGCGCTGGCGAACCGGAAACGTCGCCTGATTGAGCGTCGCGCAGTCGAGTGCTGCGGTCCGTGTCCCTTCTGGCGGATGAGCTAGGCTGTCGCCCAAGACTCACGGCGAAAAGAGACGCCGTTAAGAGAACGAGGGATGTGCGCGAGCTAAGGAATGTCTACGAGTTCAAGGAACGCTGCATCGCCACCGGCTCGCTCTGTTCGACGGTGCCTGCTAGCTTCCGTTTGATGGCCAGACTGCGAGTCCTCTTCGAAAACGGCGACCCCGAACGCACGATCGACTTCGAGCGTGCGAAAGCACCGTTTCAGCACGACGGCAAGCCTGGTTCGATCCTCGACGTGTTGCTGGCCCACGGGATCCATCTCGAACACGCTTGCGGCGGCAACTGTGCCTGCACAACCTGCCACGTCATCCTGAAGCAAGGGTTCGACGACCTTTCCGAGGCCGAGGAGAACGAGCTCGATCTGCTCGACAGGGCTCCCGGCCTGACGCCGACGTCGAGGCTTGGATGCCAAGCCGTCATCGAGAAAGACTCGGAGCTGACCGTGTTGATTCCACGCTTTACGATCAATCAGTCGTGAGGTGAGGGAAGTCGAAGAGTCGAAGGTCGAAGCGGATCGCTGGCTCGGGAAATGCCGGTTACCTACGAAGCAAACATCGAGCGTGTCGTTGAGATCGGGCCGCAGACGCGGTCGTTCTTCTTGCGTCTACCGGCGAGGGCGCAGCTTCCATTCAAGCCGGGACAGTTCTTGTCTTTCCTGCTGCCGGTGGGTGGGGTGACGTTGACGCGGCCGTACACGGTGGCGTCGAGCCCGGAGGACGAGCTGCTCGAGATCTGTCTGAATCGCGTCCCGAACGGACCAGCCTCCGGCTATCTCTTCAGCTTGGCCGCCGGCGACGGGCTGCGCTTCACCGGCCCGTGGGGAACCTTCACGTTCGAACAGGCGCTCAGCGCGGATTGCGTCTTCATCTCGGAAGGGACGGGCATCGCCGCCATCCGTCCGATGCTGCGTCGTGCCCTGGCGTCGGGTGTAAAGCGCGTCCACCTGCACCAAGCAGCGGAGAGCCGGGCGCATCTGCTGTACGCGACGGAGCTTGAGGCGGCCGGCAAGTCGTTTCCGGGCTTCGTCTACGAGCCGTTGATCGGCGGCTCCCTCATCGCGCGTATCGTCGAACGATATATCGATACCGACGACGACCGCAGCCGCCATTTCTACATCTGTGCCGTTGGTGACATCGTACCGCAGCTAGAGGTAGCGTAGCCGCTTCGCTTCGGTCGTGAGTCGGTCGCGGAACTTCGGGTCGGCGAGACCGATCAGTGCTTGGGCGCGCTCGGCCGTGCACTTACCTTTCAGGCACGCGGCGCCGTGCTCGGAAACGACCCAGTGGACCTCCGTGCGTGGCGTTGTGACCACGGCGCCGGGCTTGAGCGTGGGCACGACGCGCGAGACCTCGCCGTTCTTGGCCGTCGAGTAGAAGGCGATGATCGACTTGCCGCCCGGCGAGTCGAACGCGCCGCGGGCGAAATCGTGTTGTCCGCCGGTGCCGCTGAACTGCACCTCGCCCATGGATTCGGAGCAACATTGTCCGGTCAGATCGATCTCGAGGGTCGAGTTTACCGAGATCAAAGTGTTGTTGCGCGCGATGTTGGCCGGTGCATTGGTGTAGGACACCGGGTGACCTTCGATCGCCGGATTGTCGTCGAGAAAGTCGTACATCCGCTTCGAGCCGGCGGCAAAGGCGTAGAGCGCCTTGCCGGTGTGGAAGGTCTTGCGCGAGCCGTCGACGACGCCGGCTTCCATCAAGTCGACCATCGCGTCGACGAACATTTCCGTATGAATGCCCAGGTGTTTGTGATTGGTCAGCGAGCGGGCGACGGCGTTGGGCACGCCGCCGATTCCGAGCTGGATCGTGGCGCCGTCCGGGATCATCTCCGCAATGATTCGACCCATGGCAGCGTCCTCGTCACGCACCGGTGCTGCCGGCAGCTCGGTGAGCGGAGTGTTGGTTGCGACGATGGCGTCGACCTCGGAAACGTGTACCCACGAGTCGCCGTAGACGCGCGGCATCTGTTCGTTGACTTCGGCGAGGACGAGGTCGGCCGAGTCGATGGCGGCGCGACTGGTGTCGACCCCGACCCCGAGGCTCATGTAACCGTGCTTGTCGACGCGCGATACGTGGATCAGCGCCACGTCGATCTTCAAGAACTCGCGATACAAGCGTGGCACCTGATGAAAGAACGCCGGCGCGTAGACCGCTTCGCCGCTGGCAATGAGCTTACGGTCGGCGCCACTGGCGAAAATCGAGCGCCACTCGATGATGTTGCGCACGTCGGGCGCGAGGATGCTGCGAGCCGAGGCTGCCAGGGGTAGCAGCGAGGTCATTGTCAGCCGGGTGAGACCTCCGGCGCGGGCGCGTCTGGCCGTCGCTTCCAGAAGCGCGGGCGGTTCGCCGACCGCATTGCCCTGCACGATAAAGGCGCCGTTGGGGATCATCGCGACGGCCTCGTCGGCACTGCGCAGCTTGGCGCGATACTCTTCGATCCCTGCGGCCATTCTCTGTCCCTCCGCCCATTTTACCCGCCGCCGGTGGCTGCAGGTTGCCTTGGCGATACAAGACGTCGGGGGCGATGTCTATCGCTCCTTGAACATAGCGCTGATGTCGCGCGAGCCCGCCGCGTCGACAAAATGGAAGGTCCCGTGCTCGCGCGTCTCGCTTGCGGCGCGCAGAAAAGCGCCAAGCGCGGCGCGGCTGAACGGGAAGCCCTTCGCTGCCATCAGAACATTCACCGGACGGTCGAGCGAGCTGACCACGGCGGTGATCTCATCCCGGGTCATCAGACCCGGAGCATACAGCACGTCGGCGCCGGCTTCTTGGAACGCTTGCAATCGTTTGATGGTGTCGTCTAGATCGCGACGGCCAACGATGAAATTCTCGGCACGGGCGGTGAGAGTGAACGGGAAGGAGAGGGCGTCTGCCGCCTCTGCAGCTGCCGCGATGTAGTGATCGCTGAAGAACCAAGACAACTGGGACCTGATTTACTTGGCAGTAGAAATCCAGTACGTGAGAGAAACATCTAGAGTGTGAGAACATATGCAGCTGACGGTCAGGGATGTCTCAAGCCTTCTTAAGGTTTCTGAGAAAACTGTGTATCGCTGGGTAAATCAAGGGATTCTCCCGGCGTATCGGGTCAATGATCAGTACCGCTTCAATCGCGCTGAGCTTCTGGAGTGGGCGACGTCCCGCAAGATGACAGTGTCGCCTGAGCTGTTTGATGAGCCCGAGAGTGACACGGTTCCCATTCCGAACCTCGTCGAAGCTCTGCAGGCCGGTGGGATCTTCTACCGTGTCGGCGGAACCGACCGCGAGTCGGCATTGCGTGGCGTGGTCGAGCACATGCGTTTGCCGGAAGAGGTCGACCGCGAATTTCTGCTGCGCGTCTTGCTGGCGCGCGAAACGCTTCAATCCACCGGTATCGGCGACGGCATCGCCATCCCGCACGTTCGCAATCCGATCGTCCTGCATGTGCCGCGTCCGATCGTAACACTGTGCTTTCTCGAAACGCCGGTCGAGTTCGGAGCGCTCGACGGCAAGCCCGTCTTTGCGCTGTTCTCGTTGATCAGTCCGACCGTGCGGGCGCATCTGCGTCTGCTGTCGCGTTTGGCGTTCGCGCTCAGCGATGCCGGATTCAAGAACGTCATCGTGCAGCAAGCCGCGCGTGATGTGATCCTCGAGGAAGCGCGCCGTGTACAGAGTGCCATGGCGCAACGCAGCGGCGAAAGCGCATCGCCAGCGCCGAAGCAGCCGTAAGATGTACCTTCTGCTGGTTGCGATTGGGATCCTCTGCCTCAGCGGGCTGGTTGCATCGGCGGTTGGGAGATCGTCGCGCTGGGCGACGGCTTGCGGTGCCGGCGGAGTGGTTGTTGCCGCGCTGATTGGAATCGTGCCGAGCGTCGCCGCCGTGCTCGGCGCGACGCCGCAATCGATCCGTTTGGCGTGGTCCGTTCCCTACGGCGCGTTCTTCGTCGAGGTCGATGCCCTCTCCGGATTCTTCTTGGTCGTCATCTTTACCGTCTGCCCCATCGCTGCCGTCTGGGGAAGCGCGTACCTTCTGCAGCATCACGGCAAGAAGTCGCTTGGGCCGCCGTGGTTCTTCTTCAACGTGCTGATCGCCAGCATGGCGTTGGTGGTCGTCGCCCGAAACGGCGTCCTCTTTCTCGTTGCTTGGGAGGTGATGGCGCTCGCTTCGTTCTTTCTGGTCACCTTCGATGACGATGATGAAGGTGTGCGTGACGCCGGATGGATCTATCTGGTTGCAACCCATCTCGGTACGGCGTTCTTGCTGGTGTTGTTCCTCCTGCTTGGCGAACACGCTTCATCGCTCGACTTCGATCGTTTCTTGGCGTCGCCGGAGCGGGCGAGCGTGCTCTTTCTCCTCGCTGTCTGCGGCTTCGGTACAAAGGCCGGGTTGCTACCGTTTCACGTGTGGTTGCCCGAGGCGCACTCGGCGGCGCCGAGTCATGTCTCTGCTGTGATGTCCGGCGTGATGATCAAGATCGGAATCTACGGGCTGATTCGGATGCTGACGATTCTCGGACCTCCGCCGGCTTGGTGGGGATGGCTGCTGGTGGCGGCCGGGCTGAGCTCGGGCATCTACGGTGTGGTCTTCGCCCTGGCGCAACACGACCTCAAGCGACTGCTGGCGTATTCGAGCGTCGAGAACGTCGGTATCATCGTCCTTGGGTTGGGCGTCGGCGTCGTCGGTTTAGATGCCGGGCAACCCACCGTTGCAACCCTCGGCTTCGCCGGCGCGTTGTTGCACATCCTGAATCACGCCCTCTTCAAGGGTCTGCTCTTCCTTGGTGTGGGAGCCGTGGCGCACTCGACCGGTACGCGCGAGCTCGATCAACTTGGCGGTCTGCTTAAACGCATGCCGGTCACCGGCGCGGCCTTCGTGGTCGGCGCGGTAGCCATCGCTGCCTTGCCACCGCTCAATGGCTTCGTCGGCGAGTGGCTGATCTATTTTGCCGCCTTCAATGGAATCGCGGCGCCGGGCCGTGACACGGCTACGGCGGTCCTGAGCGCGATCGGCGGGTTGGCGCTGATCGGCGGACTGGTTGCAGCCGGCTTCACGAAAGTCTTCGGCATCGTCTTCCTCGGTGAACCGAGAAGCCGGAGCGCCGAGCGCGCCGCGGAGCCGGCGTTGGTTATGCGCGCTGCCATGTTGGCGTTGGCCGCCGGCTGTGTGTTCGTCGGCTGCTTTGCGCCGGTTGTCGTCGCTGCGTTGGTGCCGGTGGTGCGCGTGGCAACCGGTTTGCCCGCCGACGCCGTAGCGCAGCATCTCGGAGAGGCGAGTCGGTTGTTGCGATGGTTTGTCGCCGCCGCGGCGGCGCTGGTTGCGACCTCCGTTCTGATTCTCTTCCTACGTCGGTGGTTGTTGTCGCGGCGTGACGTCGGTGCGGCTCCGACTTGGGACTGCGGATACGCGGCGCCGACGCCGCGGATGCAGTACACCTCTTCCTCCTTCTCGCAGCCGTTGACAGAGTTGTTCACCTTCTTGCTGCAGACGCGGCATCGCGGCAGCGCGCTCAAGGGTTTGCTTCCCGATCCTACCGCGCTGGCCACCGCGGCACCGGATCTCTTGGCCGACGGGATGTATCGCCCTTTGTTCGACCTGCTTGGCCGCGGCCTGCGTTCGGTGCGCTGGGTGCAGCACGGGCGCGTGCATGTCTACGTTCTCTACATCGCCATCACCTTGCTGGTGCTGTTGGTCTGGAAGCTCGGGTAGTCGATGATACGCGCGCCGCTTGCCAGCTTATGCCTGCCGCTCGTCTTGGCACCGTTGCTTCTTGGGGTCATCAACCGGACCAAGGCGATTGTTGCCGGGCGCAAAGGGCAGCCGCTGCTGCAGGCATACTTCGATCTGTGGAAGCTTCTCCAAAAAGGGGCGGTGTACAGCCGCTCGACGACGTGGGTGTTTTATACCGGTCCCGCCATCGGACTGGCGGCGCTGCTGGTGGCGACGGCGATCATGCCGTTCGGCGGTGCAGCGGCGGCGGTTGCATTCCCGGGCGATTTGATCCTGCTTGCCTACCTGCTGGGCCTGGCGCGCTTTCTTACCGTGGTTGCGGCGCTCGACACCGCGTCGAGCTTCGAAGGTATGGGTGCCAGCCGCGAGGTGACATTCTCGGCGCTGGCGGAGCCGGCATTGTTGTTGGCGCTGGCGGCACTGGCACTGCAAACCGGCAGCTTGTCGTTGTCGACGATCTACACGCGCATCGGCGTCGGCAGCTGGGGGGCTACCGCGCCCGCCTTGGCGCTGGTTGCCGGGGCGTTGCTGCTCGTTTTCCTGACCGAGAACGCGCGCATTCCGGTGGACGACCCGACGACACACCTCGAGTTGACGATGATCCACGAGGTCATGGTGCTCGACCATAGTGGGCCCGACCTGGCCTTCATCCAGTACGCCGGCGCATTGAAGTTGTGGCTGCTGGGTTCGCTGATCGTCGGCCTTGTCGTGCCGCTGCGCAGCACGACTGCATGGATCGATGTCGCCGCGGCGACCGCCGGCATGTTTGCGCTGGCGACTCTTACCGGCCTGATCGAATCGTCGATGGCGCGCTGGCGCTTGCTGCGGGTTCCGCAGCTCCTGGTCGGTGCCGGGTTGATGTCGGCGCTGGCCCTGGTGCTGATGCTGAGGTGATGTGTGGCGATGTGGGTAGACACCACGCTGGTTTTTTTGGCCCTCAGCAGCTTGCTGTTGCTCGGCTCCAGCCGTTTGAGCCGCTGTGTACGGATCGTTGCGTTTCAGGGCGTGCTGTTGGGAGTGTTGACCATGGCGGTGGCGCAGCACGACCCGTCGCTGCGGACGATCTTCTTTGCCTTGGCGATTGTCGCCTTGAAAGGTGTGGGATTTCCGTGGTTGCTGTCGCGCGTTTTGCGCGAGTCGGAGGTGCACCGCGAGGTCGACCCTCTGGTCGGCTACATCGTCTCGATGCTGCTCGGCACGTTGACGCTGGCGCTGTCGTTCTGGCTCAGCGCCCGCTTGCCGCTGCCGGCGCCGCCGCTCTCGTCGCTGGTCGTGCCGGTCGCCTTCTTCACGACGCTGGCCGGGCTCTTCTTGATTGTCACCCGCCGCGCGGCCCTGACACAGGTGTTGGCGTACCTCGTGCTTGAAAACGGCATCTATGTTTTCGGGGTGGGTTTGGTGCACGGTACACCGATGGTCGTCGAGCTGGGAATCCTTCTCGATGTCTTCGTGGCGGTGTTCGTCATGGGCATCGCCATCTTCCACATCAACCGCGAGTTCGACCACATCGACACCGAACAGCTGACGATTCTGCGGGATTGGACGCCGTGATGCTTCTGGCTCTCTTGACGATTCCGGTCGCGGCTGCGGTCGCCACCTACTTCATGAAGAACGACGTCTGGCGGCGCGCGACGCTGGTGGTCACGGCGCTGGTGCACACGGCGTTGACGGCAGGGTCGTGGAGCATTCCGCTCGGATCCCTCCTGGGCGGCTGGTTGCTGCTCGATGCGCCGGGGCGATTGTTCTTGAGCATCACCAGTGTCTTGTTCTTGGGCGCGGCCGTTTACAGCGTTGGCTACCTGCGGCGCGAAAGCCCGGATGTGCGGCGCGACTTCGAGGAAGGTCTGTTGTTCAGCAACGAACCGGAAGCGACCTTCACCGCCTGCTTGCTGTTGTTCCTGGCGGCGATGACCTTCGTCTGCGTCAGTCAGCGCTTCGGCTTGCTGTGGGTGGCGATCGAGGCAACCACGCTGACCAGTGCGCCGCTGATCTACTTCCATCGCCATCACCGTTCCCTGGAAGCGACCTGGAAGTACCTGCTCATTTGTTCGGTGGGGATCGCCCTTGCACTGCTCGGCAACTTTTTTCTCGCCGTCGCCGCCTCCGATCAGATCGGCAATGCGGTTCCCTTGGTCTTGGGTGATCTGGTGCGCCAAGCCGGACAATTGCACGCGCCGTGGCTGCGCGCGGCGTTTTTGCTGTTGCTCGTGGGCTACGGGACGAAGATGGGTCTCGCGCCGTTGCACACCTGGTTGCCCGACGCGCACAGTGAAGCGCCGTCGGTGGTGTCGGCACTGCTATCGGGTTGCTTGCTGAACTGCGCTTTCCTCGGAATCTTGCGCATCCAGGAAGTCTGCGTGGCGGCAGGAGAGGGTGCGTTCGGCAGGGATCTCCTGGTGATCTTCGGCCTCATGTCGATCGGCTTGGCCGCGGTGTTCATCGCTGGGCAGGCAGACTACAAGCGCATGCTGGCGTACTCCAGCGTCGAACACATGGGCATCCTGGCGCTCGGCGTCGGATTGGGCGGGGCCGCTACATTCGGAGCGCTGCTGCACGCCGTGAATCATTCGCTCACCAAGGCCATGCTCTTCCTGGTTGCCGGGAACATTCTCGCTGCCTATCGCTCGAAGTCGACAACCGACGTTCGCGGCGTGCTGCGTCTGCTGCCGATCTCCGGAGTTCTGTGGATCACGGGATTCCTTGCCATCACCGGTTCGCCACCGTTCGGCCCGTTTCTGAGCGAGCTGACGATCTTGAAAGGCGCTCTGGATCAAGGACGCACGGCGATCGCGGTTACATACCTTGCGCTGCTGGCGGTTGTCTTCATCGGCATGACGACGGCGGTGCTGCGCATGGCACAGGGGCCGGTCGGTGGCGACGTGTCGCGCGACCGCGGGCGCGAATCGGTGCTGTCGGTCTTGCCACCGGCAATCCTCGCTGTGCTTGTGCTCGTCCTCGGACTCTACGTGCCGCAGGCGTTGCGCGGATTGATCGAAGAAGCCGCACGGACGCTTGGGTGAGCGCATGACGACAAGCGCGACCACACGCCCGGTGAGAAACGGCGAAGCAGTCCCGTTGCAGGCGATCCCGCAGCTCAACATCGCCGAGTTGCGCGCGACCGTCTTGCAAGCGGTCGCAGCCGGGGGGCGTATTGTGGCGCTCTTCGCGCACCGAGGGGACTCGGACGCGGTGCGCCTGGTTGCAATTCTTACCGAAGACGCGAGCGGTACGCTGGCTGTGTGCTCGGCGGAGGTCGGCGATTCGTACGCGGCCATCAGCCAAGAATGCCCGCAAGCCGCTTGGTTCGAGCGCGAAATTGCCGAGCAGTCGGGGGTCCACCCAAACGGACATCCGTGGTTGAAGCCGATCCGCTTCCATGCTCCGTGGTGCAAGGGTGATGGCGGCGGCACCATTGGTGTCACCGATTTCTTCACGGTGCGAGGCGCGGAGGTGCATGAGGTCGCGGTCGGTCCGGTCCATGCCGGAATCATCGAGCCCGGACACTTCCGATTCCAATGTCATGGCGAGCGTGTCCTGCACCTGGAAATCTCGCTTGGCTACCAGCACCGCGGCGTCGAGCGCGCTCTGGTTGGCGGACCAGGCAAGCGTACGATTCACTACATGGAGACATTGGCCGGCGATACGTCGATCGGCCACGCCACGGCCTATTGCGGTGCGGTCGAGGCGCTGGCCGGTTGTCGCGTCGCGCCGCGCGCACAGCAGCTGCGCGGAATTGCCCTCGAGCTCGAACGGCTCGCCAATCACACGGGCGACCTCGGTGCGTTGGCGGGTGACATCGGCTACCTGCCGACGGCGGCGTACTGCGGGCGCCTTCGCGGCGATTTTCTGAACATGACGGCGCTTGTTTGCGGCAGCCGATTCGGCCGCGGTCTGGTCCGGCCCGGCGGCGTTGGGTTCGACGTCGACACAAATCGTCGCGCAACGCTGCTCAAGTCGCTCGACGGCGCATTCGCGGACGTCTCCAGCGCCGTCAATTTGCTGTGGGAAACGCCGTCGGTACCGGCGCGTTTCGAACAGACGGGTGTGGTGTCGCGCGCCGACTGTGCGGCTTTGGGGTTGGTCGGTCCGGCGGCCCGTGCCTGTGGAATCGACCGTGACGTGCGGCGCGAGTTTCCCTTCGGCATCTTCCGTTTCGCGCAGATTCCCGTTTCAACCTGGCACAGCGGCGACGTCTTTGCCCGCGCCTACGTCCGCTGGCTCGAGATCCAACGCTCCGTGGCATTCGTGCGCGAGCAATTGTCGGCGTTGCACGAAGGAACGACACGAGTAGATGTCGGCCCGCTTGCCGCGAACGCGCTGGTCGTCTCCCTCGTCGAAGGTTGGCGTGGCGAGATCTGTCACGTCGGTCTGACCAACGACCGCGGTTGTTTTTCGCACTACAAAGTCGTCGATCCGTCGTTTCACAACTGGATGGGCTTGGCGATCGCGCTACGCGATCAACAAGTCTCCGACTTCCCACTGTGCAACAAGAGCTTCAACCTGTCGTACTGTGGACATGACCTCTAACCGGCAAAATCCGTGTTGAAGCTGCTACGCACGCGCCTGCAACAGGGCTATCGCACGATATCGTATCCGGCGCGCGCGCCGGTTCTGCCCGATCGCTTCCGCGGCCGACCGATATTCGATGCAACGCGTTGTCCCGACGGCTGTCGCGACTGTGCGGCGGCGTGTCCGACCGATGCCATCCGCAACGACGGGCGCGGCGTGCAACTCGATCTGGGGCGCTGCTTGTTCTGTTCGGAGTGCGAGACGGCTTGTCCGCAAGGCGCGATCCGCTTTACGCAGGACCACCGCTTGGCGACTCGCAGGCGCGACGACTTGCTGCTGAACGACAATGCCTTTGGGCTCGCCAAAGCCCTCGACGGCAAGAGCCGTCGCTTGTTCGGCCGCTCCTTGAAGCTGCGGCAGGTCAGCGCCGGCGGCTGCAATGGGTGCGAGGCCGACGTCAACGTTCTCAATACGGTGGTGTTCGACCTCGGGCGCTTCGGAATTCAGTTCGTGGCCTCACCGCGCCATGCGGACGGATTGCTGATCACCGGACCGGTCACCAAAAACATGGTGCTGGCGCTACAGAAGACCTACGACGCCGTCCCGGCACCCAAGCTGGTTATCGCCGTCGGCGCTTGTGCAATTTCCGGCGGCCCGTATGTCGATCACCCCGAGGTGCGCAACGGTGCAGACAGCTTGTTGCCGGTCGACTTGTACATTCCCGGCTGTCCACCGCACCCGGTGACCATTCTCGACGGGTTGCTGCGACTGCTCGGGAAGATCGACGACCAGTAGCGCGGTTCTGGCTAGCCGGTGGTGACGAGCCGAAACAACAACGTTGCCCACAGCGCCAGCAGCACGAAGTTGCTGGCGAAGTAGACGCTGAAGCGCACGATGACGTTGTTGAATGTCAGGTGAACGTAGCTGTGCACGGGTGGGCGGAGCTTCGGTCATCATGGCCGTTTCATCCTGGCTCACCAGCTCATCGGTACGCTGGCAAAGCCGTGCACGTTGCTCATGTGGACTCGTTCGCAGCGTGTTTCGTCGATCTGGTATTCCGGAATACGGGCGTGCAGCTCTTCGAGGGAGACGCGGCTTTCGAGGCGCGCCAGCGACGCGCCGAGGCAGTGGTGCAGGCCGTAACCGAAGGCCAGCTGGGTAGAAGTCTGGCGGTCGATGCGGAAGGCGTCGGCGTCGCCGAACTTGCGTTCGTCGCGGCAAGCAGAGCCGGTGAGTAGCAAGACACGCTCGTCGCGCGGCATGGTGACGCCATGCAGGGTGATGTCGCGCGTCAAGGTGCGCGCCGAGTACTGTGCCGGCGGCCAAAAGCGTAGCGCTTCCTCGATTGCATCGGGGATACGATTGGGGTCGATCAGCAATTGCCGGCGTTGATCGGAATGGCGGGCCAGCAAGACGACGGCGTTGCCGAGCAGTTTGGTGACGGTTTCGTTTCCCGCTCCGGATAGAAGACCGCAGAAGGCGACGATTTCGAAGTCGGTGAGGCGTTCCTTCTCGCCTTGATCGTTCTCGACCTCAGCTTCGAGCAGCAAGCTGGTCATGTCGTTGCGTGGCTGCTTGCGGCGCTCTTGCACCAATCCGCTGAAATACTGGACGAGCTGGGCATTGGCGGCCAGCGCCGACTCGGGGAACTCCGGCCGGTCGGGCTCCCGATGCAGTGAGGCATCGGTCCGCTCCCGCACCCAGGTACGATCGCTCGGCGGTACGCCGACGAGGGTGCTGATCATCTCGATGGGCAGGATGGCGGCAAAGTCGCGCACAAAATCGCACTCGCGGCGTTCGAAAACGTCGTCGAGGAGGCGCACCGCCAGTTGCCGGGCGACCGGCTCGAGCGCGGCGATGCGGCGCGGCGTGAAGGCGTGGCTGACCAGACGGCGGAGACGTGTGTGGCGCGGCGGGTCCATGAACAGGATAATCGGAAACATCTCGACCATCTCCGGTGTGATTTCGAGGACCGTGCCCTTCGCCGAGCTGTAGGTCTCGAAGTCGATGGTAGCCTGGAAGACGTCGTCGTAGCGCGACAGCGCGAAGAAGCCCATCGCCTCGTTGCGATAGACCGGAGCTTGGTCGCGCAGCCAGCGGTAGATCGGATAGGGATTCTCATGAAAAGCGTATGCGAACGGGTTGAGCTCCATAGCCATGTGCCGTGTCGCGACCTTACTCGACCAGCCCCAGTCTTGCCAACCGGCTTGGCAAATTCAGGCTGCGCAAATCCGTGGCTGTCCTACTCGCCCTCTCGCCCTGCGCGGGGAGCGCGAATCTCCACATGGGCAAGGAGTACAGCTCAATTTCTGCCGGACTATTCAAGTGCCGTATCAGGAATGCAATACGTTGGTATCGCGTATCCTGATTCGATTCTGCATCCTTATTGCGCATGTGGCAGCCTTCCTACCGGTCGGTTCATAAATCGATAGACTTCTGCCGCCAGAGGGTTCATTGAGTTACTAATGATGGGAAGGATTTCGACCGGGAGATTATTGAGGGTGCTACGCCTCACCCGATGAATGTGGGGTGCGACTGTTTGGACACGTGGCCTTCCAGCTTGGGCCCACAAGTTGCTGGGGGGAAACCCCAAGGGTGAGTGAAACGCAGGTCTAGTGGCCGATCAGAACGGCAACAGGGACACGAGGGAGCTGTAAACCATGAATAGAGAGAAAAGAGGGTTCTTCGTGGAGGCTTCGGTAACGGCGGGAACGATTCTTTCGATTCTGCTGCTGTTGCACGCAGGCCCGGCACGGGCGATGTACCTTACGGACGGGACCGTTTCGACGAGCCCGGGGGTCTACGACAATCCCAGCGATGGATTTTGCGTCAGCGGTCTCAAGACCGACGGTACGATGACCGTCGTGCCGGCGACGAACTTCCGAGACTGCGTGGCGTACACGACCGGCTTGACGGGATTGACGGCAACCGACGTGACTTCCCGAAGCACCTGTCCGACGAGCGGCGTGGCGCCCTACACCAAGGCGTGCAACGTCTCCACCAACTGCACGAAGGCCGACGGCAGCTTGACCTGGGTTGCCGCCCTGCAGAAGTGTTTCGACACCTCTGCATGCACGGTTCAGGGTGCCACCGACGGTGACAGCGCGGCGCACGCTTGCGTCGCACCCAACGATGGTGCCAGGCACGCCTATTCCGCCAGCTTGTGCATCAACGCGTCGACGCGCGCCGGTATTTCCCGCCTCGACTTGGACAACACCGCCGCGAACTGTCAGGAAAAGGGCGGTGTACTCGCCGACGGCCTCTTCGGTCATCCGTACGGTGCTTGCTCCGCGTATGGGTGGATCTACGGCGGCGTGAAGTCCGATGGAACGCTTCCGGACCTTTCGGGCGGCCACGGCGTAACCTCCGCTGCCAATCTCGGCTTCTGTTACACGTCGATGCGCATGACCAGTGTGACCGGCGTATGTGTCGGCGGCACAGCAGCGGGTACGGCCTGCAACAGCAACACGCCGTGCACCGGAGGCGGTCAGTGCAGTGCCTACAACCTGGAAAACACCGGCGCTGGATGTCCTTCCTGGCACAACAGCAATACCAAGGCAGCCTCGGAATGGACGGCCGGTACCGACGGCGTGAAGTACCAGAGCCAGGCTTCGTATGATGCCGGACTGGGCTGGTCATTTTCGAGCCCGAACTGTCTCTATGCTTACGGTGTGAAGGGCTACCTCAATGCTGATCTCCGCGGTGCGGATGGGGCGATTCCTTCGGTCGCTCTGTGCGCTGGCGGAACCGGATCTGCGACGGCTGGCACCTGCGTCGACCTGAGCGCAATTGCTAGCCAGGGGGCGTGCTTGGCCATTGGTGCGACGTGGGACAACTGGCTTCCGGTCGGGACCGGCGTTGCCCCGTACGCGACCAATCAAACTGTGACAACCTCGCTCGGATGCACCGGTGGAACGAACGCCGGACTGGCCTGTACCGTCGCTACGCAAGTTGCCGACTGTCCGGGTACCGGCGGCGGTGTGTGCGCAGCTTCTGATTCAACAGTGAAGAAGCTCGACGCCACGACATTGATCGCGGCGGGCGGTGGGAAGTTCTTCAGCGGCACGGGAAGCGTGTGTACGAAATGCCACACCGATGAGTCGAGAGCGTACATGGAGCGCTACAAGCCCGGGTACGTGGAAACGGGCCACAAGCTGGCCGGCGACACCGCTCCGTTCACTCATGTCGGCGACGCTTGGGGACTCAAAGGTGTTCAGTGTGAGATTTGCCACGCCACCGGTAGGCCAACCGCTCAAGACGTTGGCACCATCATCTATCCAACCAAGGTGTGCACCGGCGGAACGAACAACGGCACCGCGTGTACGACGAGTGCCGTATGCACCGGCGGTGGGGTTTGCACAGGCGGTGTGCCGAGAGGCGCCTCCGGCCACAACCAGACCGAATACGGCTCGCACGTGACTGGCGTCTGCTTCACCTGTCACGGCACAGCAGCGGTTCCGGAAAGCACCAGCCCGGCGAGCGTGATCCCGGTTTCCTCCGGCGACTTCGCTCTCACTTCCAAGAACCTGGCTCCGATCGCCAACGAATTCCTGAACAGTCCGCATGCCAAGTACGCGGGCACCAGCAACAAGTTGGACATCATTACCAAGACAAACTACAGCAGCAGCTTCGACGGTATGATCTGTCGTACCGGTTCCGAGGTGACGGATGCCGCCACCGCGACCAACGGCGTTGATGTAACCAGCTTGGCCACCTGTGGCGCCGCCAGCAACCTGACCTGCAACAGTGCCACGAACTGTCCGGCGACTCCGGGCGGCAACCGAGTGTGGAACGCGGTCACCAGCAAGTGTTACGACATGGGCATTTGTACCGGCGCTGCTGGGAAGACGTGGGACTCCGGCACCAATCGCTGCGTGGAGACCCAGACGACTTGCCAGGCGCAGTCGGACTCCGGCTACAGCTTCATCTGGAGCACCACTGGCACAGCGGGCGTACCAAGCTTGATCACTACGAGCGGTGCCGGATGTTACAAGCCGTTCGCCGGCGGGAGTATCGTCACGACATACTTCGACGGCACGGAAGCGAAGAGAATTCCCAATCTCGATACCGCCACCAACGCCTTCTGTACCAACCCAACGACCGGAGCCGCCGCCTTCTGGACAGCGGACGGCGAAGCGGCCGGTTCAACCTCTGGCGTCGCCTTCCCGGCCACCGACCAGGGCAACTGCATGACCTGTCACGACGTCCACTGGTCTCTAAGCTCTACCAATCCAGAGGCCGAGCCGCTGCGTCGCGAGTGCACCACCTGCCACAGTCATCCAACCGGCGAAGCCTCGGTTACCAACGCGCCGCAGATCAACCTGGCGACGATCAATCACCTTGGCGGCACCGGAACGCCGCTCGCCAACGTCGCAACCAACCCGAGCTCCGCTTGTGAAAAGTGTCACATGCCGGATTCTTCTGAAACCGGTTCCGTCATGCACCTATGGCGTATCAGCACCGATCCGTCCTACGTAACGATGGGAACGACGCAGGCCAACACCGCAGCGGACGGCTCCTATACCAACGCTGCATGGGTCGACCTCGACCACGCTTGCGGGCAGTGTCACGGTGGCGGAACCGTGGAAGATGCGCAGCATATGCACCATGCTCCCGCCCTCTACCGCACGCGTGCGAAGCTGGCTCTGGTTGCCGCCGGTATGCACGACGCTTCTGGAGTGAGCTACCCGACGACGTTTACGATCGCTCCCAGCGGCCTCACGGTCACCACAGCACCGATCGTCAACTGCGGTGGGTCGTGCCCCACCCTCACGTACGATTGGAACTGGGGTGAAGGTTCCGATACCTCGACAAATCCGGGCACGCACACGTATTCGACGGGCGGCTCGAAATCGATTACGCTGACCGTGAGCTTGGCATCGAACGGCAAGAAGGTCGGCTCGGTAACTCGCTCAACCTCGTTGACTGCGGTGAACACGGCGCCGGTCGCCAGCTCCACCTGCGCCTTTACGGCGAGCACCTGGGGTATGCAGGTGGTCGACACATCGACCGATTCCGAGAGCAACATCCAGACCGTCGTTGTGGAGTGGGGTGACGGAGCGCGGTCGCTTGGTCATGCGCTGC